>JAFAXS010000081.1 GCA_019240755.1 Vulcanimicrobiota bacterium
CGTGCGCACCCGTCCGCCGAGTCTCTACAATCTGCAAGCGCTCAAGGGCATCGGCCCCGGCAACCTGATCGCTGACCTCGTCGTGATGATCGGCTCGCTCGACCCGGTGTTCGGAGAAGTGGACCGATGATTCTTTGCCCGCGCTTCGCGTCGAACGTTCAGCGGGGCGCTGCGGAGACGTTCGTCGCGCGCCGTCCATGGGGCGCTCCTACTGCCGTGCGGCTCGCTCCCGGCATCCAGCCTCCGCTCGCCGTCACGAGCCTCCTCAGCCGCCCCACTGAACGTCCGCCGCTCAACGCGGCACAAACCTCATCGGTCGCAAAGAGTGATGTTGCAGCTTTCTTAGCGAGAGCAACGCCGGAAAGTTTTTGCTTCGATAAAGTTGGTTCGCTTTTGCGAGGTGGGCGACGTGATGCTGAAGAGCGTCACGACCGCCGAGCGGAGCCAAGGACGGCGGGAGCGAGGCGGGGTGGCAGCAGGAGCGAGGCCTGGATGGCCGAGCGACGAGCGGCTCTGAAGCATCACGTCGCCCGCCGAGCAGTAACCAGAGAAACCCGCAATGACTGAGCGCGAGAAAAACTTTCCGGCGTTGCTCGAGCGGCTTCGTCCGGAGTGCGAACGTTTGATGGCGCAGTACGAGCAAAAGCGCTCGGCGCTGCTGCCTATCATGCATCTCTTCCAAAAGCACGAGGGGTTCGTGAGCCAGCAAGCGATGGACGCCGCGGCGCAGCTGCTGGGGGTCACGGCCGCGGAAGTCGAGGGCGCGGTCTCGTTCTATACGCTGCTCTATCGCCGGCCCGTCGGAAGGTACATGCTGCAGATCTGCCGCGGATTGGCGTGCAGCATCAACGGCGCGCAAGACATCATGGCGTACGCGCGCGAGAAGCTCGGCGTCGGCCACTTGCAAACGACCGAGGACGGCGCGATCTCGTACGAAGAGGTCGAGTGTCTGGCCGCCTGCGACCGCGCCACGTGCGCGCAGGTGAACCTCGAGTTCGTCTACGATCTGACGCCGCAGAAGATCGACGAGATGCTCGGCGCGATGCGCGCCGGCACCTATGGCACGGCGCCGATGACGCAGACCGAGACGCCTGGGCGCACCTGGGCGATTCCGGCGGACGCGCAGATCGCACGCGGCCGCAAGTCGCGCGGCGCCGTCGACGTCGCCGATCCGAACAACGCCGGCGGCATCGGCGACACGGCCGGGACGCTCATGCTGGATCACCTGATCAATCGCGACGTCTACCTCTTCGGGCGCACCTCGGAGCGCGCGGCGATCGAGCCGCGTGCATTGATCGAAGCCAACGACGGACGAACGGATCGTGCCGGTCACTAAGATTTTAATGGAGGGAATCGGCGAAGCCGATTTGCGCTCGCTGGACGTGTACCGTCAGCGCGGCGGATATCGGCAGTGGGAGCGGGCAGTACGCGAGATGCAACCGGCGGACGTCTTGGCGCTCGCAGAAAAATCCGGATTGCGCGGCCGCGGCGGCGCCGGCTTCCCGACCGGCAAGAAGTGGTCCTTTCTGCCCGGGAAGACGTTTCCGCGCTATCTCGTCTGCAACTGCGACGAGGCGGAGCCGGGCACGTTCAAGGATCACATGCTACTCGAAGAGGCGCCCCATCTGATCTTGGAAGGCATGCTGATCGGCGCCTACGGCATCGCGTCGCATCACGCGTTCATTTACATTCGCGGCGAGTTCAAGCGCGGGTACGAGATATTCAGCGCCGCGCTCGAGGAGGCTCGGAAGGCCGGTTACGTCGGCGAGAAGCTCTTCGGTACCGATTACGACTTGGAGGTAACGGTCCATCGCGGCGCCGGCGCGTACATCTGCGGAGAAGAGACCGGCTTGCTCAACTCGCTGGAGGGCAAGCGCGGCGAGCCTCGGTTGAAACCGCCGTTTCCGGCGGTCGAAGGACTCTACGGCATGCCGACGGTCGTCAACAACGTCGAGACGCTCGCCTATCTCGTGCCGATCCTCGAGAGAGGCGCGGAGTGGTTCGCGGCCGTGGGAACCGAGCGGAGCAAGGGTTATAAGATCGTTTCGGTCTCGGGACACGTACGTAATCCGGGCAACTATGAAGTTCCCCTCGGCACCACCGTGCGCGAAATCATCGAGCTCGCGGGCGGGCTACGAGCCGGGCGAACGTTGATGGCGGTGCAGCCCGGGGGCGGCTCGTCGGCCTGCATCTTTGAAGAGCATCTCGACTGGCCGTACGATTACGAGAGCATGACGAAGGCCGGATCGATGCTCGGCTCCGGAGCGTTCGTCGTGTTCGACGACACGACGGATTTCGTGAAGGCTGCCTTCAATCTCGTCCGCTTCTTCGCGCACGAATCGTGCGGACAGTGCACGCCGTGCCGCGAGGGAGGAAGCTGGCTGGAGCGCGTCCTGGAACGGATGGTCGATCGCCGCGGAGTGCCTGGCGATATGGAGATGCTCAGTCGCGTTTCGAGCTCAATCACCGGCTTGAACCTGTGCGCGCTCGGCGATTCGATCGAGCCGTTTTTGAGGTCGGTGATCGTGCGATTTCCCGAGCAGTTCGAGCAGCGCATCTTGGCGACCGCGGAGCAGCCGGCATGAGTGCTCCCCCGCTCCTGGCGCGCAGCGACCAGCTCGTGAAGGTGACGATCGACGGCATCGCCATCGAAGTTCCGAAAGGCACGCTATTAGTTGAAGCGGCGAAGACGATCGGCCAAGAGATTCCGATCTACTGCTATCACACGAAGCTCGGCCCCGCGGGGCTGTGCCGCATCTGCATGGTGGAGATCGAGGGGATGCCCAAGCTGCAGATCGCCTGCAACACGACGGTCACGGACGGCATGGTCGTTCGCACGAAGGGCCCCAAAGTGGAAGCCGCGCGCGCCACCGTGCTCGAGCTGTTCTTGGTTAACCATCCGCTGGATTGTCCGATCTGCGACAAGGGCGGCGAGTGCGATCTGCAAGACTATGCGCTCGCCTACGGTCGCGGCAGCTCCGACGTTGCCGATCCGAAGCTCGCCAAGCCCAAAGCGGTGGATCTGGGGCCGACGATTGTTCTCGACGAGGAGCGCTGCATCGTCTGTCAGCGCTGCGTTCGCTTCGACGACATCGTCGCGCGCGAGAGCCAGTTGGTCGTGAAGGAACGCGGCGCGCGCGACATCATCGCGACGGCGACCGGGCGCCCGTACCGGCATAACTTTACAGGGAACGTCACGGAGCTCTGTCCCGTGGGCGCGCTCACGTCGAAGACCTATCGCTTCAAGTCGCGCCCTTGGGACCTCGACCGCACGCAAACGACGTGCACGCAATGTTCGGTGGGCTGTCAGCAGTATGCCGACGTGCGCTACGGCACCCTCCTGCGCACGATGCTGGTGGAAGAGGATCCGATTTCCGACGGGTGGCTCTGCGATCGCGGCCGCTATAACGTCGGCTTCTACGAATCGCCGCAGCGGCTGACGCAGCCGCTCTACCGCAAGAATGGGCGGCTCGTCCAAGTCGGTTGGGACGATGCGCTGATCTTGTGGTGCAAAGCGCTACGCCAGGCGATCGCCGCGAGCGGTCCGCAAAGCGTCGGCGCGATCGGCGGTGGCCGTCTGACCAACGAAGAAGCCTACCTATTGCAGGCGCTCTTTCGCGCGCTCGGCGCGCGAAATCTCGACTGGCGCGGCGGACGCCAGCGGCAAGCGACGCCGGGGCGGCACGGGGGCGCCCTCGCCGCGATCGACTCGGCCGACGCGATCGTCGTCGCGGGCAATTCACCGCAGGAACGCGCGCCGGTGTTGTGGCTTCGCATGCAAAAGGCCGTCCGCGAGAACGGCGCTCGCATCGTTACGGCGTCCGACGCGCACTCGGCGCTCCAATCGTCGCGCGATTCGGCGCGCGTCGCGCTCGTTTGGGACGGTTGCGACTTGGCGACGGGCCGGGAGTACGCGCAGGCGTTCGAAGCCGTCGAGAACCTCTCGGCGTTCATTACCGGCGAGCAGGGCAACGCGCGCGGAGCCGAAGCGATGGGTATGCTGCCGCGCAGCGGTCCGGGATTCTCCGCGGCCGACGACGGTCTCGATGCGTACGCCATGCTGGAAAACGCGCGCAACGGCGAGCTGCGCGTGCTGTCGATCTTCGGCGCGAACCCGGCGCGCAACGCCAACGATCCCGCCGCCGCGGCCGCGGCGCTCGCCGCCACGCCGTTTCTGGTGGTCAGCGACCTCTTCATGACGGAGACCGCCGAGCGCGCCGCCCTCGTGTTGCCCGCGAAAGGCCCGTTCGAAAAGTTCGGAACCACGACGAATTTCGCCGGAGAGCTGCTGCCGGTCAACGCGTCGCTCCAGGCGCCGGAGTTCGCGCTCTCCGACGGTGAGATGCTCGATGCCCTCGGCGATCAGCTCGGCGTCGCGCTGCCGTCGAGCGACGACGCGCACGCGATCGCGGTCAATCTCATCGCGAAGAGCGCGGCGGATTTCACGTTGGGCGACGAGCGCTTCGCTCCCGAGTATCCGACGGCGCAGCGCAAGACGAAAATTCTCGCCGGCGGCGGGACCTGGTCGCACGATCCCTGGCTTGCGGGTTTGAGGAGCGAGGTCTCCTAGCATGCCGGTCTGGGTCGTCGTCCTGATCAAGTCGGCGATACTGCTGTTCGTCGTCGTGACGTCGTTCGCGTATGCGATGCTCGTCGAGCGCAAGGTGTTGGGATGGATGCAGCTTCGTCCCGGACCGAATCGCGTCGGGCCGTGGGGACTGCTGCAGCCCGCCGCCGACGCGGCCAAGCTGCTGCTGAAAGAAGATCTCACTCCCGAGACCGCCGATCCACTGCTCTATAAGCTCGCGCCGTTCATCTCGCTCGTGACTGCGTTTTCGGTCTACGCCGTCATTCCATTCGGCGCGTCGGCGAGCGGCGGCACGTGGGTGATCGGCAACGTCAACGCCGGCATCTTGGTGATCCTCGCGATTACCTCGCTCGGCGTCTACGGCATCTGCTTGGGCGGGTGGGCCTCCGGCTCGAAGTATCCGCTGTTGGGCAGCGTGCGCTCCACCGCGCAGATGATCAGTTACGAGCTCGGGATGTCGCTCTCGCTCATCGGCGTGCTGATTCTGGCCGGTACGACGTCGCTCGACGGCATCGTCAACGCCCAGCTGCGCTGGTGGTTCGTGCTGCCGCAGTTCGTCGGTTGCGTGATTTACGTCATCACCGCGGTCGCCGAGACGAACCGCGCGCCGTTCGATCTCGTGGAGGCGGAGACGGAGCTAGTCGCGGGATTTCACACGGAGTACTCCGGATTGCGCTTCGGACTCTTCTTCATCGCCGAATACGTGAACATGCTCACCGTCTCGTGCATCGCGACGCTGCTCTTTTTCGGCGGCTGGAACGCGCCGTTCGGCTTGACCGCCGTGCCGGGCGTCGTCTGGTTCGTGCTCAAGGTCGCGGCCTTCATGTTTTTCTACATGTGGCTGCGAGCGACGCTGCCGCGTATTCGCTACGACCGCCTGATGGCGTTTGGTTGGAAGTTCTTGCTGCCGGTCGCCACGCTCAATCTCGTGGTCACCGCGATCGTCGTGGCCTATCGGGGATAACCGTTCACGAATGGCAACGCACAAGCGACTCTATAACATCGGGGCAATCCTGCGGGGACTGTCCATCACCTTCGGCTTCATGTTCCGACGCAAGCCGACGATTCAATATCCGTCGGTGAAAAAGAAGCACGCGCCTCGCTTTCACGGCCTGCACGAGCTGCGGCGCTATGCCGACGGCAAGGAACGCTGCATCGGCTGCGAGCTTTGCTCGTCGGTCTGTCCCGCCAACGCCATCACGGTGATCGGGGCGGAAAACTCGCCCGACGACCGACGCTCTCCCGGCGAGCGGTACGCGGCGCGCTACGAGATCGACGAGCTGCGGTGCATCTTTTGCGGCATGTGCGAAGAGGCGTGCCCGACCGACGCCATCGTGCTGACGCCGCGGTTCGAGATGTCCGACTTTCGTCGCGGCTCGTTCATTTATGATAAGGCGCGGCTCATCGTTCCGGCCGACGCCGGCGCCGGCGCCGCGCCGGACGAGAGACCCGGCGGCATACCCGGCGATCTTGGCCGGGTCGCGCAGATCAAATCGACCGTTGACCCGGCCACCGGCTACGACGCCACGTGGCGCGGGCAGATCCTCAAGAAACAACGCAAAGGCTTGGCGCTGCAGTGATCGCGTTTTGGACTTTGGCGGCCATTTTGATCGGCAGCGCCGTCTGGACGATCGTGGCAGCCAAGCCGGTCTATAGCGTCGTTGCGCTCCTGATCAACTTTGCCGCGCTGGCCGTCGTGTATCTCACGCTGTCCGCCGAGTTTCTCGGGGTCATTCAGATCATCGTCTACTCGGGCGCGATCTTGGTGCTCTTCGTCTTCGTCATCGCGCTGCTGAGCAGCGGCGTCGCGCCGTTCGCGATCGGACCGAATCGCCTGCCGAAAATTTGGATACCGACCGCCGTCGCCGTCCTCGCCGCGCTCGGTTTCCTGATTTTCGCGGTCGCGCGTGCGCCGCAGGGCAGTGCACCCGCGACGGCGCCCGTGGGCAATCAAGGCGTATTCGGCAGCATCGCCGATTTCGGGAAGGCGCTCTTCACGGTCCAACTGCTGCCGTTCGAGGTGACCGCGCTAGTGCTGATGGTTGCGGTAATCGGCGTGATCACGCTCGGCGGCGAGCAGATGCGCGAGGTACGGCCGCGCGCGCAGGCGGCGACCGACCGGCGCATGCGCGAAGCGATTCTGCGCGAGGGGAAAGGATAGTGGTCGTTCCGATCGGCGACTACGTGGCGCTCGCCGCAGTCATCTTTTTTATCGGCGTATTCGGCGTGATCGTCCGGCGCAATCCGCTCATCATGCTGATGAGCATCGAGTTAATGCTCAACGCCGGCAATCTATTGCTCGTTGCCTTTGCGCGACTCTGGCTGCAGAATGCCGGACAGATCTTCGCGTTCATCGTGATTACGGTTGCGGCCGCCGAGGCCGCGATCGGCCTCGCCATCATCGTCACGACGTTCCGGCCGGAGCGCTTCGTGGATGTGGACGACGTGCGGAGCCTGCATGGCTAGCTCGCTTCGTTGTGCCGAGCGGTTGGAATTCCGTCGCTCGGACGCTCGTCGCGACGCATCCGAGCGTCGCTCCTGCTCGCGCGCTTTTTCGAGAGGAAAATGGTTTGAAAGGCCCTCTAGGCTGGCCGAAAAAGTCGCGACGCCGCGCTCACGGAATTCCAACCGCTCGGCACAACGAAAGCACGACCCTCCAAACTTTAGAAAAGATTTAGTGGCGTGAGTCACTCGCTCGGCGTTACCGGAACGTATCCGTTGGTGCTGACGCTGTGGCTGTTGCCACTGCTCGGAGCAATTATCTGCTGGGCGTTTGGGCCGCAGCTGCGCACGATGTCGGGCTGGCTGGCATCGGCCTTGGTCGGCATTTCCTTCGTTCTCGCGGTGGCGTCGTGGAGTGACGCGACGCAGGGCGCAGGCGGAACACTGGGCGCGCATCAGCCGCTCGCGTCGTGGCTGCCGGGCTTCGATTTTGGGCTCTTGCTCGACCCGCTCTCGCTGATCTGGACGTTCATCATCACCGGCGTCGGCTTCCTGATCGTGTTCTACTCGATCGGTTACATGGACGGCGATCGGGCCTTTGCGCGCTTCTTCGCGTACATGAGCTTCTTCGTCTTTGCGATGCTGACGCTCGTGCTGTCGGACAACTTCATCGGACTCCTGGTCGGCTGGGGCCTCGTCGGCCTCGCCTCGTACTTCTTGATCGGTTTCTGGTTCGAGCGGCAGAGTGCGGTGGCGGCGGCCCGCAAGGCCTTTGTCATCAACGTCGTCGGCGACGTCGGAATGATGTTCGCGATCTTCCTGATCGTCGCGAACGTTCACTCGATCAACTTCGGTGCCGTCTTCGCGGCGGCGCCGGCGCTGAGCGCGGGCGTCCTCTTCGCGATTTGCGTGACACTCTTCATCGGGGCCGCGGCAAAATCGGCCCAGATTCCGTTGCACACGTGGCTTCCCGACGCTATGGAGGGCCCGACGCCCGTCTCCGCGTTAATCCATGCCGCCACGATGGTGACGGCCGGCGTCTACCTCGTGGCCCGGTGCGCGCCGTTATGGGATCACAGCCACGGCGCGCAACTGCTCGTGGGAGGCATCGGCGCGGCGACGGCGCTCGTCGGCGCGATTCTGGGAACGGCGCAATGGGACATCAAGCGCATTTTGGCCTACTCGACGATGTCGCAGATCGGTTACATGATCATGGGCGTCGGCGTGGGCGCGTACGAGGGCGGCATCGCGCACTTCTTTGCGCATGCGTTCTTCAAAGCGCAGCTCTTCTTGGGCGCCGGCCTGATCATCCATGCGTTGGCGGACGAGCAAGACATCCGCGCGATGGGAGGGCTGCGGCGCCGCATGCCCTTCGCGTTTTGGGTGATGCTGACCGCGGTGCTGTCGATCTGCGGCGTTCCAGGGTTCAGCGGATTCTTTTCCAAAGACGCGGTGATTTACGGGGCGTTGCAGCACGGCCATCCCTGGGTGTACGCGACCGACATCGTGACCGCCGGAATCACCGCCTACTACATGTTCCGTCTCTTGTTCGTTGCGTTCTTGGGCGAGTACCGCGGCGAAGCCGCGCAGGCTCACGCGGCAGCCGAGCCGGCGCATCGGCCGCACGCTCCCGCGTGGATCATGAACGCGCCGGTCGCCGTGTTGATAGCGCCCAGCGTCGCAATCGGCGCGGTGCTGATGTTCGGCGGGGAAAATTCGCCGTGGCAACGATTCTTCGCGCCGCTCTTCGGCGCGACGTCGAGTCGCGCGATTGCGCTGCCGCCGGTCTCCGAAGGCGTGACGACGCTGCTCGTCTTCATTACCGTCATCATCGGCTTCGCGATCGCGTGGCAGCGGTACGCCACCCGCAGTGCGCAGGCCGATGCCGTCGCGCGCCTGCGGCGCGAGTCGGAGCGCATGCCGGCGCTCCTGACCAATCTCTTGTACTTTGACTGGCTCATCGAGCGGCTCTTCGTACGCCCCGCGCAGCAGTTGGGCGCGCTCTTCGGGCGCGTGCTCGACCCGCACGTCTTCGATGGCGCCGTGCGCGATCTCGTCTACTGGGCGCGTTGGCTCGGCACGTTGGTGCGATCATTTCAGACGGGACTCGTTCGCGCCTACGCGTTGATCTTGGTTGCGGGCGCGGCCTGCTTCATCGTCTACTATGCCGTCGCCGCGGGCGTGCGATAAATGATCGTGCTCGCGACGATCCTGTTGCCGTTGGTCGCCGGCGCGCTGCTCTTCGCGTTGCCTCGCCAAGATCGCGTGCTCTCGCGAGCGATCGGCGTCGTCGTCGCCACGATCACGCTCGTGACCGTCATCGCCGCGGGCACGACGAGCGAGTGGAGCTTTCGCTGGCTTTCGCGTCCGTTCGACGCCGCATTTCACTTCGGCGCGACCCCGACGTCGTTCTGGATCGCGCTCTTGTTGACCGTCGCGACCGCCTGTGCGATCGCCGCTTCGCGCGAAGCGCGCCTCCGCGACTTCGTCGCGCAACTGCTGCTGCTCGAAGGCGCGATGCTCGGCCTCTTTTTGGCGCGCGACCTGCTGCTCTTTGCGCTCTTTTGGGATCTGATGCTCTTGCCGGTGTTCTTCGTCTTGATCGGTTGGGGCGAACATCCGGCGACCGCGTGGCGCTACTTCATCTATAACTTCGCCGGCGGCCTCACGCTGCTGTTGGCGACGGCCGCCTTCGGCGTCATTTACGGCTCTACCGACGTGATCGGGCGCGCGGCAGGCCCGCTCGTCGGAGCGTGGGCGCCGTGGATCTACGCCGGCTTCGCGTTCGCGTTCTTGGTGAAGACGCCGGTATGGCCGCTGCACACGTGGATGCCGCCGACCTATAGCGGATTGCCGGCGCCTATGGTTGCCGTCGTATCGGCGGTTCAGTCGAAGGCGGGACTCTATGGATTTCTCGTTATCGCGCTCACCCTGCTTCCGCATGAGGTCCACGCGTACGCCCTTGCGCTGATGGTGTTGGGCGCCGTCTCCCTGATCTACGGCGCCGTGATCGCGCTGACGCAAAACGATGCAAAACGCATCGTGGCATATTCGTCGCTTTCGCATCTCGGTTTGATTGCGATCGCGGTCGGCTCCGGCAATCCGATCGCGCTGCGCGGGGCGCTGGTCTACATCGTTGCCCACGGACTGTTCTCCGCCGCGCTCTTTCTCGTGCTGGGATACGTTGAGGAGCGGGAGGCGACGCGACTGTTGGCGCGGCTGGGCGGCTTAGGTTGGAAGAATCCGAAGCTCGCCGGCGCGTTGTGCATCGCGGCGCTAGCGGCCTTGGGGCTTCCGGGACTCGCCGGCTTCGCGGGGGAGCTCTTGATCCTCATCGGCGTGTATCAAGCCGGATACGTCTGGCCGGTGATCGTCGCGCTCATCGCGATCGTCGTGGCATCCGCCTACTTCCTGCGGCTGTATCAAGACGCCATGAACGGACCGGAAGTGCCCGACGTGCCGGTGCGGGGCGACCTGACTTGGCCGGAGGCCCTGGCCGTTGCCCCGCTCTTGGCGGCACTCGTTGTCGTGGGCGTCTATCCGGCGCCGTTGTTGCATCCGTGACGCTGCCGTTTACCTCCGCCGACTGGTGGGCCGTCGCGCCGGTGAGCATCGTTGCGATCGCCGCGCTCGTGGTGCTGCTCGCCGACATCCTCTTCGCGCGCCGCGAGCAGCGTTACGCATCCATCGTCATCGCGTTGGCCGGTCTCGCCGCCGCCGGGTTCGTAGCGGCCCGGCAGTTCGGCCACGACTACAACGCGTTCTTTGGCGGATTCCTTACGGGTGGATTCGCGACGGTCTTTCAAGAGATCATCCTGATCGCGGCGGCCGGCTCCGTGATACTGTACGCGGCGCTCGGGCCCGCATCGCGCATCGCCGGAAGCATCGCCATTATGTTGTGGAGCGCTTGCGGCGCGATGCTGATGTCCGGCGCCGCAAACCTCATCATGATCTTCTTAGGATTGGAGTTGCTATCGCTCGGACTCTACGCGCTCTGTGCGACCGACGACCGTAAAGCGTCGCGGGAGTCCGCGCTGAAGTATCTGATCCTCAGCTCAATGGCGACGGCGTTTCTGCTGTTCGGCTCCGCACTGCTCTTCGGCGCGACGGGGAGCGTCGAGCTCGCCGATCTGGCGAATCCCGCGCACGTCGCCAACCCGCTATTCTGGACCGGCGCCGGCATGTTCTTGATCGGCCTGGTCTTCAAGTTGAGCCTCGTGCCGTTTCATACGTGGACCCCCGACGTCTTCGAGGGCGCGCCGCTTCCGGTGACGGCCTTCATGAGCGTCGCCACGAAGGCGGCGACCATCGCAGTCCTCGCGCGATTTATTTACGCCGCGTTGCCGGTCAGCGTCGGACAGCGGCTGCTGCTGCCGGTTTGGATCGTCGCCGGCGTCTCGATGATCGTCGGCAACGTCGGCATGCTGGCGCAGCGCGATCTCAAGCGGCTGCTGGGATACTCCGGAATCGCGCAGGTGGGATATATCTTGGTCGCGCTCGCGGGCGGAACGCCACTTGGACTGCGCTACGCGCTGTACTACCTGACGGCGTACGCCTTCATGAACCTCGGTGCGTTTGCCGTGGCGGCGGCGATCTCGCCGCACGGCGAAGAGGGCGCCGACTTGCGGAACTATCAGGGCCTCGCGGAGCGCCGCCCGTGGCTGGCCGCGGCGATGACGCTGATCCTTTTAGCCCTCGCGGGCTTACCGCCCACGGCGGGCTTCCTCGGCAAGATTCTGATCCTAGCGAGCGGCGTCAGTGCCGGTTTCGTATGGCTCGCCGCGCTGTTGATCGTGGGAACGGCCATCTCGCTCTACGCGTACGCGAAGGTCGTGCGCGCGATGTACGCCCCGGCGGAGACCGGCTTGCCGGAACCGCGCCCGTTCGTCCCGCTTGCCTGGGTGAGCGCGGCAATCTGCTGCGCCGTTATCGTTCTCATGACGTTCTATCCGCTGATCCCGAGCAACGTGCTGCCGCTGGCGCACTAAGTCGGGCGGGCGGCCGCCGGTCACGCGGGGGCGCGACGGTGCGCTATACTAGCGTTGAGGTACGTGCGATGAGACGATCCCTTTTCCGCGCTTTACCGCTCGCATTGCTACTCGCATTCGGGCTCGGGGCACTCGCCCTCGCCCAAACCCAGACGGTAATCCTGCCGGTGGAGGCCCACGCGAAGGCCGATCAGCAGGCGGCGATCATGTACGCTCGCGAGCTGATCGCTGCCGGCGACATGGATCGAGCCATTAAAGGGCTCGAGGATTTTGTCGCCTCGCATCCCTCCGCCGCCGATGCGGCGCGCTTTCTCGGAGATCTCTACTACCGCCAGGGACGCTTCGACCGTGCAGAGGCCATCTATCGCGCCCTAATCGCCCGCGACGCCGGCGATAAGGAATCGCACAACCGGCTGGGCGTCGTGTACGCAGCACAGAATCACGTGGACGAGGCGATCGCGCAGTTCGAAAGCGCGCTCCCGGGCACCGACTCGATCAAGGACCTGGTGTTCTTGCACCGGCGCAAGGGCGATCTTACGCAGTACGAGTCGCAGATGATACGGCGGGCGAACGACAATCCGACGGATGCCGACGCGCAGGAAGAGTTAGGCGAGATCTTCGGGACGCTCCACCAGCCTAACGCCGCCATTCGCTACTTTCAACGCGCCCTCGATACGCAACCGAAATCGATTGCGGCCCTCAACGGCGCGGCGATGGCGTACCTCGACTTGCAGCAACACGCGACCGCGATGCAGTACCTGGGAACTTGCTTGGCGCTCGACCCATTCAACTACGCGTGCGTGGATAATCTCGGCGTCGCGTACATCCAGGACGGCATGTACGGCGATGCTCTCGATCAGTTTCGCAAGGCGCATCGGTTGGAGCCCGAGCGGCCCGAGGCTATCGTCAACTTCGGTTACCTGGCCGACGCTCGCGGCGACTGGAAGCGCGCGGTGACTTACTACGTGCAGGCGATCGCGGTGAACCCATACACCGCCGAATCGTACGTGAATCTCGGCATTGACTACGAGCACAACAATCTCTATCCGCTCGCCGAAGCCGCGCTGCTCAAAGGAGTTGCGGCCGCGCCGTACGATGGCCGTATCCGCTACCTTCTGGCGCGCGCCTACGCGGCGCAGGGTCAAAAGGCGTTGGCGATCGAGGAGCTCAAGGCCGCGCAGGCATCGCTCGATCCCGAAGTCGCGGAGATCGCGAAAGAGGAATCCGCGCGCCTCGCCGGAGCGTCAGGCCCCTAAGGACTAGTCCCGGGCGATGCAGTCGATCTCGACGCGCGCACCGCGGGGCAGCGCGGCGACGGCGACGGTAGACCTGGCCGGCTTCGTCAGTCCGAAATACTTATCGTAGACGCGGTTCACGGCCGCAAAATCGCGCATGTCCACCAAGTAGATCGTCGTCTTGACAACGTTGGCGAACTCGTAGCCGGCGGCGCAAAGAATCGCGGCGATGTTCTCAATCGCCCTCTCCGCCTGTGCGCCCGCATCCTCACCAACCAGCTCGCCGGTCTGTGGATCGAGTGCGATCTGACCGCTGCAGTAGAGATCGTGGCCGCTCGCAACGGCTTGGCTATACGGGCCGATTGGTTCGGGCGCGTGAGGCGTGCTGACGTGCTCGAGCTTCATCGCAGGGCGGCCTCCCCGAGCGTCATCGTACCCTTGAACGCCGCGGGCGGTTCTTCGACGCCGAAGTTGCTTGCGACGAGCGCAGAAATTTGCTCGAGCTCTGCATCCGTTAAGGGCGGCGCGTCCGGCGCGGCGGCAAACTCGTCGAGCTGTGCGCGATCGTAGATGTTGGGCAGCACCGTCATCACGCGCGTCTCCTTCAATAGCCACTGGATCGCAGACTGCCCCAGCGTTCGATCCGGTCGCTCCAAGAAGCGCAGGCGCGCGACCTTTTCGACCCCATTCGTGAGCCACTCGCGCGGACGATGCCGGCGATGATCGCCCGGCGGAAACGTCGTTTGCGCGGTATAGTGCCCCTCGAGCAGGCCGCTCGAATGCGGCACCCGGATCATGTAGCCGGTGCGCGCACCGGCGTCGTCCGCTGCGCGAATCTGTTCGCTGCCGGGGTATTGCTCGAGCATGTTCCAGATGATCTGCAGGCTCGCGACGTCGCGGCGGCGCACGGCCTCGACGCCTTCGTAGAGCCAGCCGATCGCGGGACCGAGCGCCACCCCGTACATCCGAATCTTGCCCTCTCCCTTCAACGTCTCGAGCAGATCCCAGAGCGTGTCGTCGTCGATTTGGCCCATCCGCGCGTTGTGCATCTGATAGATGTCGATGTAGTCTGTCCGCAAGCGGCGGAGCGACGCTTCGAGCGCGCGGCGAACGAACTGCGATGAAAAGTCCTGCGGCAGCTCGGATTGCCCGCGCCGCTCCGTTCCATCCGAAAAGTCGTACCCGAACTTGGTCGCGTAGACCACGGTCGAGCGCCGGTCCGCAAACGCCGCGGCCAACTGCTCTTCGCTCCGGCCGTTTCCGTAGGCATCGGCCGCATCGTAGAGCGTGATGCCCGCGTCGCCTGCGGCGTGCAGCAGCGCAACCGCTTCGTCGTCGCTCTTTTCTCCCCACCAGCCGGTCGACGTGGTCCATAGACCGAATCCGACCTCGCTGACGGTGACGTCGCTCGCGGGATACGTCCGATACTTCATACCGGGGCCTTCTGCGCCTCGGGCGCCAACACTCCAAGAAATGGAGAGCGCGGCGAAGACGGACGTAGATTTCGAGCGCGTTACGCGGTGGATCGAGCGGTACTTCGCGGATCCGCACCGCTACCGCGTGATGCCGAGCGTCCGGCCGGGCGACGTCGCCGGCGCGCTACCGGCATCGCCGCCGGAAGCGGGCGAGCCGTTCGACGCGATTTTCGACGACTTCGAACGCATCGTCGTGCCTGCGACCACGCAGTGGAAGCATCCGCGCTTCTTCGCCTATTTCGCAACGAGCGCCGCGCCCGTTGCCGTTGCCGCGGAGGCGCTGGCGGCGACGCTCGACGTGAAGGCGATGCTGTGGCGAACGTCACCCGCCGCGACGGAGTTGGAGGAGGTCGCGCTGCGTTGGCTCGGCGGGCTGTTGGGGATCGCTCTAGACTGGACGGGCGTGATCTACGACACGGCGTCGATCGCCGGCTTCACGGCGCTGGCGGCGGCGCGCGAGGCGCTGGGGTTGGAAATTCGCCACGAGGGCATGACGGGGCGCGACCTTCCGGCGCTGCGCGTCTACATCACGGACGAAACGCATTCGCACGTCGAAAAGGCGGCGATCGCGCTCGGCATCGGACAGCGCAACGTCGTGCGCGTTCCGTGCGACGCTGAGTTTCGCATGAGCCCGGACGCGCTGCGTGACTCGATCGAAGCGGATCTGAAAGCCGGCTTTCGGCCGATGGCGATCGTCGCGACGGTCGGAACGACCTCCACGACGTCGATCGATCCGGTGCCTGCACTCGCCGAAATCGCCCGCCGCCATAAGGTTTGGCTGCACGTTGACGCCGCCTACGCCGGCATTGCCGCGATCCTGCCGGAGTTTCGGGGATTGCTCGCGGGAGCGGAACGTGCGGATTCGCTGGTCGTGAATCCTCATAAATGGATGTTCGTGCCGATGGATTGTTCGGCGCTGTTCGTCAAGGACGCGGCGCTGCTGCGGCGCACGTTCAGCCTGATACCCGAATATCTTAGCGTGCCGGAAGCGGATGCCCTCAACTACATGGATTATGGGCTGCAACTCGGCCGGAGGTTCCGAGCGCTCAAGCTGTGGTTCGTGTTGCGTCACTTCGGCGCGGAGGGCATTCGCGCGCGCCTGCGCGAGCACATCGGCCTCGCGCAGGAGTTTGCGCGTTGGGTCGAGGCGACGCCGGATTGGGAGATCCTCGCGCCTCATCCGCTGTCCGTCGTCTGTTTTCGCTACGCGCCGCGTCTTGCGGAAAGCGAACTGGAGCGCCTGAACGCTAGCGTAATGCACGCCGTGAACGCAACCGGGGAAGCCTTTATTTCGCATACGAAGATTGATGGGAAGTATGCGCTTCGGCTGGCCATCGGAAACCTGCGGACGGAGCGCAGCGACGTCGAAGTGGCCTGGGAACTCTTGCGGCGAGCGGCCAAGTCGCAATCGCCGTCATGAAGCGCGAGCTGCGCGTTCACTCGGTTCCAACCAAGGCGGAACAGATCCGCATCATCGTCGAGATCGTCGCGATCGTCGCCGCCGGGATTTGGGCGCTCTACACGTTCGTGTACGAGCAGCGTATCAAGCCGCTCGCGGAGGCGCCGTCATTTTCGATCGCGACCGTGGTCGAGCAAAGCGCGACGACCAACGGCGTCGTATTCTTAACGGTTCGCAAACGGCTTGAAAACACCGGTAACGTTGGCATTGACATTGCCGCCGAGGCGCTGAGCGTTTATGGAGAGCAGATCGCGAAACGAAGGCAGCGAGAAAGCAGGACCGAGACCGTAACGCGCGCCCAGGTGACCGCCGACGTTCCGCGGAGGAAGGTCGCCTTGCTCTTTTCGATCGCGAAGTTGCGCAACGGGGCGGTGCAAGGCAACCAAAACATTGCGTTCTACGTGCCCCCGCACAGCTCGGGGGACGCGGTCTACTTAGTCGCCGTACCCGCGAGGGTATATCCTGTCGTTCTGGTCGCACGCAAGGACTATATCGCCAAGGCTCCGATTGCGCCGAAAATCGCGGTTCGAATAGTGCGAACCCCTCAAGGGGCTTACGACCTGCAGTCTTCGCAGCTCACCGGCGAATACGACGCCGACGACGAGTATCCGATCCGGCCGCGATAGCTAGGGTCCGAAGAAGGGTACGCGCCTTCGCGGCGGTGTATTGCCGCGGCATGAAGTCTTTTCTAGGCGCGCTAGCTTTTTTTATTGCGCTGATCTTCCTTGCGATCGCGCCGGTTCGAAGCGACGAGCTGACCGTGACGCGCGCGACCCTGCGCAACGGCCTACGCGTGATCGCCGTACGCGACCCGCTCGCGCCCGTCGCGATGGCGACGTTGAACTACCGCGTGGGCGCAAACGATCAAGAGTTCGCGGGGCAGGCGCATGCGCTCGAGCACATGATGTTCCGCGGCAGCGCGACGCTCTCGCAGTCGCAAATCGCGGACATCGCGGAGCTCCTCGGCGGTTATTGGGACGCCGACACGCAATCCGAGATCACCCAATACTTCTTCATGGCGCCGTCGCAATACTTGGATCTGCTGCTGCGCATGGAGGCGTCGCGCGCCCGCGGCCTGACGCTGTCGCAGTCCGATTGGGAGATCGAGCGTGGCGCGATCAAGAACGAGGTAACGGCCGACTATAGCGACCCGCTCGGCCATCTGTTTCTGCAGGTGGACCTCGCGATGTTCGCGGGAACGCCGTACGGCAACGACGGGCTCGGTACGCTGAAGTCCTTCGATACCCAGATTAACGCGCCGCAGCTGCGCGCACTCTACGATGCGTGGTACCATCCCAACAACGCGATCTACGTGATCGTCGGCGACATCGACGGGCCGGCGACCGTCAAGCTGGTGGACCACTACTTTGGGTCGATTCCGGCGTCGAAACTGCCGGCGCGCCGGCCGGTCGATCTGAAACCGCTGCGAGCGCAGACGATTCACGTGGATAGCGATAAGCCCTATACCGTCGTCGCCTTGGCATACCGCTTTCCGGGGTATCGCAGCAAGGATTACGCGGCCGGTCAAATTCTGGAAGCCGCGCTCTCGAATCAGCGCTCCGACCTGTACGCGTTGGTCGTCTCCGGCAAGGCGCTTCAGGCGGCGTTTTCGGACTTCGACACGCATCCGCTGGCCGGCTCTGCCGCCGCGAGCCTCGTCGTACCGGTCACGACGCCGGCGACTACCGCGCTCGCCATGCTGCGCGGCGTGATCGACGAGTACCGGCGCAGCGGCGCCCCGGCCGCGCTCGTCGAGGCGGAAAAGCGTCGCGCCATCGCGCAGGCCGAGTTCAAAGCCAACTCGATTGCCGAACTCGGCGAGCAGTGGAGTCAGGCGGTAGCCGTCGAGGGACTCTCGTCGCCCGATGACATTCTCGCCGCGATTCGAAAGGTAACGGTCGCCGACGTCAATCGCGTGCTGCGCACGTACGTCGCTCCGGCACACGAGATCGTCGGCGTCGCGGCGCCGAAGAACGCCGCAGCGACCACGACGGCGGAGACGCCGCAAGTGCCCAACGAGAACAAGCCGACGCTGTTGCATCACGATCCGCTGCCGGACTGGGCGCAAGCGGCATTCGCGAACGTACAGGTGCCGAACTCCACGATCCATCCCGTCGATACCGTATTGCCGAACGGGATTCGGCTGATCGTCGTGCCGCAGCACGTATCCCGAACGGTCGTCGTCAGTGGTTCCATCGACAGCAACGAAGCGATGCAGGCGCCGGCGGGAAAGGATGGCCTCGCCGATATCACGACCGGGCTGCTTCCCTTCGGGACGACTACCCGGACCCGCTTGGCGCTGCGCGAGGCGCTCGACGCGATCTCCGCCGAGGTCACGGCCGGGACGGAGTTCTCGCTGACGACGCTTTCGAAGAACTTCGAGCGCGGCGTAGCGCTGCTTGCGGACGAGGAGCTTCACCCCGCGTTCCCGGCGCGTGGCTTTGCCGCAATAAAGTCTGAAGTGTTGGGATCGGTGCAGGGCGAGATGGCGTCACCGGAACATCGCGCGGAAGTCGCGCTGAACAAGGCGCTTTTCCCGGCCGACGATCCGGCGCAGCGCTTCGCGACCCCGCAAACCGTCGGCTCGATAACGTCGGCCGACGTTCGCGCGTACTACGCAAGCGTCTACCGGCCCGACATGACGACGATCGTCGTGGTCGGCGACGTGGATCCGGCGCGTGCCGCCCGCGCGATAGCGAAAGATTTCGGCGGTTGGAAGGCCGAAGGATCGAAGCCGAACGTCGACCTTCCCACGGTGCCGAACAACGCCGCCGCGAGTGTCGTGGTGGCCGACGCCGCGCGCATTCAGTCGGAAGTGCAACTGGCGCAAGTGCTGTCGATCAGTCGCACGAATGCCGATTATCCCTCGCTCGCCGTCGCCAACGAATCTCTCGGCTCGGGCGGGGCGTCGATTCTCTTTCACGACGTGCGGGACGTCCACGGGCTCGTCTACGACGTTCACACCGAGGCCGACTTCGGCAAGAATCGTTCGACGTTTTCCGTGCACTTCGAGTCGGATCCCAGCAAGATCGCGCAGGCCCAGTCGCTGATCATGGCGGACCTCAACGCCGTCGCGACGACCGGTCTGCAATCCGACGAGTTAGCGCGCGGAAAGGCGTCGTTGATCTCGCAAGTGCCGATGCGCGTGGCGAGTTTTAGCGGCATTGCGCGCCAGCTGATCCACTTCGCGCAGTTCGGCTTACCGCTCGACCAGGCCACGAACGATGCGCGCCGCGAGATCGCCGTCACCAACGCGGAGATCGTCGACGCGGTTCACAAGTGGCTGCGTCCGAACGACTTCGTTCGCGTGATTACGGGACCCGCGCCGCAGTGAGACGACTAGAGGTTCCCTAGTAGAGCTTCAAATACTGTTCGCGTTCCCACGGGTGAACGGCGCGACGGTACCGGTCGTACTCTTCGAGTTTGGCGTCGCGAAACGCGTGATAGAGATGGTCGCCGAGCGAGGCGCGCACGACTAAGTCGTCGTCGAGCTCCGCGATCGCTTGCCGGAGGGACGTCGGCAGCGTTCCGATCCCGCGCTCGCGGCGTTCGGCATCGCTCAACCCGTAGGTCGAACCGGCGAGCGGCGGTCCCGGCAGCGTGCGGTTTGTAACTCCGTCCGCCGCCGCACCGATCAGCGCCGCGAACGCTAGATATGGATTGCACGCGGGGTCGGGGCTGCGCATTTCGACGCGCGGCTGCTTCGTGGCCGGCACGCGCACCAGCGCGTTAGGACTGCGTTCCGACCAGACCGTGTAGATCGGCGCGTCCCACGCCGCGACCAGGCGCTTATACGAGTTTACGGTCGGGTTGCAAATCGACGTGAGCGCGGACGCATGCGCGAGAAGACCGCCGGCAACATACAGCGCGGTTTCCCGCTCAGTGTCTTCGCGCAGGAGAAAGTCCGCATGCAAGCCGCTCCCGGCGCGCTCTGCGAGCGGCTTGGGCATGAACGTCGCGTCGAGTCCGAATTCGGTCGCGACGTGTTTGGCGACCGCGCGTAGCGTCAGGGCGTGATCGGCGGCCGCCAGCGGATCGTCGTGCGCGATGTCGATCTCGTGTTGCCCCGCGCCGTGCTCGTGATGCGCCGAAACGACCGGTACTGCCATCTCGCGCAGCGCTGCGACGATCGCGTTGCGCGCATCCTCGCCCCGATCGTCGGCGGAGAAGTCGAAATACGAGCCGACATCCGACGTCGCCGTCGTCACGGCATCGGCCGCCGCACGCTCGAACAGATAGAACTCGACCTCCAAGCCGACCCGCAGACCGTCGAGCCCTTGCGCGCTTTCGATCGCGCGGCGCAGCGTCGTTCGAGGACAGCCTTCGAACGGCGAGCCGTCCGGCATGGCGATGTCGCAGATGAGCCGCGCTTCACTGCCGTCGGGTGCGGCTTTCCAGGGATAGACCGCAAACGTCGCCGGGTCCGGCAGCAACACCATGTCGAGCTCCTCGCCGCGGACGAATCCGTCGATCGAGCCGCCATCGAACGTGACGCGGCCCTGGAGCGCGGCGTCGAGCTGATCGATGGGAATAGAAACGTTCTTGCTGACGCCGAAGATATCGGCGAAGACGAGCCGTACGAAACGCACGTTACGGTCGTGCGCCGTCTTACGCACGTCGCGCTTCCCCGGCGCCCGCGGCTCAGGACGCACTGTGAAGCTCGTCAATGGCGACCGCCAGCCGAAGCGTGAGCTGGTCGTGCGGATTCTCTAAGGATCGCGCGCAGATCTCTGCGATTTGCCGGAGGCGATAGAAGACGGTATGGCGGTGAACAAAAAGCCTCTCGGCCGCGGTCTTGACGTTCTGTCCCTCCGCGAAATACAGTTTCAACGTTCGCTCCAGTTCGGTTTGATGCTTGCCGTCGTACGTCCGCAAAGGCGCGAGAACGTCCGCGGCGAACGCGCGCAGGCGTTCGACGTCGGCGCCTTCGTAAATTAGCGAGTACGCGCCGAGGTCATCGAACGCGACGACGCGCCCGCTCCCGTACAACCGTTTTCCGATGGCCATCGCAGCACGCGCCGTTTGCACGCCGCGCGGCGCGTGCTCCGGCGGCACGGCGACTCCGATTCCACCGCACACTTGAAGCCCGGGATCGCGCTTGCGCGCGAGCTTGGGCAGAAGCCCGGCGGCGGTCGTGGCGTTGCTGGCGTCAACTGCGCGCGGCGCAGGAACAAAGGTGAAGAGCACTGCCGCGTTTTCGGCAAAACCGAGATCGTGCGAACGAAACGCCTCCGCCGCCATCGCGCGGAGCTCGCGCGGATCTGCGGAAAGCGCGTCGCTGCCGGTCGCTTCCAACGCAACCGTGACGTAGAGCGGCGCGAGGGCAATTCCGCAGGCCGCAGCCGCGTCGCCGATCGACGCGGCATCGTGGAATCCACCCGCGCGCAGCGTCTCCCAAAAACTATCGCGCTCGCCGAGCGTGCGCAGGCTGCGGCTCAGTTCGATTCCGATGGCGGCGGCGGTGAGCCGTAAAAGCACCGTGCTCAGCGCGGAGTTCGCGCCAAAGAGCGAGAGCCAGCCGACGTGGCGGTTACCGGCCATCACGCGTTGCGCCGTGCCCGGCGCGGCTCCCTCGACGGTCGGGCGTGCGCTGTGTGGCACCGCGACGGTGCCGGCGGCGGTGATTGCACGCCAGCCGGCGTCTTCCAACAAGACGCCCCCACCCGACGCCGCGGCCAAGTGTACCGCGAGAGCTTTGGGTCCTCCGCCCGATGCAGCGATTCGCGCGAGCTCTTCGGTGTACTCGACGATCGCTTCGGGCGTCACGTCGCGACGTGATGCGATTGGTGCCGGGCGCGGATGTGCGGCAGCTTCTTGGCGATCTCTTCGGGCATGATCGCGTCGATCGCGTCGTCCACGGTGACGATTCCCAGCATTCGTCCGTGCTCTTCAACCACCGGAAGAGCCAAGAGATCGTACTTCGCGATCGTGGATGCGACCTCGACTGCGGGCATGAGCGGCGTCACGGTGACGAGATCACGCTCCATGATTCGATCGATGAACGCGGTCGGCAGCGCGAGCAACAGCGACCGCAGCGAGAGCGCGCCGAGCAGATGGTCGTCGCCATCCACCACGTACAAATAGTAAATGAACTCGGAGACCGGAGCGATCTCGCGGATCTTTCGAATCGTCGCTTCCGTAGTGCGGTGGGGGTAGATCCACACGTAGTCCGTGGTCATCAGGCCGCCGGCCGTGTCTTCGGGATACTTGACGAGTTCGCGCAGCTCGCCCGCGGTGTACGCGTTCATCTCCGCGAGCAGCTGCGATTGCTGCTCTTGCGGAAGCTCCGCCAGTAGGTCGGCCGCGTCGTCGGAGTCCATCTCTTCGATGATGTCGGCGGCGCGTTCCGTGCCGATGTCCTCGATCAGGCTCTTTTGGGTCTCCGCATCGAGATGTTCGAACGCATCGGCCGCCGTCTCGTCGTCCAACTGACCGACGACCGCGGCGGCCTCGCGCGCCGACAACTCCCCGATGATCTCCGCGAGCTCGGACGGGTGCAGTCGCGCGAGGCGGTGCTGCTTGACCGACAAGCGCACGTGTGACGGGTTGGCATCCCGAATCGGTGCGACGGAGTTCCAGGCGATCATCGATCGCGGAATCGCGTCCAGTCGCGAGAGCCAGCGCCGCCCGAACGAGCGAAGGCCCAAGCGCCGCAAGAGGCCGGCGATTCCGACGTCTGCCGCGACCACCCGCAGCTTACCGCCGGTATTGGCCACTTCAATGTCGTTGATGCGCACGACTTTACGGCCGTCCACGTCGACGATCTGCTTGTCGAGCAAGTCCGCGACGAGATAGAGCTCCTCGCTCTCCGGAGGCGCCGGCTCCTTCGGCACGATCCTCAACACGACGCTGCCGTTCTGATCGACGTCGGCTACGGTGTCCATCGGAGCGAAGCGCATTCCGCCTGCCGTCTTGATGATGAGGCCGTCAACGGTCGGGAACGCGTCATCGGGTGACCCCACGAGGAAGTCGGCGACTTTGCCGATCGGGCGATCGTCGATCGTTACCGGACGCCGGATAAGGTCGGAGATGAACCCCTGGGCGAACACGACGTTCCGTTAGCCGCGCTCGCTCGAGAAACCCCCGCTAGAGAGGTTCTCTACGCCGCCAGCGGCGCGCGACGCATCCACGCGCCATCGTGCAGTTTCCACTGCGTGACCGCGGCGCGCACGCCCCAGGCCACGATCCATCCCAGCGCCACGCTGTAGAGGCCCAAATGCAGCCGCTCGATCCCTATGTACGCCAGCGGTATCACGAGCGCGCTGCACACGATGCCGAGCACCATCGAAAAGCGCGTGTCGCCCGACGCGCGAATCGGCGCCAGTGAGAGCATCGCCCACCCCTTCAGCGGCAGCGTGATCATGTGCACGGCCAGCGGCCACGCGGCGATCGTCGCCACCGCAGCGTCGAGCGTGAAAAGGTAGGCGAGCGGCCACGCTAAGAGCGCCGTGACGATCCCTGTCAACGTCGTCAACAGGAGTGAAACGCGCGTCGCTCGCTGGAAGAACCATTGCGCACCCATCGCGTCACGCGCGCCAAGGCGTTGGCCAATGACGATTTGGGCGGCACTCTGCAACGGGCTGGGCACGACGAACGTGAGGTCCGAGACGACGTTGAGCGCGCGGAACGCCGCGACGGCGATCGCTCCGAGCGGCGCGAGCATCGCAACGATAAAGATATCGGGGGCCATCACGCCGAGCAGAAACACCGCTTCGGGCGATCCCAGTCGCACGCACCGCCACGCCAGCCGCCACGAGAGCGTGAGCTCCGAAAAAATTCGGTATTGCGGCCGGCGTGCGACGTACACGATGGCGTAGATCGCCGCAATCGTTTCGGAGAGCAGCGACGAAACGCCCGCGCCGGCGATTCCGAACGGGTGGTGCGTTACCCACCCCAGCGCCAGCATCGCGAGCAGCGGCAAGTGCACGACGTTGACGACCAGCAACACCCACACGCCGAACCGACGATTTCCGGCCGCTGCGAGGCCCGTAATCAGCGTGCCGGAAACGACGACGGGAACGATGGACGCGCAGCGCAATATCAGGTACAGCGCGCTGGCGTGCGCGCTGGGAAGTGGACCGACGAGCGCCCTAACGGCCGCACTCGCGGCCACGAGGCTGACGAGGAAGGACACCACACCGACGGCCACGGGTCCGACGAATCCCGCGCGAACCGTCCGCGCGAATCCCTCGATATCGCGGGCGCCGATGCGCTGCGCCGCGACGATCGAGGTTCCGCTCATAAAGCCGAGCGCCGCGAATGCGATCGCCATAAAGATCGTCGTTGCGGCCGTCGCCCCGGCCAACGCGACGGTTCCGAGACTGCCGATCGCGATCGTATCCACTACGCCGAGCAGTTGATCGCCCAACATCTGCACGGCAACGGGAACCGAGAGGCGCCGGAACGCGGCGCCTACTCTGGTGTGGTCGACGATCATTGAGGCCGCGGCCATACAGCCTTGAACTAGCGCAGCGTGTCGAGCGTTTCGAAAAAGGCGTCTATCTCGTCGTCGGTCGTGTAAAAGTGCGGTCCGATGCGAATGCCGCAGCCGGGGCGGTAATCTACGAAGACGCGCCGGCCGACGAGCTCGCGGCAGACGCGCTCCGCATCGTCAAAATCGATGCCGACCCAACCCGTGCGCCGCTGCGCCTCGAGCGGCGAGCTGATTGCGAGCTTGCGCTCGCGCGCATGCGCGATGATTCTTTCGGTCAGGCGAACGTTTTTTTCGCGGATTGCGTGGACGCCGAGCGATAGGATGGCACGATGACCGGGCTGCGCGACCATATAGCCCGGAATCGTCGGCGTGCCGTTGCCGAAGCGATACATCGACTCGGCGTGTACGATCGGAGCCGCCTCGAACGCAAACGGACGCGCGTGCGCCATCCAGCCCGTTACCGCCGGGCGGAAGCGCGCGCGCAGCGCCGGCTTCACGTAGATCCATCCGCAACCCGCACCGCCGCAGAGCCACTTGTGCGACCCGCCGGTCGCAAGATCGAGCTCGAGTGCGGTTACGTCGTAGGGATAGGTTCCGGTAGTCTGATAGGCGTCGACGCAGAGCAGTGCGCCGACTTCGCGGCAGCGCCGCTGCACCGCGGCGACGTCGGCCAGCGCCCCGGAGACGTAGTAAGCGTGGGAGATCACGGCGATGGCCGTGCGCTCGCCGATCGCGGCGACGAGGCGTTCGGTGGGAACGGTTCGCCCGTCCGGCGATTCGACGACGCGGGTTACCGCGCCGAAGCGCTCCCACTCGCGCCACACGTACGTCAACGATGGGAACTGTAACGACTCGTACACGACCTCGTTGCGCGCATGCGTCCAGTCGAGACTCGTCGCGACGGCGGCTTGGAGCACCGATACGTTCGGGCCGAGAAAGACGGAGCCCGGCGGAGCGCCGATGATCTCGCCGATTCCGTCGGCGATTTCCGCGATCCGCGGAAGCCAGTGTTCCCACGCCTCCGGTCCGTCCGCCGCCCATTCGTCCCAGTACTGATTCAGCGCGCTCCGCGCTTGCAGCGGCGCTGCCCCCATCGAGTGGCTGACGAGATACGTCGATGACTCCAGAATCGGAAAATCTGCGCGGAGCTCCGCCGTACGATCTCTCGAAGCGATCTCGGTCATGCGTACGTGTCGCTGCCCAAATAGGTTCGCACGGCCCACAGCTCCGGAAAGAAGCGTTGCGTCAGCGTGCCCTCGAGATATTTCGCTCCCGAGGACCCTCCCGTGCCTTGCTTCGCGCCGATCATGCGCTCGACCATGCGGATATGACGCCCTCGCCACAACAGGAACCGTTCGTCGAATTCGATGAGATCCTCGAGCAACAGGTAGAGATCGTAGTGAGCGTCCGCGTTGGTGTAGATCTGCCGATAGCTCTCGATCAGCTCCTCGGAGGATTCAACGCGAAAGCCGCGCCGCCGCAGCAGCGCCTTGACGCGGTCGTAGAGCGAGGGTGCGATGCGGCGCCGTTCCAGGCGTTCCCGCTGTTCCGCGTTGAGCTCGACCCACTGCAGAATGTCGGTGCGCCGAATGCCGCAGGCGAACTCCAGCTCTCGGAACTGCACCGATTGAAAGCCGCTGGCGGGATTCAAGTTATCGCGGAACGCGTTGAACTCTTGCGGCGTCATCGTTTCGAGGATGTCCACCTGTTCTTCGATGAGCCGCTGAATCGCGTGAATGCGCCGAAAGTGCTTCGCGACTCGAAGCAGGTCGTCGGAATCCAATCCTTCGGCGGTGGCGTCCACTTCATGCAAAAGCTGCTTGAACCACAGTTCGTAGACTTGATGGATAATGATGAAGAGCAGCTCGTCGTGGTGCGCCGGCTGCGACAGAGGTTGCTGCAGGTTGAGTAACCCGTCGAGCTTCAGGTACGAACCGTACGAAAGCGCCACGATTGCGCCTTACGGGGGCGCAGCGGCTTCTCCTCGAATCGGCGCCGAGTGATGCGTGTATGCCTCGGCGCAATCGTCATGCTCGTTACGCTGATCGCCTGTTCCGGCGGAAACCAGAGCAAGGAAGGAAGCCCCTCTCCCAAGGCGACGAATGCGATCGCATTTCCGCTGTTTGAAGGCGCCGCCGTTCTTTCGGCGCGCACGTGGAGCACGACGGTCGGCGCTCGGCCGGGACTGGCCGACCGCTCCGTTTTCCGGCAAGGTGCGGGAACGTATGTCGGTCACGACGTCGTCGCCGGCACGCAGGCAATGATGCCTGCGCTCGAAACGTGGCTCGGCGATCTCAGCGCGAATCCACCCGCCGGGTATTCGGTCGCCGTGCGCGGCAACGGCATCGAGGCCGTTCGCGCGCATACGCGCGATCTCGGCATAGACTTCGTGCCGTTTGAATCTACGGAGGATGCAAAGCGCCATGGCGTCGTCGTTATGGCCGTCGATCCCAGCACGCTGGCGGAAAAAGCGGGTCCGATGCTGGGCTTGGTCGGTAAGTTCAAGTTGATGCCCGCAACGCTGCGCGATCCGCTCGACGCACAGGCAAAGCGCCAGCTCGGATTCTCGCTCAGCGAAGCTGCGAACCCGGACACCCCAATCGGTGCCGCCGTCGCCGCGCTCGATCAGCTGCGCGATTTCGGCGGTCGAGGCATCGTTCTGATCGACGCCGTCAAGCAGTAACCATTTCTATTTCGTCGCCGTGGGCGGTGCCGGTACGCGCCCTTTCCGTGCTGTCGAACTATGCGTGGGATCATCTCGCGTATCGCGTGCGGAACTGGGGACGAGTGCCCCGGCGGCGCGGTCCGACGCTGATCGTCGCGAACCATCAGCACGACTTCGAGTCGCCGGCGATCGTCGTCACGACGACGGTGCAGAGCGGGCCGTGGCGTCATCCCGTGTTCACGGCGAGCTCGCGGCGCATGTACGAACCGGGATTCTTGGCGGAGCGCCTTCCGTGGCTCTCGTTTCTGTTGCGGCGCGTGAACGCCGGGCCGCTCTTTGTTGCGCTGGGCATGCTGCCGCTCGAGAACGAGCTCGGAGCGCGCCAGATCACAGCGTGGGCGTGGTCGGTGCAGCGGCGCCATGGGCCGTTACCGCTTGCCGCGGTCTTCGACGACCGCGTAGCCGCGCGATTCGCGGCAGGAACGACGACCGCCGATCTGCGGCGCCGAAAGTGGTTTGCGCGGTCGCGGGAGGTCGTGAAGGTCACCGCGCTGCGCGAGCCGTACCGCCGCGAGCTGCTCGACGAAACGCGGCAGAACATCGAGTCGGACTTGGCGCGAATGGAAGAGATCGTACGGAATGGCGGCACGTTCTACTTGACGCCGGAAGGAAAGTACTCCGTTGACGGACGCATCGGCCCGATGCGCGGCGTGGTGGAGCGGCTCGCGCCGCTCTCGACGATCTACCTCGCGGGCGTCAGCTACGATCCGTTCGTTTCGAAGCGTTTGTCAATGCTGTACCGCGTCGTTCACTTTGGACGGCTCGAAGAATCGGCCGGCATGGAGCCGATGACGCGAACGCTCGCCGCCATCCGCCCCGTAGTCACGAGCCAGCTGTTGAGTGCGTGGCTGCGGTCGTTCGACGGAACGTTCGCCGAAGAGGAAGCCATCGCGGCCGTGCAATCGGCCATGGCTGCGCTTCCCGAACAGCTCTTCGTCGATCCCGAGCTGCGCCGCGACGCCTCCCGCCTCGTGCGCAAGTCGTTACCGCTGATGGCGCAATGGAAGATTCTCGAGCGCCGGGGCGACCGCTATGCGCCGGCGGCGCAACGGCGTCATCCGCAGTTTCCATTCGTGAAAGATATCGTCGAGCATCAGGCGGCGTTCTTGGATGAGACGCTCCGCAACGCGGCGCACGCGCGCTCTTACGGATAGCCGCGTTCGAACTCGACGAGAAGGCGGCGCATCGAGCCCGGTCCCGCTCCGCGCACGCGGCCGTCGCTTCCCACGACCCGATGCGCGGGCACGAAGAGTGCGAGCGGCGTCAAGGCCATTGCACGGGCCACGCCGCGATGCGAAAGCGGTCGTCCGATCGCGCGTGCGACCTCGGAATACGAGACGAACTGTCCAAATGCGAGCGCTGCGACGGCCCGCCAGACGGCAACGCAGAACTGCGAGCCCTCCAGTGCTAGCGGAAGAGTGAACCGCGCGAGGCGGCGCTCAAAATAGGCCTGGACTTGCTGGGCCGCGTCGGAAAGCAGCGCGTCGCTTGGCTTGCTCGGGCGAACGCGCCCGTTGGCGACGAAGTCGCTGCCGACGATGGCAAAACCGTTGCTTAAAATCAATAAATCGCGACCAAACGGCGTAGAAATACGCAATCGCATAGATTTGCCCGCGGAAGGTGTGCTACGCTTGACCCCTGCGTCCCCCACTAATTGGAGGTCTTCGTGAAGCGTATTCTCGTTCCGGCTCTATCGCTCTGCATCACCGTCGCCTTGACGGCGTGCGCGGGTAGCGCAATGGGCCCGCCGCTCTCAGCCGCGTCGTCCGCGCTCGTGCAGACCGGAAACAACGACGTTCCGTTCGCAAGCGCAAACGCCGCGCACAAGCTCTGTCCCGCGCCGACTGCCGGCTCGTTGCAGTGTTTCGGCTGGATTCGAACGGACGTTATGCTGAACGGCGGCCTGACGGCGCAGATTCAAGGGGCGGCGCAGAGCTGTCCGTTCTCGCAGGGCTACTGCGCGATCGACCTGCAAGACGCGTATAATCTACCGTCGCTCACGAAGGGCGTGGGCGCGGTCGTGGCAATCGTGGACGCCTACAACTATCCGCATGCCAACGCGGATCTCGCAATCTATCGGAAAACGATGGGATTGCGGGCCTGCGATACCAAGACGAAATGCCTGCGAATCGTCAACCAAAACGGCAATCCGTCGCCTTTGCCGGGTGCGCCTCCGCCGAGCCAAGATTGGAGGGGCGAACAATCGCTCGATCTCGACATGGTCTCCGCAATCTGCCCCAACTGTAAGATCATTCTCGTGGAGGCCAACAATAACAACACGAAGAGTCTCTATACCGGGGTGAAGACGGCGGGACACATCGGCGCGAAGTACATCGGCAATTCCTGGGGCGGACCGGAGTCGGGCGGCGACAATCCGATCTTCCGTCAGGCCGGCGTCGTCATCACCGCGGCGGCGGGTGATAACGGCGGCGGCGGACTCTACGGCGGCCCGTCACAGCCCTGCACCTACACCTACGTCGTCTGCGTCGGCGGAACGTATCTCGTGCGCACGCACAACAAGCGCGGCTGGAGCGAAGACGTCTGGAACGACTTCACCGTCAATCTATGCGGCGGCCCGTGCGGCGCGACCGGCAGCGGCTGCAGCACCGTGATCGCCAAGCCCTCGTGGCAAAACGATACCGGCTGCCGTACGCGTTCCGCGGCCGACGTCTCGGCCGATGCCTCGCTGCGCACGCCGGTGATCGTCTACAACTCCGAAGAGCAATGCTCGCCGCCGAACTGCTGGTTCTTATTCGGCGGCACGAGCGCCTCAACCCAGATCATCGCCGCGGCGTTCGCGCTGGCGGGCAATGCTTCGAAACTAACCGGCGCCGCGCACATTTGGATCCATCACAAGGGCAACATCAACGACGTGATCAAGGGCAATAACATCGATCCGCACCTCGGCGTCAACTGCGCGTCGAGGGTCAAGTACATCTGCCACGCGCGAGCGGGCTTCGACGGGCCAACGGGCTGGGGCACGCCCTATGGCGTCGGAGCGCTCTAACGCGGTGCTGCGGGCAACGATCTTCGGGCTCGTAGCGTTCGCCAGCTGCATGGCCGGCACTCCACAAGCGACGGCCGTCATTCTGAACTCCGGATCGACGAACTCGCACGGCTACAAGATCACAGTCGCGACGGACGGCACGGGGACAGCTGTGTTGGCGAATCGCGACGGGAGCGCAGCGGGTCCGGTGAAATCGTTTCACATAGCTTCGCAAATTGCTGCGCGCTTCTTCGCCGACCTTGCGGCGGCCCGAAAGAGCAAGACGCCCGCCGCCGGAT
>JAFAXS010000104.1 GCA_019240755.1 Vulcanimicrobiota bacterium
ACAGCAAAACGGCCAGTCCGGCATCGCGCAGCAGATCATGGGGCTGATCTCGCAGCACGGTTCCGATCCCGCCGCGCTCAAACAGGAGGCGATCTCGCTGATTAGCAACAACCCGCAGATCCTGACGCACTTTGCGCCGGACTTTGCAAAAGGGATCTTAGGGTCGCTATGACGTCGTCGAAGCGCGCGGCCGTTACGCTGTTGCTCCTATTGACGCTGACGTTTGGCGCGATGCGCCCGGCGAGCGCGTTTCTCGACAAGACTCGTTTCCTCGCGCACGTCGGCATCGCGTACTTCTGCTTTCACCATTGGGTGAGCAACCCGTATCGGCAGGGAGCCTTTGCGCCCGGAGCTCCCCACCGCGTCGCGGCCCTCGTCAAGGGCGGCGTGGCGTTACTATTCGCCGTTCACGAGATCCGCGTGGCGCAAGACATCGCCCATAAGAGCAGCGACCCGCTGCTCCACGCGCTCGACGGGAAGGTCGCCGCCCTCGGCGCGACCTTCGCCGCCGTCGGTGTAAAGATGAAGGGCGGGCACTTCGAGTCCGCCGACGCCGATTCGCTGACGGATCAAACGACGACAGTCAGCAACGGCGCTGCCGCCGACGGCGCGCAAATTAAGGATGTCCCGGTGCCTGTCCCCGGCGGCTAAAGCCCGCGCGGCATCAGTCCCGAGCGGCTCGCGACACGGCGAGCCGCTCTATTTTTTATCTTGCCATCCCCGCACGAGGGGCGTATAGTGGTGGGAAGTAGTGCTAAGTGGTGCTTTTCGGAGGGCATTGTGCACGCGGAATTGCCGCGTTTTGCTGGTTCAGAGCAACATGCTCTGGACCATAAAGGGCGCCTCATCATCCCGGCCCGTTTCCGCGAACGCCTCGGGCCGGTCTTCGTGCTCACTATTGCCCCGCCCGATCCATGCCTCGCGCTCTACCCTAGCGCCACGTGGATCGAATTCTGCGGCCGTCTCGAGGCGGTGCCCCAGAAGGACGCGCGGTACCGCCGCTTCGTGCGCTACCTCTTCGCCCACACGCAAGAGGTGACCGCGGACGCCCAGGGGCGCATGGTCGTGCCCGCCCTCCTGCGATCGTATGCCGGGATCGAACGGCAAGTCGTCTCCGTGGGTCTCTTGACCCGCGTCGAAATCTGGGCGAAAGAGCGCTACGCGTTCGAGACGCCTCCGGAAGGCGACGTCCCGGCGTTTCTCGCCGAGCTGGGGCTCTGAACCGGCGATGTGGCGATGCGATGGCGCACGTCCCCGTCTTGCTGGAACGGGCCCTGGAGTATTTGGCGATCCGGCCGGATGGGATTTACGTCGATGCCACCTTTGGCGGCGGTGGACATGCGGCTGCAATCTTGTCGCGGTTAACGTCGGGCAGGCTCATTGCGATCGATGCGGACCCGCGCGCGGCCGAGATCGCGACGACCATTCGGGACCGCCGCTTTTCCTTTATCAGCGCGAACTTTCGCGCGCTCCCCGCAGTGCTCGACGGCTGCGCCATCGCCGCCATCGACGGGGCGCTCTTCGATCTAGGAGTCTCATCCATGCAACTTGACGATCCGGGACGCGGCTTCGCCTTGAGCAAGGACGCGCCGCTCGACATGCGCATGAATCCGGCCGCCGGAGGCAGCGCCTACGATATTCTCACGACCGCGAACGAGGCCGAGCTGGCTGACATTTTCTTCCGCTACGGCGAAGAACGCGCGTCGCGGCGCATCGCGCGAGCAATCATCGCGCGGCGAGCCGGCGGCGAACTTCCGGCAACTACCACGGAGTTCGCAGCTTTTATCGCCGGTGTCGTTCGCCGCCCGGGACGCCGCGAACGCATCCATCCCGCGACGCGCGTCTTCCAGGCCCTGCGGATTGCCGCCAACGACGAGCTGGACGCTCTGCGCGAGGGGCTCGAAGGCGCGATTCTTCGATTGCGCGCTGCCGGGCGAATCGTCGCAATCAGTTTCCACTCGCTCGAGGACCGCATCGTCAAGCAGACCTTCCGCAACGACGCGCGCCTAGAAGTCGTTACTCGCCGGCCGATCCGGCCGGATCAGGCCGAAATCGCCGCAAATCGGCGGGCGCGCAGCGCAAAGATGCGCGCGGCCGAACGAAAGGCCAGTTGAGTGCTCGCCGCACAATGGCATGAGAGCCGGCCGCGCGGCATCAACTCCCGAACGGTTCGCGCTGCGACGCAGCGGCGGATCGCCCGCAAGAGCCGAGCGCGATACGCAGGCGTCGCCCGCGCGGGCGCCGTGATCGTCGCCACGCTGATGCTTTTGATGAGCTACGTGGTGCTCATGTCGAGCCTTACGGGGTTGAGCTACGCAATCGCAGCGGCAAAAGCTCAGCGCGAGGTGCTCCAGGAAGAGACGATGCGGCTCGACGACCGCATCGCGGCCCTCCGATCCGACGACCGTCTTTCCGCGCTCGCGGCGCGCATGGGAATGAGCGAGCCGCAACGCTTTGCCGTGATCCGGCTGCAGCCGCTGCACGTCGCCGTGGCGCGCAGGCCATTCCCGCTGCTGTCCTCGTTGGCCGGCCTGTTCGTGCCCGCTGTCGCTCGCCGGCAGTAGCGGCGCTCGCTCTAAGAGCCTTCGTGCATCAGCGAACGTTCGTGCGCGTGGCTCCCATTCGCGCGCGCCTCTTCTTTTACGCCTGCATGATCGTCGCGCTCTTTCTCGCATACCGGCTCTGCATGATCCAGGCGGTCAACGGCGCCTCCTATGCGCGCCAAGCGCTCGCGCAGCGTTCGGACACCGTCGAAGTCTTTGCGCGGCGCGGCAGCATTTTGGATCGCTATGGGAACGTCTTGGTGCGTTCGCTGCCGTCGCAAAGCGTGTATGCGGTTCCAAAGGAAATTTTGCAGCCGGATCTCACGATCGCCAAACTCCGCTCGGTCGTCGGTTCTCTCGACCCGGCGGTATCCGAGGCGCTGCACGACCGGCACCGCTGGTTCGTATGGATCGCTCGTAAGGTTCCACATGACGTCGCGCAGCGGATTGCGGCGCTCAACCTTCCGGGCATCGCCCTCAAAGAAGAGGATACCGGGCTGCGCGTCGACAGCGCGGGACGGCTCGCATCCACGCTGCTCGGCTTCGTTGGAACCGACGAGAACGGACTCGACGGCGTCGAGTACGCCTATGACTCGCTGTTGCGCGGTCGCTCCGGTCGAATAACGCTCGAAGCCGACCAGTTTGGCCGGCCGATTCCCTTCGGGCTGGAGCGCACGATAACGGCCGCGCAGCCCGGGATGACGCTCGCGCTGACGATCGATCCGTACCTGCAGTTCGTCGCCGAACGCGCCCTTGCGCGGCAAGTGCACGCGTTTCACGGCCTCGACGGCACCGCGATCGTAATGGATCCCTGGACCGGCGAGATTCTCGCGGTCGCAAACCTCCCGAACTTCGAGCCCAATCGTTTCTGGAAGTTTCCCGACGACCAGCGCCGGGATCGCGCCGTGATGGACGCATACGAGCCGGGCTCTACCTATAAACTCGTTACGGCCGCGGCGGCCCTCGATTCGGGGAAGGTGACGTTGGCGAGCCGTTTCCCGGCGCGCGACGCGATCGTCTTCGGCGGTCGCACGATTCACAACGCCGAGGACGGCTTCATGGCGGGCACGGGCGCGAGCGAGACGCTCGGAGAGATCGTCGAGCTCTCGCATAACGTCGGCGCGGCCGAAGTGGGGCTCTCGATTGGAGCGAAGACGTTCTATTCGATGGAGCGCAGGGCCGGCTTCGGAGAGCCGACCGACGTGGGCCTGCCCGGCGAGAATCCGGGCATCGTTCCTCCGCCGCCGCAGTGGAGCGCGTCGTCGTTGGCGACGATGTCGTTCGGCCAAGGCGTCTCCGTGACGCCGCTCGCGATGGCACGGTATTACTGCGCGATTGCGAACGGCGGCTTGCTGATGCAGCCGCGGGTCGTCGCCGCCGTCTACGATCAGCACGGAACGCTCGTTCGGCGCTTTAGTCCGAAGGTGGTGCGGCGGGTTTTTTCGCGCCGCACGGCGGAAGAGCTACGCGAATTTCTGCGCCGCGTCGTTCTCCACGGCACCGGTAATCCTACCGCCCAGATTCCGGGCTATGCGACCGCCGGCAAGACCGGCACGGCGCAGATGGTGGTTGACGGCGAATATCGCGCGGGGTATTATGCCGCCTCGTTCATCGGGATGGTTCCGTATCCAAGAGCACGCTACCTGATCTACGTGAAAGTCGAGCGTCCCATCGGATCGTACTACGGCAGCGTCGTCGCCGCCCCGGCGTTTGCGGCGATCGCGCGGGAGGCTATGCTGCACGCCGGCGTAGTACCAACCCCGGACGTGCCGCACCGTGGAAAATGAGCCAACCATCGCGCTCGGGAGCCTGCTGAGTCACCTGCCCGACGCCACAACCAGCGCCGATCCCGGCCAAGCAATAACGGGAATCGAAACGAATTCGCAAGTGGTACGTCCGGGCGCCCTCTTCGTCGCGCTACGGGGCGAGCATACGGACGGCCATCGCTATGCGGCTGAGGCGCTCGCGAAGGGCGCCGGCGCGGTCGTCGTAGAGGCAGCGGCGCGCGCGACGCTCCCTGCGGAAGCGGCCGTCGTTAGCGTGCTGGATACGCGCCGAGCGCTCTCGAGGATCGCCGCAGCGTTTTACCGCGATCCGTCGCATGCGCTTACCGTCATCGGCATAACGGGCACGAACGGCAAGACGACCGTCTCTCGCATGATCGCGGCGATCCTGAATGCAGCGAAAATGCCGTGCGGCGTCATCGGAACTGTCGGCGCGCAGTTCGGTTCGAACGAACGGGCGCTGAGCAACACGACCCCGCTTCCCCCGGAGCTGCATTCTCTTCTGGCCCGTATGCGTGACGGCGGAGCGACCGCGGTGGCGATGGAGGTGAGTTCGCACGCACTCGCGTTGGGACGCGTCGAAGACGTCGCGTTTTCCGTCGCCGTTTTGACGAACGTGACGCGCGACCACCTGGACTTTCACGAGACGATCGACGCGTACGCCGCCGCGAAGCGCCGGCTGTTCGAACTTGCGCCGGTGTGCGTGCTGAATGTGGGCGATCCGTTCGGCGAGCGCTGGGCGACCGAGCTAAAGGGCGAAGTAAAGGAAGTGATCGCCTACGGTGAGCGCGCGGGTTCCCCGTACGCCGCGTCGGATATCGTCGTAACGCCGGAGGGCAGCAGTTTCACCGTAACGGCCGAGGAGCCGCCTACGCGCTACGAACTTCGACTGATCGGGCGATTCAACGTCGAGAATGCGTTGGCGGCAATCGCGGTCGCACGGCGGCTGGGCGTCGCCGCGCCGACGATTGCCGGCGCGTTGTCGGCGCTGGAGCCAATTCCCGGACGCATGGAGCGCCTATTCGAAGACGGCGTCGCCGTAGTCATCGACTACGCGCATACGCCGTCGGCGCTCGAACACGCGTTGAGCGCGTTGCGTGAAACGGCGCCGGCTAGGCTCGCCGTCGTTTTCGGATGCGGCGGCGACCGCGACCGCGGCAAGCGTGCCGAGATGGGCGCCGTTGCCGCCCGACTCGCCGATAACGTTTACTTGACGAACGACAATCCGCGCACGGAAGATGCGCGTGAGATCGTGACGGCGATTGCATCCGGCATCGCTCCAAAAGCCTATGTGGCCGAACTCGATCGGCGCCGAGCCATCGAGCGCGCAATCACGGAGGCGGGTCCCGGCGACGTCGTGCTCGTTGCCGGCAAGGGCCACGAACGCTATCAGATCGTCGGCAAAGATGCGCTGCCGTTCGACGACCTCGCCGTCGCGCGCGAGGCGCTGCGCGCGCGCAGTACGCACGCATGAACCTGCCGCTCGACGTCGCGCTGCGCGCCACCGATGGAACGCTGCGCAACCGGGATGCCGCTCCGTCCCACATCCGCGTCTCGACCGACACGCGAACGATCGAAGCGGGGGACACGTTCGTGGCGTTGCACGGCGAGCGTTATGATGGTCACCATTTCGCCGGCGAGGCTCTTCGGCGCGGCGCTTCAATGGTCGTCGTCGATCGAGTTACGCCGGATTTTGATGCCGCGGCGATGCTGCTCGTAGACGACACGCTGCGCGCGTACATGGCGTTGGCCGCAGTGGCACGCGCTCTATTCAACGGCCGCGTCGTGGGGATTACCGGAAGCGCCGGAAAGACGACGACGAAAGACTTTCTCGCGCACTTGCTGGAGCCCGCGTATCGCGGACGCATCCTTGCCACTCCCGCGAACGAAAACAATGAGATCGGCGTGAGCCGGCTCCTGTTGAGCAGCTCGAACGCCGCGCACGACGTGCTCGTCGTCGAGATGGGTGCCCGCCACTTCGGTGACATCGCGACGTTAGTGGAGCTCGCGCGGCCGCATGTCGGCGTGCTCACCAACGTCGGCGAAGCGCACGTCGAGATCATGGGTTCACGCGAGCGCCTCGCCGAAACGAAGTGGGCCCTCTTCCAACGCGGTGCAGAGGCGGTGCTGAATGCGCAGGATGCGGTTTCGCGAGAGCGCTCCGTTGCGTTGACACAGCGCGTGTGGTGGTTCGCCGCGCTCGATTCGGCCGACGAGCTGCAAAGCTGCCGGCGACTCCCAAATCTCACGGCGCTGATCGGGGAGCGCCGGCTTTTTCACGCCGCCGGCGCGGCGTCCGATGAGCTTCAGGCCGACGCGCGCGTGCCGGGCCGGCATAATCGAGCGAACCTCGCGGCGGCCGCGGCGACCGCGCTGGCGCTCGGGCTCTCACTCGAAACCGTCGCGGCGCAACTCGCCCGCGTGCAACTGCCGGCAGGCCGTTACGATTCGATCGCGCTACCGGGCGGCGTGCGCGTCATCTACGATGCCTATAATGCCAACGCGAGCGCGACGATTGCTGCGCTCGACGCGTTTGCCGCCGAGGCCGCACCGCGACGCATCGCCGTGTTGGCCGGCATGGCCGAGCTGGGCGATGAGGCAAGCGCCCTGCACGAACGGGTCGGCGAGCATGCCGCTCGTCGCGTGGACCTGCTCGTCGTTGAAGGCGACTTCGCAGATGCTTTGGCGACTGGGGCGCGCCGCGCGGGGCTGGCCGCCGAGCGAATCATTTACGCCGACGACAACGCGGGAGTGGCGGCTTGGCTTCGGACGCACGCGCAACGCGATGACGTCGTGCTGCTCAAGGGCTCGCGCAAGTACCGAATGGAAGAGATCGTCGAGGATTTGCAGGCGTGAGCTTTGCGCTTCGTTCGTTCAACGTCACCGTGCCGCAAGCGCCGCCTGGATTGAAAGCGATTCCCGTTCGAACCGGTCTGGTGCGTCCGGACGACGACCTGATCGCGCTGATCCGCGCCGCGACCGCGGGCATCGCGCAGCGTGGTGACGTGGTCGCGGTCTCCGAGAGCGCCGTGGCGATCGCTCAAGGCGAGTTCTTGGCCGCGGAACACGTCCGTCCGTCCCGTCTCGCGTACGCGCTCTCTCGCCGAACCGGCGCGCTCGCGACGGTGAATCAACCCGAATCCATGCAGCTCGTCATCGATAGGGTCGGCACGTGGAGAGTGGTGTATGCGACGGTCGCACACACGATCGCGCGAGCGGCCGGACGGCGCGGCAAGTTCTACGAGCTGATGGGCGACGCAGTGACGGCGTTCGACGGATACACGGGCACGCTGCCGCCCTACGAGCGCGCCATCGTCTTCGCGCCGCGCGATTCCGACGGTTTCGCGCAGCTCTTTTACGAGCGAACCGGAGTTGCTTGCGCGGTCGTCGATGCGAACGATTTGGGAAAGGCGAAGGTTCTCGGCGCGACGGCGGGCGTCCGCCGAAACGTCGTTGAGGCGGCGCTGCTCGAGAATCCGCACGGTAACAGCGACGAGCAGACGCCGGTCGTCGTTCTCAAATGGCGCGGAGGGGGCGACTCTCCCCTGGTCGAGGTCGCGTAGTGAGCGCGTCGCTGCTCGGCGCATGGGCCGCGATGGGCTTCGCGATCGCGGTGCCGGCCGCAGCGCTGCTGCTCGTGGCGTTTCGCCGGTTCGGCATTCGCCAGCGCGCGTATGAAGACGCGCCGGCGACGCATCAAGGTAAGACCGGAACTCCGACGATGGGCGGCTTGGTCTTCGTCGTCGTCCTGCTCGCCGCCGGGGCGCTCGGGCGCTTTGCGCTCATGCCCGAATTGGTTTTTCTGACGGTCCTATGCGGCGGCATCGGCGCAATCGACGATACGTTGGGCGTCCTCCACGGCCACAACCGTGGACTGCGGGCGCG
>JAFAXS010000075.1 GCA_019240755.1 Vulcanimicrobiota bacterium
GAGGTCGAGCTATGCGGAACGGACACGCGGCGTCAAACCAACCTGGAAGGCTTTCGCAACGTTCCGCCCTCGGCATTCGATGCCGTGCGCGACGTCGCGATGCGTTTGGAAGAGGCGGGCCACATCGCCACGACGCTGCTCGAATCCATGCTCGAGCCTGCATTTGACATGGGCGAACGATTCGTCGCTGCGGCGCGAGAGCAGACGCCGCCAGGCGTCATTGGACCCTTTGCGCTCCAGTGCATCGTCGCCGCCGGTCCTCCCAAGGAGCTGATCTGTTACGACGTGTCGCTGCGCATTCCGGGCTCTCCGGGTACGCGCTACACGCCGTACTCAGCATACCGCTGGGGTCGCGACGTTTCCGTAGGCGAGCGCATCGCCATGGAGCTCGTGATGGCGCGCGACACCGATCGGCTCGAAGCCGTGTTGACATAGCACATGGAACAACGCACTGGAATAATCACCTTCAAGGGCCAGCCGATGACGCTCGTCGGCCCGCAGTTGCGGGTGGGCGATCCGGCGCCCGATTTTGCGCTGACGGGCGCCGACCTTTCCACCGTGACGCGGGAGATCGTCCTGGACGTCGGCAAGCGCGCCGCGTTGCTGATCGTGGTGCCGTCTCTCGACACCTCAGTCTGCTCGCTCGAGTCGCAGAAGTTTAACGCGCGCCTCGGCGAGCTGCCGGCGAGCCTGTACGTCGCGGTGGTGAGCATGGATCTGCCGTTCGCTCAAGCCCGCTGGTGCGCCGCGCAAGGCGACGTGAAGCTGGAGATGCTCTCGGACTACCGCGAGCGCACGTTCGGAACGAACTATGGCTTGCTGATCGCCGAGCTCGGCTTGTTGGCCCGCGCGATCGTCGTGATCGCCAAGGACGGCACGATCGCGTATCTATCGGTCGTTCCGGAGGTCGCCTCCGAGCCCGATTACGACGGCGCGCTAAAGGCCGCGGCTGCCGCCGCTGCCGCCGCGTAAGGACTGCGTGCCCAACGCGGTTTTCGTTCTCGATTTCGGCGCACAGTACAGCCAACTGATCGCGCGCCGCGTGCGCGAGTGCGGCGTCTACTGTGAGATCGTGCCGTACGATACAACCTGGAGCGAGCTCAGCGCGCGGCGTCCCGCCGCGCTCATCCTCTCCGGCGGTCCGGAAAGCACGCTGGTGAAGGACGCCCCCGATATGGACGGCGCGATCCTCAAATCGGGCGTGCCGATCCTCGGCATCTGCTACGGGATGCAGCTGCTGGCGCGCGAGATCGGCGCCGAGCTCGTGAAGCTCGACCACTCCGAGTACGGGCCCGCGACGCTCCGCGTTTCCAATCGCGAAACGCCGCTCTTCGACGGCGTCGAGGAGTCGTCACGGGTCTGGATGTCGCATGGCGATTCAGTCGTGGAGCTGCCGAAGGGGTATTGCGCCCTGGCGTCGACCGGCCGGTGCCGCATCGCGGCGATGGGCAGTCCCAAAGAACGCGTTTACGGCGTGCAGTTTCATCCCGAAGTGGTCCACAGTCAGTACGGCCGGACCGTGCTCGAAAACTTTCTGCATAAAATCGCCGGCCTGGGCGACGACTGGAAGATGGAATCGTTTCTCGATCGCGCCGTCGAGGACGTGCGCGCTCGCATCGGAAGCGCTCGCGCGATCTGTGCGCTCTCCGGCGGCGTCGACTCGGCCGTCGCCGCAACGCTCGTGGGGCGCGCGATCGGCGATCGACTCACCTGCATCTTCGTGGATCACGGCCTGCTGCGGCAGGGCGAAGTGGAGCAGGTGGTGGCCGCATTTCGCGAGATCTTGCACCTCAACGTGGTCGCGGTGGACGCGCGTAAGCGGTTCTTGAAAAAGCTGCGCGACGTCGAAGACCCGGAACGCAAGCGCATCATCATCGGCCACGAGTTCATCGAGGTGTTCGAGCGCGAGGCGGCGCGCATTCGCGGCGTGAAATTCCTGGTGCAAGGCACGCTGTACCCCGACGTGATCGAGTCGAAGACGCCGCTAAGCAAGGCGGGACACAAGATCAAGTCGCACCACAACGTCGGCGGCTTGCCGGCGAAAATGGGGCTGAAGCTCATCGAACCGCTGCGCGAACTCTTTAAGGACGAGGTGCGCGAGCTCGGCCGCGTTCTTGGTTTGCCGCGCGCGATCGTCGAGCGCCAGCCGTTTCCCGGCCCCGGGTTGGCCGTGCGGATCATCGGCGACGTCACGGAAGACCGTCTCGAGATCGTTCGTGCCGCCGACGCGATCGTGCGCGAGGAGATCGACGGGGCGTCGCTCGACCCGCACCCGTGGCAGTACTTCGCGGTCCTCACGCCGGTGAAGAGCGTGGGGGTGATGGGCGACGGCCGCAGTTATGCCAACCTGGTCGCCGTCCGCGCGATTACAAGCGACGACGGAATGACCGCCGATTGGGCGCGCCTGCCACATACGCTCCTCGAGCGCATCGCATCCCGCATCGTCAACGAGGTGCACGGCGTCAACCGCGTGGCCTACGATATCACGACCAAGCCGCCCGCCACCGTCGAGTGGGAATAGCGTTTGCGCGTTCTGGTCGTCGGTAACGGGGCACGCGAAGACGCGCTCTCCTGGCGCATCGCGCAGTCGCCGTCGTGCGACGCGATCTTCGCCGCGCCGGGAAATGCCGGCACCGCCTCGCGGGGCGAGAACTGGGACGTCTCCGCGACCGACGGCAAGGCGATCGTGCAGCGCAGCCGTGACGAACGAATCGACCTCGTCATGCTCGGGCCGGAAACGGCCATCGCCGCGGGCGTCGGCGACCGATTGCGCGAGGCCGGCATCCCGGTTGTGGGCCCCAATCGCTCCGCGGGGCGGCTGGAGTCGAGCAAGATCTTTGCAAAGCGTTTCATGCAGCGGCACGACATTCCGACGGCGCGCGCGCAGATCGTGCATTCGCTCGAGGCATGCTTAAAAGTTTTGAGCGAGTGGCAGGGCCCGGTCGTCGTCAAAGCCGATGGGCTCGCGGCCGGAAAGGGCGTCGTCGTGACGCCCTCGCCGCGGGCGGCGCATGCCGTGCTCGAACAGTGGTATTCCAGCGGAGTGCCGGGCGGTGGCAACGACGTGCTGTTGGAAGAGGCGCTCGTTGGACGGGAAATCAGTCTCTTCGCGGTCTGCGACGGTCGCGCGGTGGCGCCGTTTGGAACGGCGTGCGATTACAAGCGCGCCGGTGACGGCGACACCGGCCCCAATACCGGAGGGATGGGGGCGTATTCGCCGCCGCTCGGATTTCCGGACGAGCTCGAAGACGCCGTGCGAGAACGAGTCTTGGCGCCGCTGCTGCGGGGACTGTTGGCGGAAGGAGAAGAGTACATCGGCATTCTTTACTGCGGTCTGATGTGGTGCGAGGACGGCCCGCAAGTGATCGAGTTCAACGTGCGTTTCGGCGACCCTGAGGCGCAGGTGCTGATGCCGCGCATCACCGGTGACCTTGCCGCCTTGCTGCGAACGATCGCCGATGGGGCCATGGACCTTTCGCTGGCCAGTTTTTCGCCGCGATCCTGCGTCGGCGTCGTGCTCGCTACGGCGGAATATCCGCAGCGCTCGACGCCGTTGCACGGGCTGTCGCCGGACGTCTCGCTTCCGGACGGGTGCCACGCGTTTTGGGGCGGCTCGACGGTGCGTGACGGCGCCGTGGCGGCCTCAGGGGGGCGCGTGCTCACGGTAACGGCGCTCGGCGACGATGCTGCGCAGGCTCGGGAACGCGCCTACGACAGCGTGTCGCAGCTCGCTTCGCGCTTTGGCGCCGCCGCGCTCACCTACCGCTCGGATATCGCGAAGCCGGCGATGTCGCAATGACGCTCTTTCCATCCTGAAGTTACCGCGCGCGCTACTGCCCATCTACGCGACGACCCTCGTCGAGACGTTGGGCTACACGCTGATGATTCCGCTGCTGCCCGCGATCGTGCAGCAGTACGGTGCGTCCGACGTCATGGTGGGAGCGCTGTTGAGCGTTCCGGCGTTCTGTGCGATGCTCGCGGCGCCGGTGTGGGGCAAGCTGAGCGATCGGCTGGGCCGCAAGAACATCATCTTAATTGCGCAGTTGCTGACGCTGGCCGGTTACCTGCTTCAGGCGACCGCGCCGTCGTTGCTCTGGATCTTCATCTCGCGAATCATCTCGGGGTGTGGCGGCGGTGCGCTGGGCGCGGTGCAGTCGTACATCGCCGACGTCACGCGCGAAGAGCAACGCGATCTCGCCTACTCGTTGTACGGCGCCGTCTTCGGCCTGTCGTTCATCGTCGGTCCGGCGACGGCCGGGTTTCTCATCCATCGCGGCCTGGCGTTGCCGTTCTTAATCGCCGCAGGCATCGAGGTCGTCACCATTCTGATGACGGTCTTTCTCTTGCCCGCGCGCATGGGGCGGCGAAGCCGGACGACGGTCGCGGAGTCACTTAAAGCGGCGAACGTCCCGGCGGTGCGCCGCGTCTTGATCCGGCAGTTCTTGGCGATCTTTGCAATCGTCTGTTTTCTCGCGAACTTTGCGCTCTACTTGCACCACGTGCTGCACTCGCCGGTGCAGCAAGTCGGGTGGCTCCTCGCGATGGCGGGCATCGTCGGCGGCGCGGCACTGATCTTCCTCGTGTCACCCCTCGCGGCGCGATTTGGCAATCGGCGCGTCGCGCAGATCGGTCTATTCCTCAGCTTTCTTGCGTACGGGCTGCTGTCGTTCGTGAACGAGCTCAAGCTCTTTTGCGTCGTATTGGCGGCATGGGCGATCGGATCGTCGCTCGTAGAGCCGACGCTGACGGCGCTGCTCTCCGTGCGCGTCAAACGCGCGGAGCGCGGCGCCATTATGGGGATAAGCGATTCGCTCAACAGCGTCGCGATGATCCTCGGTCCGGCGACCGGCTCGGCCATCATCGGCGCCAATCCGCGACTGCTCGGCGTGCTCCCGGCATTTGCCGCGCTCGTGGCCTTCGTGCTCGGACGAATACCGCTGCCTGAGGGGCGCTGACTCAAAGGCCGAAACTTCCCATCCGCAGGAGGGTTAGTAGAGAGCGTCATGGCCTATCGCTTTCAATCGCAGGCTCCGTACGGGCGCGCGCTCGCCCCCGCGACGCCAACGCATTCGCTGCTCGCGCAAGTGCTCGGAATCACCGCCCTAGGGCTGTGCGTCACGGCGCTCGCCGCATGGCTCTTCCAAGACGTCGGTCCGGGCATCGGCCTCGTCGCAATGATCGTCGGCTTCATCTTGCTGCTCTCGATTTACGCAGTGCGGCAAAACGAGACGCTGTCGCTCGTGCTCTTTTATGCCTTTACGTTTGCGGAGGGCGTCGGCATCGCGCCGGTCATCGGGCAGTATGTTCGCGCGTTTGGGCCGGACGTCGTAGTTAATGCGGCGCTGACGACCGGGCTCGGCATGTTTGCGCTCGCCGCAATCGTCTATGCGACGGGGCTCGATCTGCGCCGTTTTCAGGGCATTTTCTTCATCGCGCTGCTGGGCTTAGTCGTGCTCGGCATCGTGTCGATCTTCGTGCGGTTCTTGCATCCGGAAACCTACGCGTGGCTGACCCTCGTGATCTTCTCCGGATTGGTCTTGATCGATTTCGCGCGTCTGCGCGCGGGCGGCGACGGCTTGACGCCGGTGTTGATGGCCACCGGCATCTACCTGGACGCGATCAACATCTTTCTCGCCTTGCTCCAGATCTTCGGAGGCCGCCGCTCCTCGGATTAGCCGCGTCCTTCGACTACGCTCAGGATGACAAGGCATCTGCTATAATGGGGCCACCATGTGCGGGATAACGGGAGTCTTCGCACCAGGACGCGACGCCGCTCGCCTTGCGTTCTTCGCGCTGTACGCGCTGCAGCACCGGGGACAGGAGTCCGCCGGCATCGCCGCGGCCGACGGAGGGACCATACGCTCGCATAAGGAGATGGGGCTGCTCGGCGCCATCTTCGACGAAGAAATTCTCGGCGAACTGAGCGGCCACATCGCGATCGGCCACACCCGCTACTCGACCACCGGGTCGTCGATCGTCGTGAACGCTCAACCGCTGCTCGAGCGCACGGAACTCGGCGATTTCGCCTTCGCGCACAACGGCAACCTCACGAACACCGACGAGCTGCGGGAGCGCCTTTCGCCGACGACCGTTTTGCAGGCGACCTCGGACTCCGAGGTGATGGCCAAGCTCATCGTCGAGTCGAAGGGCACGATGATCGATCGCATCAAGGCCGTGCTCTCGTCGGCCCGCGGCGCGTACTCCATCGTTCTCTGTACCCAGACCGAGCTCTACGCGTTCCGCGATCCGTGGGGTGTGCGCCCGCTCTGTCTGGGCCGCCTGAGCGACAACGGGTACGTGGTCGCCTCCGAATCGTGCGCGCTCGGCACCGTCGGCGCGCAGTACCTGCGCGAGCTCGAGCGCGGCGAGATCGTCCGCATCGGGCCGGACGGGTTGGAGTCGTACCGAACCGACGTAGAAGCGGCACAGCCCGCGCTGTGCATGTTCGAGTACATTTACTTCGCCCGTCCGGATTCGAAGTTCAACGAACGCTCCGTGTATATGGCGCGCTACGAGATGGGCCGTCAGTTGGCCAAGGAGCACCCAGTCGAAGCGGACGTGGTGATGGCCGTTCCCGACTCGGCGGTGGCCGGCGGCATCGGCTATGCGACGGAGAGCGGTCTGCCGTACATCGAGGGCCTGATTAAGAACCGGTACATCGGACGCACTTTCATCAGCCCGGACCAGCGGATGCGCTCGCGCGGCGTGCACTTGAAGTTCAATCCCGTCGTGGAGAACCTCCACGGTCAGCGCGTCGTCGTCGTAGACGATTCGATCGTGCGGGGCACGACCACACCGCGCATTGTCGCGCTCCTTCGCGAAGCCGGGGCGCGTGAAGTTCACCTGCGGATCACCTCGCCGCCGATCAGGCATCCCTGTTATTTAGGCGTGGACATGGCGACGTACGACGAGTTGATCGCGGCGAACTATACCGTCGAAGAGATCCGTCAAAAGACCGGAGCGGATTCACTGGGATACTTGAGCCTTAACGGCCTGATCGACTCCGTCGGGCGCAAGCGCGAGGAGATGTGCCTGGGCTGCCTGATCGGCGAGTACCCGAACGTACCGGCAGCCCACCGCGTTCGTGAGGCGATTTCGTCCTAGGCTACTCGTCGCTCGGGGTATGCCGCCCTCGCTAATTCTCAGGTTAACCGCTCGGGCGGCATACCCGCTCGCGATTCTGCGCACGGCCGAAACCGGAAATATTGGCAAAGGGCAATACCGTCTGGTTCAAGGGCAAGTTTGCGGGCTTGCTACAGTCCCGATGAGTGACGCTGGGAAAACGAATCGCCGCGCGGCGAAAGGCGCTGGGCTGGTCGCAGAACGAGCTCGCCCGCCGCGCGCAGATCAACCATCCAACGCTCTACAAGATCGAGGCCGACCAGCGCCTCAATCCGTCGATCTCGGTCATCGTTCGGATCGCGCGCGCGCTCGGCACCAGCTCGGAGGCGCTCTATGGCGTCGAACCCGGTGAACCGCAGCTGGTCGTCGAGACGAACAAGACGGCTGTCGTGCTCGAGATTCGCGCACTCGGCCGAGCGCGCAGCGACGCCGCGCGCGCCAAGGCGCAGAACTTCATCACATCCGCCTTGGAGCGAGCCGGCGCGCGCGTTCGCGAGGCGCCCCTCATCTCCGCTGAGGAGGACGCTGCAGAGGGATTACGCGGGCGAGGCGATGCGGGGGTTCTGGCGACCGGCGGCCTTGCACTAGTCGAAGAATTGAAGAAGGTGCGCGAGCGCCTCGATTCGTTGGAGAGTTGGCGCCGCTCGCAAGAAGGACGCGCTCGAAAGCGCACAGCGCGATAGTCAGCGGATCTGCATCGAAGTCATTCTCAGTAAGGAGCATGCGCCAATTTTAGCGCTGCCGAGTGCCAACTGGTGGGCACTGATCCTTAGCCGGGGAAGCGGCCTTCGCGAACCTCCGCGGCGTAACCGGCGAGCGCGTCGGTTGCCATACGACCGATCTCGGCGTAGCGTTTCGCAAAACTGGGCGAGTGCGGATACATTCCTAAGATGTCGTGGAGCACGAGCACCTGCGAGTCACAGTGCGGCCCCGAGCCGATGCCGATCGTCGGGATGCCGAGCATCTCGGTAATCTCGCGGGATATTTCCGGGTCGACCACCTCGAGCACGATGGCGTAGGCGCCGGCCGCCTCCACCGAGCGCGCGTCATCCATGAGGCGGTCCCGGTGCGTGCGCATCTTGAAACCCGGTCCGAGGCCGGCCGTCTGCGGCGTGACGCCGATGTGGCCGACGACGGGAATGCCGGCTCCCGTAATGGCGCGAATGCGTTCCGCCTGGTCGCGTCCGCCCTCCAGCTTCACCGAACAGGCTCCGCCCTCTTTAACGAGCCGAATCGCGGAACGCAGCGCGTCCTCGTTGCAGACTTGGTACGATCCGAACGGCATGTCGGCCATGATGTGCGCGCGCGTCGTCCCGCGAACGACCGCCTGTGTATGGTAAAGAATGCTGTCGAGCGTCACCGGCGTGGTTTCGTCGTATCCGAGAACGACGTTGCCGACGCTGTCGCCCACCAAGATGACGTCAATGCCGGCCGCTTCCACGAACTGTCCGAACGGAGCGTCGTACGCCGTCGCGATGGGAAAATGCGTCTTGGTTTTACGTCGCTTGATCGCGCCGGCCGTCAGCCGGCGAATCGCCGGATTTTTTTCCGGCTCGTATGGGCGAGCGCTTTCGACGCCGTTATGAAGCTTCGACCGCAAGCTCTCCCCCGCGCGCGCCGTTGCCCTGCGCCTTGCCGTCCTTGTCAGAGCGCGCGAGCGACTCGACCAGCGAAACGAAAGCACGAACCGGCGTTCCGGTCGGCCCTTTCGCCTGCCATGCCGACTCGCTGTCGAGATAGGCGGTGCCGGCGATGTCGAGATGCACCCACGGCGTTTCGCCGACGAACTCCTTGAGAAACGCCGCCGCGGTCAGCGTGCCGGCGGGTCGGCCTCCGGTGTTTTTCAAATCGGCGATGTCGCTCTTCATTTGAGTCGTGTAGTCGTCGTAGTACGGCATCTGCCAGTAGCGTTCGCCCGTCGGCTTGGCCGCGCTCAAGAAGCGTTCGACGAAGGCCTCGTTGTTGGTGATCGCCGCCGAGCTCGCGTGTCCGAGCGCGATCACGCACGCGCCCGTGAGCGTCGCCGCGTCCACGATCTTGGTCGCGCCGAGCTTGTTGGCATAACAGAGCGCGTCGGCGAGAATCAGGCGCCCTTCGGCATCGGTGTTGATCACTTCGATCGTTTTTCCGTTCATCGCCGCCACGATGTCGCCGGGTTTGGTCGCCTTACCGCCCGGCATGTTCTCGGTCGCGGGAACCAACCCGACGACGTTGACTTTGGGTTTCAACTTGCCGATGGCGCCGAGCGCCGCAATCACTCCGGCGCCGCCGGACATGTCGTACTTCATGTCTTCCATGTGCTCGGCAGGCTTGATCGAGATGCCGCCGGTATCGAACGTGATGCCCTTTCCGACCAGCGCGATCAGTTCGCTGCTCGACGGATCTCCGTTATAGCGCAGCACGATGAACTTCGGCGGCTGAGCGCTGCCCGCCGCGACGGAAAGAAACGATCCCATGCGTTCTTGGCGCGCCCGAGCTTCGTCAAGGACTTCGATCTCGAGCCCGGCATCGTGCGCGGCGCGTTCGGCTTCCTCCGCGAGGCGCGTCGGCGTCATGTCGTTCGCCGGAGTGATCGCCAGCCGTCGAGCCAAGTTGACGGCTTCGCCGAGGATCGTGCCGCGTGCCATCCCGCAGGCGAGTTCCGAAGCCTCAAAGCCGTGGCTGAGTATCGTGACGGTCTGCGTGGCCATCCGGAGCTCCGGTTTTTCTTGGTAGAGCGTGGTATCGAACGCGCCGGTGATCGCGCCTTCGGCGACGAACGAGGCGCATTTGCCTTCGTCCCCGCGCGCCTGCGCAGGCAGCGCAACCGCGATCTCCTCGACGTTGCGCCGGCCGAGATGGCGGACCGCCGTTCCGGCGTATCGCGCGAGAAAATACGGCTCGAACTTCGCGCGTTCCCCAAGCCCGACGGCAAGCACTCGACGATAGGGCGCGTTCTTGGCGTATGCCAAGACGTGCTCTCCGAGGCGTCCCCGCGTCTCCCCGGAGGAAACGGCGTCGGCGAGAACACCGCCCAGCGCGGAATCCACGTCGGCGGCGACGCCCTCGAGGGGAGCATCGGAGAAGAACGGGACGACAAGCGCTCCCGCGCGCACGTCAAGCGGTGCATCGTGACTCAGACGAACTTGCATGGTGGACCTTTCAGGCGGTGAACTACTGCCAGCCTATGGCGCACAGCCCGCAGAATCCTCGTCCAAAGCAAGCACCAGCCGGTGCATACGCGCGTTCGGGCGTGGACGTGGCGGCCGGAAACGAAGCCGTCGCACGGTATCGCGAGGTGCTTTCCGGCTGGCGCCATGCCGGGCAACTCGAAGGCATCGGCGGCTTCGCAGGCCTCTTTCGGCTGCCGGGCGACGATAGCCGCGCGCTGGTCGCCTCAACGGACGGCGTCGGCACGAAGGTGTTGATCGCCGCCGAGCTTCGCCGGTATGGCGGCGTCGGCCGTGATCTCGTGAATCACTGCGTGAACGACATCCTCGTCGTCAACGCGGCGCCGCTTTTTTTTCTCGATTATCTCGCGACGGGAAGGCTCGATCCAATCGTCGCCGCCGAGATCGTTCGGGGCTGCGCGGAGGCCTGCCGGCTGCACGACTGCGCGCTGCTCGGGGGAGAGACCGCCGAGATGCCCGGCGTTTACTCGGACCAACACTTCGACTTGGCCGGAACGATCGTCGGCATCGTCGAGCTCCAGGCGCTGCCAAAGCCGCACGAGGTCTCGCCCGGCGACGCGATTGTCGGCCTTCCCGCGGTCGGCTTGCACACGAACGGCTACTCGCTCGCGCGCGCGCTCATTCCGCGCGAGGAGTGGAGCGCCGCATTCGAGGGCGCCACGTATGCCGACGCGCTGTTGGCCGAACATCCCTCGTACTATCGCGACGTTCGCGCCATCGAGTCGGTCGCCCGGGTGAAGAGCATGGCGCACATCACGGGCGGTGGTCTGTTGGAGAACGTCGCGCGCACGCTGCCGGCCAACGTGGCCGCCGTCTTCGAGCAGAGCCGCTGGAGCGTCCCACCGATCGTGCGCGAGCTCGTCCGCCGCGGCGATCTCGACGCGCAGGAACGCTATCGCGTCTTGAATATGGGCATCGGATTTACGCTGGTGGTTCCCTTAACAGAGGCGGCGCAGGCGTGCAGCGCGGCGCCCGGCGCCAAGGTCGTCGGGTGGATCGAAGAGCGCGGCGCGGACGCGCCGCACGTCGTCGTCCACCCCGCCCGCGGCGAATGAACGATTCCTTCTTGCAGCGCCTGTCCGCGGCGGTCGACAACGAAGCCAATCGCGACGAACGCGCGCGCCGCGCGGCCGAGATGATTCGTGAGGCGCGAGGGTATCGCTGGGTCGGCATCTACGATGTGGGTGACGAAGAGATCTCGGTAGTCGGCTATACCGGCGGGAAATTACCGAAGCATCCGCGGTCTAGCGTGTCGGCCGGATTGAGCGGCGACGCTGTTCGGCGCCGAGCGACGGTCATTACGGGCTCTGAAGCCGTCGTTCCGATTCTTGGCGCCGAAAGCGGCGTGGTCATCGGCACCCTCGACGTCGAGAGCGACAGCGTTGACGCCTTTACGCCGGCCGATGCGAACTTCTTGGAAGAATGCGCGGGAACGCTTCGGCCCCTGTACGATTGACTTGCGTCAGCTCTGCAATTTAATCGTCGACCTCGCGTCGGTCGCGCAGCCGCCGCCGCTTCGTGAGGGAGTCACGATCGACGTCGCGGCGCGCGCCGATGATCGCGCGCTGTCGTGGATCGACGCGACATTCGGGGGCTGGTGGAGCTCTGAGGCCAACGCCGGCTCAAACGCGATCGCGCGACGCGACGGCGAGCTGTTGGGATTCGCGACGATCGACGCTCAGGAATTGAAATTCTCATGGCTGCGAGGCTTGGCGCGCGACCCCGGCGTCGGCGTCTTCGGCCCGTTCGGCGTGACCGCGGAGCAACGAGGGAGCGGCCTTGGCACGGCGGTGCTGCGGCGATCGCTGCTCGCGCTGCGTAGGCGCGGTTATCGCCGCGCGCTGATCGCGGCGGTCGGCGACGAGCGGCTCGTGCGCTACTACGCCGGCGCCGTTAACGCGGCGGTCGCCGAACGCTTCGACGTGGAGTCGTTGTTTCGGCGCCACCGCCGCACGATCGTGCTCGCCTCGGGGAGCGGCACGAACCTGCAGAGCGTGCTCGACGCGGTCGCCGGCGGCACGCTGCCATTGGAAATCGTGGGCGTGGTCAGTAACAATC
>JAFAXS010000146.1 GCA_019240755.1 Vulcanimicrobiota bacterium
TCGAAGGCCGTCATTATCGCCGAGTTGACCTTGGGCAAATACGTGCTCGGCCCAACCGCGGCGCTGAACTGCCGAACACCGCCCGGGGTGCGTGGCAAGTTAGGAATATTGAACTGGAACGTTCCGCCGACCGTCGGCGCCCAAAGGTACGGCGCCGCGGTGATGTGCGTCCGGCCGTCGTACTGCATGTCCATCAGCGTGGGACTTTCCGCCGGAGCCGGGGTCGCCACCGGCGTCTCCGGAGCGGGCGTTTCTTGTGCCCGTATCTCGGCGGCGGTCGCGAATAACGCGCACGCGATCCACGCAGTAATTGCGCAAACGCGCATCACACGATTCATAAAGTCAATAGGGCCCCTTTCGCAGCCGATTGTACCGGCGACTGTGGCGTAGGTCTATCCCAAAGACGCAAAAGCGCTTGCTTGCAATTTTGGGATAAGGAACGCCGCAAGGGGCGATTACAATAGACGCCTGATGCAGCGCGATCTGTATTCTGCTCGCATTGGGGAATCCATTTGCATCGCCAGCGAGGTGCCGTACGAGGCGCTCGTAAAGCGGATTATGGAGTTTACCGTTCGCGCCGCCGTCGCAAGATCGACGGACGACAGCGATTGGGAACAGGATCAGCTGCGCCGCGGCGGCCTTGCGACGATCCAGCTCTTCCGAAACGGGAAAGCCGTCTGGTCCCACGAGCACGACTTCGAGATCGAACTCGCCGAGGCTCGCCGCCAAGGCATCGCAGCAAAGTTCCTGAAGGCAAACCAAATTGACCCGGTCATTTACGAGCGCCTCGAACGCGATTTGCGTATCGAATGGTCCCGCGTTGGCTACCATGCCGCAAGCCTGGCGAACGATATGAAAAAACTCTTCGCCGAGCTTGAGCGCGACCTCGCCGATCGCGCGGCCGAAGCAAAAGAGCGCCTCTTAGCTGAAGTCGTCGGCCTAGACGCTCCACCTCGCCCTTCTTAAGAACCCTGACGTTCGCAGGATGACAAGGGAGGCGCCCGGTAGTTTCGTTCACCCTCGCTCGTTTTTCCTTCGCTGACTAATGACCGAACGGAGCCAACGCCTTTTCTCTAGTCCTAACTCGTGAGGTGCGTTCGCTATTACGAACGTTTGAAGCGCGTCGGCATTCCGACGACGTGGAGGTGCATGATATGGAGTTACAGCGAACGCCACTCCTGGAGCGCTCGGCCCTTGAGAGCACCTATTCGGTCGAGAGCGTACATTGGGCTCAGCTTGGCGCCGGCGCGTTCGAGATGCGCTACGGAGTAATTGACGCAGCGCCGATCGAGCTCTCCGTACGATCGTTTAACCTCGGATTTATGGTCGAGGCCGATTTGGCACCGCAACGGTTCCTCGTCGGTCTTCTGGCCGATCCGCGCACGCCGACCCGGTGGTTTGGCATGGAGGTGGATAAGGACTACATCGGGGCCACCCGGTCAGATATTCACGTGAGCGTAGCCGGGCCGGGCGCCTTGTACCAGATTAGCATCGACCGGCCGTCGCTCGAGCGTCAATTCCCCGCGGCTCCGGACGTTCTCGCGTTGATGGAGAACGTTGACGGCGTCATGTTGTCGCGTAACCCTATGCTCGCCCCGCGGATTCGTGCAACGTTGCATCGGGTCTTCTCCATGAACGCGAGCATTCGCCGAAGAGCATTGCCACACGGCATGCCGATCAAGATGCTTCATGGAACTCTTCTACCTCTTCTCGCATCGGCTCTCGAAAGTTTTGACGAGCACTCCGTGGAGCGATCGAAATGCCTCACGCGTCGTCTTTCCGCCGTTCGCAAGTGTCAAGAGTATATGCGCGAACACGTCGACGCAACGCTCACGTTGCTCGACTTGAGCCAAGTGTCCGGCATGCGCTCGCGATCGTTGATCAACGCCTTCGAAGCGGTGACCGGCTTCAGTCCGATGGATTATCTGAAGCGGCTTCGCCTGAACGGCGTGCACCGAACGCTGCAGAGGGCGGATCGCTCTCGAACGCGGATCATCGACATCGCGACCGAGTGGGGCTTCTGGCACATGGGCCACTTCACCGCCGATTACCGCGCGATGTTCGGCCAGACGCCTTCGGGGACGCTGATGACTCGCTAGCGACCGCGCTCAGCGATGAATAGCGGACAGTATGAAAGCGAGCGACGACAGTGTCACGACCCCAGTAACGGCCCACCCGGCGCATGCGAGCGGTACTCCGATCGGCCGGCCGCGCATAGTTTTCGGATTTCTCGCGACTAGCGTCGCAAAACCCAGCGTTATCGGGGTCGCCAATCCCGCGATAACGGAAACCCAGTACAAGAGCAGCATGGTTGGAATCGGCAAGAGCGCGAGCGTCGCGGATATTGCCAGGGATGCGAAGACCACACGATAGAACATCGGCGCCTCCCGCGGCTTCAACGCCAAACTCGCCGGCAAGCGCAGCGTTTGTGCCACGACGTAACCATTCGTTGCGGCGATGACGGGAACCGCAATCGCCGCAGACGCCAAGAGGCCGATGCCGAACAGCATCTGAGCGAACGATCCGGCCAGCGGCTGCAACGCAACGGCAGCGTCCACCGCCGTTCGGATCGGCATGTGGTGCCTTCCGGACGTTGCGGCGGCCGCGACCAGGATGAATAGGAACGTCGATCCGGCAACGAGCATTCCGAGCACCGCGTCGGCATTGACGGCTCTCAGTTGTGAGGGCTTCGGCCGCCGCTCCGCGACTTCGATCGATTCCCAGAAGTAGACGTAGCCGGTGAGCGTCGTTCCCAGCAGTGCGATCGCACCGGTTGCAAAGCCTGGACTCAAACTAAAGCGCGGCAAGAAAATGCCGCGGAGCACCTCATGCCAATCAGGATGCGCTAAAATTGCGCTTGCGACGTAGCACAGGAAGATCAACGTGAGCCACGCGAGGATCCGCTCGATCCGAAGGTATGATTTCGTCGCCAACAACCAGTACGCAATCGCCGCCAGCGGGAGCACGAAGTAGTAAAACGGGACGCCGGAAAGCAGCGTCAGTGCTTGGGCACCGGCTTGAATGTCTGCCGTCAAAGTTGCCAGCGCGACTGCAACTATAGCGACCGCACCAACAACCGCCGGAACGCGCCCGTAGCTGCGCGCGATGGCCTGCTGCAGACTCATGTGCGAAACGGCGGCAACCGATGCGGCAATCGCCTGCACGAGCGCAAGCATCGGGAGCAACAAGACGACGAGCCAGGCCAATCCGTACCCGGTGCCCGCGCCGACGACGGCAAGCGATCCGACCGTCGTCGGGTCGTTGGCAGACGCTCCGGAGACCAATCCGGGACCCAAACCGCGAACGAACCGTGGGCGTTCGAGCATTAAGCTATCTTAAAGCACGTAAGTCTTCGCGGCAACGGTGTATGGTACCGCCGTATGCGTTTTTAGGATAGCCGCCGGCAGGTAATTTTCGCTACAATAATGCTCTGGCTTCCAAACTCTCTGACGTCCGTTATGAGAAAGAACAATCGCAATGCCTGACAAGAAACCAAACATCCTTATCCTTTGGGGCGACGACATAGGCATCTGGAACATCAGCAAGTTCAGCAACGGCATGATGGGCTATCGAACCCCGAACATCGACCGGGTCGCCAACGAGGGCGGCCTTTTTACCGACTATTACTCGCAGCAGAGCTGCACGGCCGGCCGCGCCTGTTTCATTTGCGGCCAAAACCCCATACGCACCGGGCTCACTAAGGTCGGCATGCCCGGCGCCACCGTGGGGCTGCAAAAGGAAGACCCGACAATCGCCGAGTTTTTGAAGCCCCTCGGATACGCGACCGGTCAGTTCGGCAAAAACCACTTGGGCGACCGTGACTGGCACCTGCCC
>JAFAXS010000170.1 GCA_019240755.1 Vulcanimicrobiota bacterium
GTTATCGGTCGAAAACGAACTGCGGAAGAACTCCTCGACCAACCCGTGAAGGTCGCGCGCCCCGACCTTCTCCTGTTCTAGCATCTCTTCGCCCGTAGTGACGGCGCGGTGACTCGCGGGTATGCCGCTCGATCGATTGACCTGAGAATTAGCGAGGGCGGCATACCCCAAGTCACCGCGCTCATCATTGCGGCTTCACACCGTAGTGGATCGCGATCGTGCCGCCCATCAGCGCCTGATACCCAGCCTCCGCGAAGCCGGCGCGGGCAAAGCGCTCCCGCAGGTCGTTCGCATTGGGATGATGCCTCAACGAGTTGGGGAGATAGGTGTAGGCGCTGCGTGAGCCCCCGACGATACCACCGACGAGGGGAACGACCCGGTAGAAGTAGAGATCGAAGAGCCGCTTAACGATCGGGTTCGGCGCCTTGCTGACGTCGAGATTCACGAACCGCGCGCGGGGCCGGAGCACGCGCAAGATCTCGCGCAACGTCGCATCGATGTCCACGACGTTTCGCAGCGAGAAGCCCATCGTTGCTCCATCGAACGACTCCTCCGGAAACGGCATTGCCATGACGTCGCCCTGGACGAACTGGGCTGCGCCTCGAACACGGCGCGCGCGGATTGCCGCCCGTTCGAGCATCGGTTCGCAGAAGTCGAGCCCCGTCACCGTCAATGTCGGATCGCGCCGCAGCAGCCCGAACATGAGATCGCCCGTCCCGCAACAGCAGTCGAGGATCTTCGCGTGCGCGTTGGGCGCCAGCACCGCGATCGCGCGCCGGCGCCAGCGCTCGTCTTGCCGGCCCGTGAGAACGCGGTTCGCCAAGTCGTACCGCGGGGCGATCGACGCAAACATCTCGCGCACGAATGCCCCTTTTTCACCCGCCGGCCGCGCGTGCGGCTGAGTCGAAGTCATCGGTTCGGCTGCTTCCAATACTAGCGGACTCGGGCCTGTGTCGTGATGGCGCGGCGTGTTCACTTTGAGCACGACCGACGCCGTTGTCAGCGGGCTGGCCCACGCTACGAACGTCGAAGCGCAGGCCTACACGATGCATGGGCCGGTTCTGTGGGCGCTCGAAGCCGCGGCGCGGCGCGGGGCGCACGTCGTCGTCGAGTTGGAGCGCAACCCGTTCGGCGACTCGCGCCTTGCCGCCGAGAACGCGCGCGTGGTCGAACGGATGCGGGCTGCCGGCGTCGACGCCCGCCTGGCGGACCCGGTTCACGCCAAGTGGGTCGTCGAGGACGGCGTCGCCTACCTCGACGACAAGAACTTCGGCGCCCACGACCTCATTCTGCGCGCGGACAGCGTCGCGGAGCTCGCATCGGTCCCAACGGTGAAGCACCGCGCCCTCGAGGCCGAGGCGCAGTTATTGAGGAGCGCGCAGCCGGGTGACGACGTCATCGTCGAGACCGAATCGTTCGGCTGCTGCAATGCTGTCTATTCCGCCCTCAACGCGATCGCGCGACGCGGCGTCTCGCCACGGCTGCTCGTCTGCGAACGAGAGCTACACGACAATCCGCGCGAGCGTCAGGTTCTCGGCAGACTCGTGGAGGACGGCGTGCGCGTGCGCGTTTGTCGAAATTCCGAGAAGCTCGCGGCTGTGCGCGACGCCGCGTGGATGGGCTCCGCGAATGCGACCGTCGCATTCGGCAGCAGCGACTTGCCCGATTGGGGATTCGCCACCACTGACGCAACGATCGCACCGGCCGTTCGCGCACGGCTGCAAGACGTTTGGTCGAAGGCGCATGACTTCACGACCTAGCTCGCCCGCATGCCAAATAGGGTGCGCGCGTTGCGATCCGTCGTAGCAATCAGCTCGTGCAGGGAAACACCCAGGATTTCGCCGAGCCTCGCTGCGGTGTGTGCGATGAACGCCGGCTCGTTGCGCTTGCCGCGCATGGGCTCCGGCGCAAGATACGGCGCGTCGGTCTCCAGCACGATGCGATCGAGGCCGGCGGCGCAGACCGCCTCGCGCAGCGCCGGCGCGTTGGCGAACGTTACGACGCCGCCGATGCCGAGCAGCAAGCCGAACTCGGCAACGAGGGTCTGCGCCTGTTGCGCCGTGCCGGTGAAGCAGTGAACCACGCCGCGCATCCCGCTCTTCCATTCCTCGCGTAGGATTGCGGTGAAGTCTTCGAAGGCGTCCCGATGGTGAAAGATCACAGGCATCTCGGTTTCGCGCGCAAGCCGCAGCTGGGCGCGAAGGACGCGCTGCTGCGCGTCTCGCGGGCTGTGGTCGTAGTAGTAGTCGAGTCCAGTCTCGCCGAGCGCGACGACCGGCGATTGTGCAAGCAGCGGGCGCAGCGCCTCGGCAGGCGTCGCCGGCGCATCCTTGGCGTCGTGCGGATGAATCCCAGCGGCCGCAAAACAGCGGTACTCCTGCGCCGTTGCGATGGCGCGGGCGCTGTCGGAGATGTTCTCTCCCACCGTGATCATCGCGGACACCCCCGCGGCTCGCGCTCGGGCCATCACCGCTGCGCGGTCGTGGTCGAATTTGTGGTCGTGGACGTGGCAGTGGGTGTCGATCACGCGATCTTTGGAAAGAGCGAGGATCCGGGCGAGACGCGCGTGCCGGCGGCAATCCTGCCCCACCCCGCGAACGAGGTGGACCAGTCCTCATCAATCAGACCCGGTTTCCCGAGCTGTCGCCACATCTCGGCCGTGCGTTCGGGCATGACGGGATGCAACAGGATCGCCAAGCGGCGCAATCCCTCGCAGCAATCGTAGAGCAAGGAGCCGAGCTCGTCGCGTCTGCCCTCCTTCTGCAGCACCCATGGCTTGCGCTCGTCGATTCGCCGATTGAGCGTCGCCACGAGATCCCATATCGATTCCAGCGCGTCTCTGAATCGCAACTCCAACAGCTCGGCGCGCACCTTGACGGCCAGACCGCCGAACCGGTGCTCCAAGTCGCTCTCGGCAGGCGCGGCTGGGATCGTACCGCCGAAATAGCGCTGTACCATCGCCAGCGTTCGCTGCAGTAGATTGCCTAAGTCGTTCGCCAGATCGCTCGTATACCGCGCGGAAATCTTCTCTTCCGAGTACGAAAAGTCGCTGCCGAAAGCAGCTTCCCGCAGCAAGAAATAGCGGACCGAATCCGCTCCAAAACGCTGCGCCAGTGCAAAGGGATCCGCAACGTTGCCGACGCTCTTGCTCATCTTTTGGCCTTCGACGGTGATCCATCCATGCGCAAAGATCAAGTCGGGAGCGGCCTCGCCGAGGGCCCACAGAATGGCGGGCCAGATGATCGCGTGGAACCGTGCGATGTCTTTGCCGATGAGCTGCGTGCTCGCGGGCCAGTAGGTGTTAAACAGTGCGTCGTCTTCACTCCAGCCGATCGCCGTGATGTAGTTAAGCAGCGCGTCTAGCCAAACGTAAATCACGCCGCCGTGTCGCGGGATCGGCACGCCCCAATCGAAGGTCGCGCGTGAGATGGAAAGATCCTCGAGACCGTCTCGCAAGAGCGCCATCATCTCGTTGTAGACGCTGCGCGGTTGCACCCAAGTGGGATTGCGCTGGTAATGCTCGATCAGCCGTTCGCGGTAGGCGGAGAGTCGAAAAAACCAATCGTCTTCGGAAATCCACTGCACCTCGCGGCCGCAGGTTGGGCAACGCCCATCGACGAGTTTTGATTCGAGCCAAAACGTCTCTTCATGGACGCAGTACCAGCCTTCGTACTTGCCGAGATAGACGTCGCCGCGCGCGTGCAACTGCTCGAAGACCCGCTGCACTTTTTCGACGTGGCGCGCTTGCGTCGTCCGGATGAAGTCGTCGTAGCTGCAGTGATAGAGCTTAAAGAGCTCCTGCCAGCGCGGAACCAACTCGTCGGTCCACACCTGCGGACTCATTCCCGCCGCCGCGGCCGCATTGGCAACCTTTTGGCCGTGCTCGTCGGTGCCCGTTAGGAAGAACGCAGGCCGAAAAGTACGCGCCGTGCGCGCCAGCGCATCGGCCACAATCGTCGTGTAGACGTGTCCGACGTGCGGATTGCCGTTGATATAGTAAATCGGCGTCGTGACGTAATACGCCCGCTCCACGCTAGACACGCTACCCTTCGTTAAGGGAGGCGTCACGCAGCGCCTTCCGCGCGGCGACGCGCGCATAGAGGCGACGCCGGTCGCCAAAGCCCTGCTTCGCAAGCACCTTAGCCACGTCCCCCACGCGTCCGCCGCCGCGCAACAGCGAGTCGATAGCGTCGTCAGTTGAACCGACGTGCGCTTTCGGCGCAGCAGCATACGGCGCGACCGCGAATGCAACCTCGCCTCGTATGCGTTCCGGCACGCGCGCGACTATTTCATCGGGTGTACCCCAAAGCTGCTCCTCGTGCAGCTTCGTGTATTCGCGTACCACGAAGACGCGGGCATCTGGCGCCACCACCGCGAGGTCCTTCAGCGTCGCCTGCAAGCGGTGCGGCGATTCGTACCAAATCGTTGTTTGTTCACGACGCAGCGCGTCGTCGAACCGCTTCTTGCGCGCCCCTGTCGTTCGCGGAGGAAAGCCTTCGAAGGAAAAGCGATCCAACGGGAAGCCTGAAAGCAGCGCGACGGCCGGAGGTACGCTCGGGCCCGGCAGCACCGCCACTGCAATGCCGGCGTCGCGCGCCGCGGCGACGAGCGCGCTTCCGGGATCAGAGACGCCGGGCATTCCGGCGTCGCAGGTGACGACGACGTCTTCGTTGCGCGCGCGCTCCAGAATCTGCGGCGTTACGTCACGCGCGTTTTCTTCGCGGTAGCTCCACAGCTCGCGGCCGGTGATTTGCAGCGCGGCGAGCAGCTTCCGCGCAACGCGCGTATCCTCGGCGACGATCAACGCTGCCTCCCGCAAGTGATCGAGCGCGCGAAGCGTGATGTCGCGCAGGTTTCCCAGCGGCGTCGGTACGAAGACGAGGGGCATGGCCGCTGCCTTCGACGCGCAACACGTACCTCCGGGCGCGAAACTCGAGCTCTATATAAAAAAGAGCTGTCCCTATTGCCGGCAAGCCATGGCATTTTACGACGCGGCGGGCACCCCGTATACCGCGTACGACGCGCAGAACGACCGCGACGCGCGCGCGAAGATGTTCGCCTACTCCGGCGGAGACCCAACGGTTCCGGCGATCGTAGTCAATGGAAGTTACGTCCAATCCGGGTGGGGATCACCACCCCAAGGGTGAACCGTCCATTAACCCGCCGGTCGGCGGGTTGTCGTTAACAACTTGGAGGTGTGAACGTGGACCGTAGTAATGCGGCTTATACGGGTTTCTTTGCGACGTTGATGCTCGTGTACTTCGTCGTGGTGCTGGCGATCGTCGCATTCACGATTTGGGTCTATTGGCGGATTTTCGCCAAGGCCGGATACAACGGAGCGATGTCGTTGCTGAATCTCATTCCGGGCGTCGGCCCCCTGATCTCGATGCTGATCTTGGCGTTTGGGCGCTGGCCGATCGAAGATCAGCTCGATGCACTGCGCGCCGGTGGGCCGCCCGCCGCGCCACCGCCGGCGGCGACCGGCACCTCCGTCATGCCGGTGTAGGAGTCCAGGCACCGGCGATCCACCGTTCGACGTCGCGCGCACGCGACGGAATGTCGCGCGAGAGGACCTCGCACCCGGCGGCCGTCACGGCGACGTCATCTTCGATTCGCACGCCGATTCCGCGCAGTTCTTCCGGCACGGTGGCGTCGTCCGGCTGAAAATAGAGACCCGGCTCGACGGTCAAGACCATGCCTTCGCGCAACTTTCCGTAGCGGTATTCCGAGGATCGCGCGAGTGAGCAGTCGTGGACGTCGATTCCCAGCATGTGGCTCACTCCGTGGAGCGTGTAACGCTTTTGGAACTGACGCTGCTTGTCGAGAACCTCGTCAACGGAGCCCGTGAGAATCCCCCAATCGATGAGCGCGCCGGCCAGAACCCGCATCGCACGGCGGTATGGCTCCAGGAAGTCGTTGCCGGGCGCGACCGCCTCGATCGCGGCCTGCTGCGCCTGCCACACGACGTCGTACACCGCACGTTCTCGCTCCGTGAAACCGCCGGAGATCGGCAGCGTGCGCGTGATGTCGGCGGTATAGAACGAGTCGCATTCCGCGCCTGCATCGATCAGGAGCAGGTCGCCCGCGCGGAGCTCTCCGTCGTTCCTCGTCCAGTGCAGCGTGCAGGCGTGGGCGCCCGCGCCGGCGATCGTCAAGTACCCGGTATCGTTGCCTTCGATCCGCGCGCGGCTCCAGAACGCTGCTTCGATCGCGCGCTCGTTCGCGCCGTTGCGCATGGCCCGAATCGCGTCTTCAAACGCGCGCTTCGTGATTGCGCAGGCCTTGCGCAGCTCCGCGAGCTCGTACTCGTCTTTGATCAACCGCATCTCGGAGAGGTGTTCGGCGAGTTCACGGTCGCCGTCGCTCGCGTCGAAGCGACCGTCGATCGCCTCGTCCACGCCGCGAACCACGCGCACCGGATAACGGGCGTCGCGCACGTCTTGCAAATATGCCGCGAGGTCGGCGAGTGAGCGCGCCTCCTCCACGCCAAAGAATCGGCGACTCTCCTCGACGCCGCGATGGCTGCCGACCCAGAGCTCACCGTTGAAGCGATCGGTGAAAAACTCTTTGGTGCCGCGGTTGTGCGCGCGCACGAAGAGAACCGCACGATGCTCCGCGCCGCGCGGTTCGAGCACGAGCAGCGCTCCAGGCTCACCGTCGCCGACTAAGTAGACGAAGTCGCTCGCCGGCCGAAACGCATAGTTGGTGTCGCCCGCGCGCATGCGCTCCGGACCGGCCGGCACCACGAGATACTCGCCCGGATAGCGGCGGGACAGCGCCTTCCGGCGTTCTTCGAAGCGCCGCGCCTCCGGGTGAACGGCGCGTGCGGCCGGACGGTCGATCCAATCGCGCGCCATGAAGTCGATCAGGGCGGCGGGCGGCTCGATATCGTGCGCGGCTTGGCTCTCGTGCTCCGAAATTTCGATCTCGCGTTGTCCCGACATGGTTCGGAGAAGATTCGCCTAACGCTGGGAAGGTCATGCACGCAACCGATACGCTCGCTAACGAACGAACTTACCTCGCGTACATTCGCACGGCGCTCGCCTTTATTGCATTCGGCTTCGTGATCGCGCGATTCTCGCTCTTCGCGCGGGAATTCGCCTCGCTCGTGCATGGGGCCGGCCGGGTCACGGGCACCTCGACGAGCTTCGGCACCGCCATGGCGCTTTTTGGCATTTTCATCGCGCTGCTCGGAGCGTGGAGGTACTCGGCCACGCAGCGCGCGCTGGAGGCCGGGCGCGTCGTGTCGCTCTCGCCGCTCGCCGGCTACGGCATCTCGACGTTCGTGGTGGCGGTCGGGGCGATCGTGGCGATCGCGTTATTCTTCTACTGAGACCTCTAAGCTAAAGTCGAGCGCCGGTGCGCTGTGCGTGATCGAGCCCACGCTAATGACGTCCACTCCGGTCTCCGCGAGTGCTCGCACGTTTTCGAGCGTGACGCCGCCGCTGGCCTCGGTGACCACGCGGCCGTTGACGATGCCCATCGCCTCGCGCAGCGTCGCGGCGCTCATATTGTCCAGCAGCACTGCGTCGATCGGCTCGGCGATCGCTTCGCGGAGCTGCTCGAGGGTATCGACTTCAACTTCGACCTTGACCATGTGTCCGGCGCGCCGGCGCGCGGCCGCGACGGCCGCGTGAATCGACGGCGACAACGCGAGATGATTGTCTTTGATCAGCACGGCGTCGTCGAGTCCGAAGCGATGGTTGATGCCGCCGCCGCAGCGGACCGCGTAGCGTTCCAGCGCGCGCAATCCGGGTGTGGTCTTGCGAGTGTCGGTGATGCGCGCCTGCGTTCCCGCGATGCGATCGACGAGCGCTCGAGTTGCGGTCGCGATGCCGGAGAGCCGGCCCAGCAGGTTGAGCGCGGTTCGTTCGCCGGTCAAGATGGCCCGCGCCGAACCGCAAATGCGTGCGACCGGTTGATCTGGGCCGACGCGGTCGCCGTCGCGCGCGAGCGCCCGAAACTCGATGCGGTCGTCTAGCAGGTGAAACGCGAGCGCCGCCACGTCAATTCCCGCCAGAATGCCGGTCGCTCGGGCGACGATCTGCGCGACCGCCGTGCGCTCCGGCGCGATGAGCGCATCGGTGGTCAGATCGCCGCCCCGCCCGGCGTCTTCGCGCAGCGCGGCCCGCACCACGGGCTCCGCCGTCACTTCAGGCGACGTCGCGCAGTCGCGTAAAGGATCGCTTGGCGAAGGCTTCATCGGTATTCGGATAATCGCTTCGATAGTGACTCCCGCGGCTTTCCCGCCGCTCGATCGCGGCCTCGGCGATCAGCCGCCCGACGACGAGCAGGTTGCGCAGCACGGCGCCCCTCGATTCCGGAAGCGCCTGAAGTTCCGAGATGCGTGCCACGGCCTCCCGCAGCCCCGCGTCCGTGCGCACCAAACCGACGTTGGAATACATCACGTTGCGCAGATCGCTCAACGCCTGTGTCGCATCGGTTGAATTGGGCACGTGGGGTGCGGCTTCCAGCTGAGACATGGAGCGCGCCGCGGGTCTGCGCGCGCCCTCGCGGCTTGCAATGTCGGTCGCCACGCGCGTTCCGTAGACGAGCGCTTCGAGCAACGAGTTGCTCGCAAGGCGGTTAGCGCCGTGGACGCCCGTCGCGCTCGTCTCGCCGCACGCCCACAGATTTTCGAGCGACGTCCTGCCCCATTCGTCCACCGCGATGCCGCCCATGTGATAGTGAGCGGCCGGCGTCACCGGAATGTTTTGGATGCGCGGATCGAGGCCGGCATCCGCGCAGAAGCGAAAAACCGTAGGAAACGCGCGTGCAAAGCGCGCGCCGATTGCCGCGCGCGCGTCGAGCCCGACGGTCCGTCCGCGCTGCTGTTGTTCGAAGATGGCGCGGGCCACCACGTCGCGCGCCGCGAGCTCCGCTTCCGGATGCACCGCCGCCATGAAGCGCTCCCCCAAGTCGTTGACCAGAATCGCGCCTTCTCCGCGCACCGCTTCGGTAACGAGCGGCATCGGATCGCGTCCGATCGCAAGCGCCGTCGGATGAAACTGGACGAACTCCATGTCGGCCAGCACCGCGCCGGCGCGGGCCGCCATCGCGATCCCGTCGCCGGTTGCTCCCACGGGATTCGTCGTGTAGCGGTAGAGCCGGCCGATTCCCCCCGTCGCCAAGATAACGGCGGCCGCATGAAATGCAACGGGCGCGCCGGCATCGTTGTCGTGTGCGAGGACGCCGGTGACGCGCGCGCCGTCCAAGATGAGATCGTCAGCGGCGACGTTCTCTACGATCTCAATGGACGGATGCGCCGCGACCGCGTCGATCAGCGTTTTGAGAATCTCGTGGCCCGTTGCGTCGCCCCCCGCCTTGACGATGCGGCGGCGTTGATGCGCGGCCTCGCGTCCCAGCGCGAGCTCGCCCTCGTCGGTACGGTCGAACGCGGCGCCCAGCTCCAACAGCTCTTCGATTCGGGCCGGCGCGTCGCGCGTGAGGATGTCCACGATCGTGGCGTCGCTGATGCCGGCTCCGGCTCGCTGCGTGTCGATCGCGTGGAGCTTCGGTGAATCATCCTTTCCGACCGCCGCCGCAATGCCGCCTTGGGCCCATCCCGTCGCGGCGCCCTTGCCCAGACGCGTCTTGCAGAGCACGGTGACTCGAGCGGGTTGAAGTTTGAGCGCGGCGACCAAACCGGCGATGCCGGCGCCGACGATCAGCGCGTCGCTCGTTCGAGTCTCCACGGTGGTTAGTCGCGCAGCCGCGTGCTGTAGTCGAGCATTCGCTCGACGGCGAGGCGCGCACGCTCGGCGACGCCGGGCGCGATCGTCACTTCGTACTCCATCGCCTGCAGACTGTGCAACACCTTCGGCAACGTATTGCGCTTCATGTGCGGGCAAAGGTTACACGGGCGAACGAACTGCACGTTGCGATAACGGCCGGCCACGTTGTCGGCCATCGAACACTCGGTGAGCATAAGCACGCGCGGCGCGCGTTGCTCCGATGCAAGCGTGCCGACGTATTCCGTCATGCCGTGCGTGGAACCGACGAAGTCGGCCTCGGCGAGAACGTCGGGCGGGCACTCGGGATGCGCGAGGACGATCAGCGACGGATCGCCGTCGCGGAAGCGCGCGACGTCTCGACCGGAGAATCGCTCGTGCACCTCGCAGTGGCCCTTCCAGGCGACGATCTGCACGTCGGTCTTCGAGGCGACGTACTTGGCGAGATACTCGTCGGGTAGGAAGATGACGCGCGGCACGCGCAACGCCTCGACGATCTCGACCGCGTTGCCGCTGGTCACGCAAACGTCCGACTCCGCCTTCACTTCGGCCGAGGTGTTGACGTAGCTGACGACCGGCGTGCCGGGATAGCGCTCGCGAAGGAGCGCCACGTCGGCGGCGGTGATCGATTCCGCGAGCGAGCAGCCCGCGCGCAGGTCGGGAACCAGCACCGTCTTCTCCGGGTTGACCAGCTTCGCGGTCTCCGCCATGAAGTGAACGCCGCAAAGTACGATCGTGTCGGCCGTCGTTTGCTTGGCCTTCATCGCGAGCGCGAGCGAGTCGCCCACGATGTCGGCGACGGTGTAGAATATCTCGGGCACCTGATAGTTGTGCGCCAAGATCACGGCGTTGCGTTCTTTCTTCAACGCGTTGATCGCGGCGACGTAGGGAGCGTGCAAGGGCCATTCGATGCGCGGAATAACGTTCTCCACGCGCTCAAAAATTTCGCGAGTTTCGGCGACGGCCCGCTCGGGAGCCGGTAATTCGATGACGCTCATTTCGTCGGATTGGAAGGTTGCGGCTGAGCGCAGCTTCTCCCCTTAATTAGGACCTCGAGCGCCGGCCAGGCGTTGCAACCAGCGTTGTTCATAGCAAGCGGGGCCCCGGCGCGGTTAGAGTCTACGCCGTCGTGGGTACCAGCCGCAGTGAGATCATCTTTTGGTACCCAGAGAGGAAGCACATCATGAATCGATGGTTCTTAGGGCTCGTTTTGGCGGGAGCGTTCATCGCGGGAGCGACGTCATTAGCGGCAACGGCCCAGCCCGTTCCCACAACGTCGCCGATGGCATCGGCGTCACCCACGCCGATGACCACGATGCATCCCTAAGCGAGTTCCTTAAGGGGAATTCTAAGGAGCGAGCGGGTATGCCGCCCGAGCTATTAACCCAAAAACTAGCGAAGGCGGCATACCCCGAGCGGCGATAAGCCGAGCGGAGCTTACCTGGCGCGGCATCGTTCTTGGCTGCGCCATCACGCTCGTCTTCACGGCCGCGAACGTCTATCTCGGCCTGAAGGTCGGCTTGACGTTTGCCTCCACCATTCCGGCCGCCGTCATCTCCATGGCGGTGTTGCGGGCGTTCAAGAACGCCACGATATACGAAAACAACATCGTCCAGACGCTCGCCTCATCGGCGGGCACGCTGTCGGCAATTATCTTCGTGCTGCCGGGGCTCGTGATGATCGGCTGGTGGCAACACTTTCCGTTCGTGGATTCGTTTGCCATCTGTGCCATTGGCGGAGTGCTCGGCGTGATGTATAGCGTTCCGCTCCGGCGCGCATTGGTTGCGCAATCGAGCCTGCCCTATCCCGAGGGCGTGGCCGCCGCCGAAGTGCTCAAAGTCGGTACGCGCGCGGGCGCGGCCGACGAACGAAACCGCGCCGGGCTGATCGCGTTGGTGAGCGGAGCACTCGCCTCGGCAGGCTTTGCCGCAATCGTCGCGACTCGAATTTTCGCCGGCCAACTCGCCGGATATCTCCGTGCCGGCGCGGCTACTACGGGAATCGGCTTTTCGCTGTCGCTCGCGCTCGTGGGCGCCGGGCAGCTGATCGGCGTGACCGTCGGGCTCGCGATCTTGGCCGGCCTGTTCATCGCATGGGGAGTCGCGACGCCCGTACTGACGGCATTGCATCCGGTTGCCGGCCCGCCCGCCGACGTCGCGACGGCGGTATGGTCGCATCAGGTGCGGTTCATCGGTGCGGGCGCGATCGGCATCGCCGCGATCTGGTCGCTTGGACGGCTCGCTAGGCCGGTCGTCTCCGGCGTGACGTCTGCGCTCGCGGCGTCTCGCCGGCGGCGCGGTGACGGGGACGACGCGTTGCCGCGGACGGAGCGCGATCTGCCGATCGGCGTCGTCGCGCTCATTTCGCTCGCGTGTCTGATTCCGCTGGGAATCCTCTTGGCAACGTTTCTCGCTGGCGGCACGCTTGCGCCGCTGGCGGCCGGATTGACGATTGCCGCCGTCATCTACGTCGTGATCGCGGGCTTCTTCGTTGCGGCGGCCTGCGGCTACATGGCGGGTCTCATCGGTTCCTCCAATAGTCCGGTGTCGGGGCTCGCGATCTTAGCCGTGCTCGGCGCGTCGCTGATCGTGCTCGCCATCGCGCACTCATTTGTCGCGAGCGCGCCGCTCGAATTGATTGCCTATGCGCTCTTCGTCACCGCGGTGCTGCTCTGCGTGGCGACGATTTCCAACGACAACCTACAAGATCTCAAGACCGGCCAGCTGGTGGATGCCACACCCTGGCGCCAACAAGTCGCCCTGATAATCGGCGTCGTGATGGGCGCACTCGTCATCCCGCCGATTCTCGATCTCCTCAATCGCGCGTACGGGTTTGCGGGCGCGCCCAACCTGCACGCGGGTGCGCAGCCGTTACCGGCTCCCCAAGCGACGCTGATCTCCGCGCTGGCCAAAGGCGTGATAGGCGGCCAAATCGATTGGCGCTTGATCGGCATCGGTGCGCTCGTCGGCGGCGCGATCGTCGCCGTTGACGAGGCCTTGCGCGTCCGCCGGCTCGCGCTGCCGCCGCTGGCGGTCGGCTTGGGGATCTATCTGCCCGCCTCCACGACGGCGCCGGTCGTGCTGGGCGCGCTTCTCGGCTGGGCGTACGGTCGCTGGTCGAGCCGGCAGCGCGACCCGCAGCGGGCGAAGCAGCTGGGAATTCTGGTCGCGTCCGGCCTGATCGTCGGCGAAAGCCTGTTCGGCGTACTGCTCGCCGGCGTCATCGTCGTTAGCGGAAACGCTTCACCGCTGGGTCTGGTGGGCGATTCGTTCGCGACGGCCGCCAACGTGATCGGCACGCTCGCATTCATCGGCGCGGTTGCCGGGCTGTTTGCCGCGACTCGGCGTCTGATGCAGGCGCGCTCGTAAGCATGCTTTCGACGGTCTCGGACCGTCCGTCTGTCGCGACCGTCACCGCGCCGTCCTCGTCGGTTCGATAGATCTGCGCGCCGAATCGCCGAAGCGTGTCGATGGTCTGTTCCGCGGGATGGCCGAACGTATTGTGCCGTCCGACCGAGACGATCGCATAGCGCGGTGCGACAGCGCCGATGAAGGCGGCCGACGATCCATAGGCCGAGCCATGATGCCCGACCTTGAGCACGTCGGCGCGCAAATCCACGGCTTGCGCTAAGAATCGTCGCTCCGAGTCGCTGCCGGCGTCGCCGGTGAACAGCATGCGAAAGGCGCGGTATCGTAAGAGGAAGGCGACGGAGTTGCTGTTGATCGCGTTCTTACCGGCGATAAACGGAAGTGACGGTCCGATGAAGTGCAGCGTCACGCCGTCGTCGGTCTGCCACTCCGTGCCGGCCCGTGGATAGCGAATCGGAACGCGCTCGCGCAGGGCCGTCTCGATCGCATCGCGATAGGCGTGACCGCCGTACCGCTGACCGCTGTCGGCGAGTTCGGCGACACGCAAGCGACGCAACACCGGCGCGACGCCGCCGGCATGGTCGCCGTGCGGATGGGAGACGATCAACGCATCGAGATGATGAACGCCGTGACGCAGTAAGAACGGCACGACGGTTCGCTCGCCGACGAGCTCGGCCGGCGACGCGTCGTTCTCCGCTCCGCGTTCCAGCCGTCCGCCCGCATCAACGAGCAATGCGTGGCCGTGCGGTGTTTGAATCACGATCGCGTCGGCCTGCCCTACGTCGAGCACCGTGACGCGCAGGCGACCGTCGAAGGCACGCGGTGGCCACAGGACGAGACCGATCGTCACTCCGAGCGCCCCGATAACCAGCGTCTGCGCGCCGCGCCGCCATAGCGCGACCGACGCAAGCACGGCGGCATCGTAGAGCGCGATGCACCACGCGGGCGCCGGCGTCATCGGCAGCGTCGCCGACGGTAAGGCGGCAATCGCTTGCACGACGCCGAGCGTCCACGCCAAGAACCACGAGTTCAGGTTTGCAACGGCCTGCGCGAGCGGCGCGCACCACGCGAGCAACAGCTGCGCCGCGCCCAATCCCATGGTCAGCGCGACGCAGGGCACGACGGCAAGATTCGCCAGGATGGCGTAGGGCGTCAACTGCAAGAAGATCGCGGCGCCGAGCGGCCAGATCCCGATTTGCGTCGCCAGCGCGAGTACCATCGCCTCGCGCACGAGTGACGGAAGCGCGATGCGTTCGCCGATATACGTTTCCAGTGCAGCCGCGCATGCGAAGATAGCGCCGACGCAGGAAAAGGATAGTGCGAACGATGCCGTCGCGACGCTGTGCGGACGCGACAACGCCACGATGATCGCCGCGATCGCCAGGGCGTTCCAGGAAAGCGTGGCACGTCCCAAGGTACGCGCCGCAAGCGCCGCGCTCGCCATCGTGGCGGCGCGCATCGCGGGCAGCTGAGCGCCGCTCCACCACACGAACGCCCACACGAGCACGATGGACGCCGCGCACGTCACTCGCCGCGGAAGCGTGAGGAACGTCAGCAACCCGGCGCAGAGCGCCGCAACTGCGCCCAAGTGCAGTCCGGCGGTCACCAAGACGTGAACGGTTCCTGTCTCTTGAAATTCGCTACGCAGCGCCGGCGATAGCGCGGCGCGTTCTCCCCAGAGCTCGCCCGCGACGACCGATGCATCCGGCTCGCCGAGGCGTGCCTGCAGTTGCGCGTGCGCCCACTCGTGCGCTCGGGCGAGCCAGACGCGCAACCCGCGTTGCGTCGAACGATCGCTGCGAAGAACGACCGCGGCCTCGAGACGGCCGCGGATTCCGCGCTCTTCTTCGATGTCACGTTGGCTCGGCTCGCCGGGGTTGCGCGCGTCGTCAAAGGGCTCCAAGCGGCCGCGAACGATCGCCTGAGTCCCAGTCTCCGGCACGTCGCCGCGCAGCCGCGCCGACACGAACGTTCCATCGCTCAGCGCAAGCGTTACCTCGGTCGAACCGTCGCCTGCGCCGGCGCGCTCGAGCACCGTCGCCGCAAAACGAGCGGTGCGGTGCTCGCGCAGCGGAACGATCGCGTTCGAACGGAACGTAGCGTTGAGCGCGCCCGCTAGGACGGCGAACAGGATGCACGCGGCAAAGCGCGGCGATGCGGCGGCGGCCAGCCCTGCCAGGAGAAACGCGGCGCCGATTACAACCGCGCGCACATCCGACGAGAGCGGTGTTACGGCGAGAGTTCCGAGAAGGAATGCCATGGCAACGACGACGATCGCGAACCGCGCCATCGCCGCTCTCCTGCGACAAGCGCAGAGTTTATCTAGTAAGGCAGAGTTTATCTAGTAAGGAGGAGGACGCGTGCGTATCATCGTGACCGGCGGAGCGGGCTTCATTGGGTCGCACTTGGTCGATGCCTATTGCGATGCCGGACACGAGGTGCTGGTGATCGATTCCTTGTGGGAACACGGCGGCGGCCGGCGCGCGAACGTGCGCGGCGGGATTTCGCTCGTGCACATGGACGTTCGTGACGAAGCGATCGCTCGCGTCTTCGCGGATTTCAAGCCGGACATCGTCAACCATCACGCCGCGCAGCACTCGGTAGCGATCTCGGTGCGCGATCCGCTGTACGACGCGGGCGTCAACGTGCTCGGATTGCTGAACGTCTTGGAACAGGCGGCGAAAAACGACGTCGGCAAGGTCATCTTCGCGTCGAGCGGCGCGATCTTTGGAACGCCGGAGCGCTTGCCGATCACCGAAGCGACGCCGCAACGCCCGACGTCGCCCTACGGCATCAGCAAGATGGTCGGCGAGCACTACCTCCGCTTCTACCGCGCCACGAGAGGCGTCGACTTCACGGCGCTGCGGTACGGTAACGTCTACGGGCCGCGCCAAGATCCGAATGGCGAGGCCGGCGTGATCGCCATCTTCATCGGTCACTTCCTTTCCGGAGAAGGCGTCCGGATCGACTCGGACGGCGAACAGACGCGCGACTACGTCTACGTCGCCGACGTGGCGGCCGCGAACCTCGCCGCGTTGGAACGCGGGCCGGGCGGTGCATTCGTGATCGGAACCGGCCGGCGAACGAGCGTGAATCAAATTTACCGCATGCTCGTCGCCGTCAGCGGATTTGATGCGCCGGTGCAGCACGCGCCGCCGCGGCCGGGCGACGCGCGCGATGCGGAGTTCGATTCCGCGCTGGCACACGCGGAACTCGGTTGGTCGCCCGCGACGCCGCTGGCCGAAGGCATCCGGCAAACGTACGAGTACTTTCGGCGCCCCTGATGCGACGCTTCGCGGCCGCCGCGCACGCGATTGCGGCCCACTCGGGAAAGCTGGAAAAGATCGCGCTCCTCGCAGACTATCTGAAGTCGCTCGACGACGATCGGGACGTGGCTGCCGCGGTGCGGTTTTTTAGCGGGCGGCGCCCTCTCTCCGTCGGGGGTCGGATGCTCGTGGAGGTCGCGCATCGGATCTGGGGATTCAGCGACGTCGAGTTGACGCGCGCGTATCGCGCGACGGGCGACCTCGGGGCAGCGCTCGGCTCGCTGCTGCGCCCGCCGACAAAGGAGATGCTCTTTTCCGAAGAGTTGATGCCTGCGGCGGTCGATGCCATTTTCGACGAGATCGCCGCGGCATCGGGAAAGCAGGCCAACGAGCGTCGCGCGGCGCTGCTCGAGCGCATCCTCCGCGCGTGTGCCGATTCGCTGACGGCGACCTATGCGATCAAAATAGTCACCGGCGACTTGCGCGTCGGGCTGCGCGAAGGCTTCGTGCTCGATGCGGTCGCGCGGGCCTTCGATGCGGATCCCAGCGCAGTGCGGCGCGCGGCGATGGCCGCCGGGGACGTGGGCGCCGTCGCGCTCGCTGCAAAGCGTCGCGCCTTGCACGACGTGCGGATCGCCTACGGAACTCCGATCGGCTTCATGCTGGCGACGCCGGTCGCGTACGGCCACGCATACAAGGAGCTCGCGAGCGGCCGTTGGCACGTCGAAGATAAGTACGACGGCATACGCGCGCAGGCGCATTGCCGCCGCGGCGACGTACGGCTCTTCTCACGGCGACTCAACGACGTCTCGTCGTCGTATCCGGAAGTGGTGCGGGCGTTACGGGCGATCGCCGCCGATGCGATTCTGGACGGGGAGATCGTCGCGATGCGCAACGGCAGAGTGCTCCCTTTTCGGATGCTGCAGGCGCGCTTACAGCGCAAGAGCGTCGATGACGGGCTGTTGCGCGAGGTTCCGCTCACGTATATGGTCTTCGATATTCTCTCGCTCGGCGACGAGCTGCTGATCGACGAGCCGCTCGTCGTTCGGCGGCAGCGGCTCGAAAGCGTGCTCGCAAAGGGCGAGAACGTTGCGCCGGCGCCGTTCGGTGCGGTCGAGGCCGCCGACGCCGCCGCGATCAATGCGGAGTTCGACGCGGCGCGCCGCCGCGGCAACGAGGGTCTCGTGCTGAAGCGCGCCGACTCGCCGTACCTGCCGGGCCGTCGCGGAAAATGGTGGCTCAAGCTCAAGCGCGAGCTCTCGACGCTCGACACCGTCGTGATCGCGGTGGAATGGGGCCACGGCAAGCGCGCCAACGTGCTGTCGGACTACACGTTTGCCGTCCGTGGCGATGGGGGCACGCTGCAAGCCATCGGCAAGGCCTATTCCGGACTGACGGATGCGGAGATCGCCGGCCTAACGCCGTGGTTTCTCGCGCATCGCTTGCCGGACGAAGCGCGCCGTCCCAACGCGCGCTTCTCCGAAATGCCCGTCGAGCCGAAGATCGTGATCGAAGTCGCGTTCGACGTGATACAAACGAGCCGGCTGCACGAGAGTGGCTTCGCGTTGCGTTTTCCGAGAATCGTGCGCCTGCGAGGCGACAAGCCGCCCGAAGCCGCCGATACGCTGCAGACCGTGCGAGAAATCTACGCCGAGATGTTGGCGCGCGAGGGGCTTTCTTAGCCTCCGGCGGCTCCGGCGAACGCATCGGGCGTACGAACGTGCTCCGGCCGCACGCCGACGCCGATCAGACGCGCCGGCAGGCGGCGCAGCCAGGGGAACTCATCGAAGAGCCTCGCGGCCAGCGGCGGAGCCGTGACCGGCGCACCCGCCATGAGCGGGGCGATCGCTCGATCCTGAACGAACGTTTGAAACGCTTGCGTCGCCTTGGTCGGAAACATGCGCCTGTCCGCAATGCGTTGCAGCTCAGCTTCGCCCGGCGAGTTGCCCGCGCGCAGCGTTTCCGCGAGAATATTGGCGGTTGCGACCGCATCTTGGACGGCAAGGTTGATGCCGATGCCGCCGATCGGCGACATCGCATGCGCAGCGTCGCCGATGCACAGCAGGCCGGGCTTATGCCAAAGGTCCAAGCGATCGACGCGCACGTCGAGCATCGAAACCTTCGACCAGTCGAGTTGCGCGACACGATCGCGCAACATTGGAACCGTTTGCGCGAGCCCGCGCCGGAGCGCATCGATCCCCTCGGCCTGAAGTGCCGCGAAAGAGCCCTTCGGAATGAGGTAGGCGCATTGCCAGTAGTCGCCTCGGTCGAGGAGGATCACCATGTGGCCGGTCCTGACCCAGCCGAGCTGCATCGTGGGGTCGGTCGCGTTCTTGGAAATGCGCATCCAGAGGATGTCCATCGGGGCGCCGAGCTCTTTGACGGCAAATCCCGCCAGATTCCGAATCGTCGAGTGCCGGCCGTCGGCGCCCACGACCAGTTTCGCCGAGATCTCGACCTCGCCGTCGGCGCTTCGCGCGCGCACGCCGGTGACGCGGCCGCCGCTCGCGAGCAAGCCGATCCCTTCGGTTGCCATCCTGAGGTGGAAGGTGGGATATCGCCGGCCGTGCTGCGCGAGAAAGTTCAGAAAGTCCCATTGGGGCATCAACGCGACGAACTTACAATGCGTGCGCAGGTGCGAGAGGTCCGCCACCTGGACCGGCTCGCCGGCGATATTTACGCTCGCCGTTTGAAACTCGTCGTGACGAAGCGCGAGGAAATCGTCGAGCCAACCCAGCTCGTAGAGCAGCTCCAAGGTGGACGGGTGAACCGTATCGCCGCGAAAGTCGCGGAAAAAGTCCGGATACTTCTCTAGAACGATCGCGTCGACGCCGGCGCGAGCGAGCAAAACGCCGAGCATCACGCCGCACGGGCCGCCGCCGGTGATGCAGACGCCGGTGGCCAGAGATCGCGTTTGCGTCACGCCGCCACCAAGTTGAGCAGCTTGCCCGGAACGTAGATATGCTTGCGAAGGTCTTTGCCGTCCAGATACGCGCGAACGTTGGGGTCGCGTAGCGCGAGCGCGACGGCTTCCTCTTCACTCACGCGGGCGTCGGCGAGAATCCGAGCGCGCACCTTGCCGTTGACCTGTACCACGAGCGTGATCTCTTCCGTGATCAACAGACGTTCGTCGGGCACCAGGTATCGTTCCAAGTGCACCGAGCCGGTCTGTCCCAAACGCTCCCACAGCTCCTCCGCGATGTGCGGAGCGAAGGGTGCGATCAGAATCGGCAACGTTTCGACGGCATAGCGCAGCGCAGCCGATTGCGGCGATTTCGTTGCAATGGCAGTCATGAGATTGACGAGCTCGTCGAACTTCGCAATCGTCGTGTTATAGTGAAAGCGCCGCGACAGCGTCTCGTCGACCGCCGACTTCGCGGCGGCGTGCACCGCGCGCAGGAGAGCCTTCTCCTCCGCGTTGTCAACCAGCGGCGCCTGGCGCTCTTCGAGCGAGCCGACGCTTCCGGCGCTTCCGCCGAGGTGGCGATCGCAGGCGCGCCACATCCGGTTGAGCAGACGCACGCGGCCGCTGATGCCCTCGTCGGTCCAGTTGCTCGTCTCTTCCGGCGGCGTGACGTACAGTAGGAAGAGCCGCATCGCGTCGATTCCGTGACGGTCCGCCGTTTCGTCAATGCCGACGACGTTGCCGCGCGACTTCGACATCTTCTCGCCGTCGCATAGCACCAAGCCCTGGTGAAACAGACGCTGGAAGGGCTCGTCGCCGCCCGCGATCCAACCGCGATCGTGAAAGAACTTGTAGAAAAAGCGCGAGTACAAGAGATGCAGCACGGCGTGCTCGGCGCCGCCGATGTATTGGTCGACGTTCATCCACCGCCGCGCAACTTCTAAAGCCCAGGGCGCCGCATCGTTGTGCGGATCGAGATAGCGTAGGTAGTACCACGAAGACTCGAAGAACGTGTCCATCGTGTCGCTCTCGCGGCGCGCGGGCTCGCCGCAACGAGGACAGGGCGTCTTCAAAAACTCTTCGTAGGCGTTTCGCGGCGGCAGCAGCACGGGCAGCTGCTCGTCGGGAACGGCCACCTCGCCACAACGCGCACAATAGACGATGGGGATCGGCGTTCCCCAGTATCGCTGCCGTGAAATGAGCCAGTCGCGCAGCTTGTAGCCGATGCTCGCTTCGCCTGCGCCGGCGGCGGCCAGGCACGCCGCCATCGCAGCGCGCGCGTCCGCGCTGCTCATGCCCGTAAAGTCGCCGCTCGCGATCAATCGTCCGTCCTCAACGTAAGAGGCGCGCAACGGCGCCTCCGTCCCGCCTTCTTCCGCAACGATCACCTGCTCGATTGGAAGACGGTATCGCTTGGCAAAGTCGTAGTCGCGCTCGTCGTGCGCCGGAACGCCCATTACCGCGCCGCTTCCATATTCGGCCAGCACGTAGTTCGTCACCCAAATCGGGATCCGCCCGCGCGAGAGCGGATTGATCGCGTAAGCGCCGGTGAAGACGCCGCGCTTCTCCATCATGCTCGTGCGCTCAAGCTCGGATTTCGATTGCAACGATTCCGCGAACGCCTGGATCTGCGCGGTGTGCTCTCCCGTGACGAGCATGGAGAGCGCGCGGACGATCGGATGTTCGGGCGCAACCGCCAGAAACGTCGCGCCGTATAACGTATCGAGCCGCGTCGTAAACACGTCGATGCTTTCGTCGAGGCCCTCGACCTCGAAGCGTACCCGCGCGCCCTCGCTGCGCCCGATCCAGTTGCGCTGCATCGTTCGCGTGCGCTCCGGCCAGCCGTCGAGGCGTTCGAGATCTTCGAGAAGGCGATCGGCATACGCCGTGATCCTCAGGAACCATTGCGACAGGCTGCGGCGCTCGACCAAGCTCGAACAGCGCCAGCAGCGGCCGTCAATGACCTGCTCGTTGGCCAATACCGTCGCATCGACCGGGCACCAGTTCACCGGCGCTTCGCGCTTGTAGGCCAAGCCGTGCTCGCGCAGGCGCAAGAAGAGCCACTGGTTCCAGCGGTAGTACTCCGGCTCGCACGTTGCGATTTCGCGGGACCAATCGTAGCCCGTCCCCATCAAGCGGATCTGCCGGCGCATGTTCAGGATGTTCTCTGCGGTCCACGCCGCCGGATCGACGCCGCGCGCGATAGCGGCGTTCTCGGCGGGCAGGCCGAACGCGTCCCATCCCATCGGATGCAGCACGTTGTAGCCCAGCATGCGCATCATGCGCGCGACGGCGTCGCCGAGCGTGTAGTTTTTCGCGTGGCCGATGTGAAGATCGCCGGAGGGGTACGGCAGCATCTCCATCGTGTAGTATTTCGGCTTCGCGTCGCCGTCGCGCGGGCGATAGAGCCGTTCGTGCTCCCACTGCGATTGCCACTTGTGCTCGACGTGGCGATAGTCGTAGGCGTCGGCCATGTGCGACATACTACACGCTGAGTTGACGCGACGCTACCCTTGATGCCGCCGGGCGAAGGGGTGATTGGGCCGCATGGCTATCAGAATCGTGCTGGTCGGCGCGATCGCCGTGCTGATCGCGCTGGCCCTCGTGCATCCCGCGGCGCGCCCGCCGATCAGCACCGTTTCCGCCGTTCCGAGCGAAACGGCACTGCCGCCGCGGGGTTGGAACGGCGCGCAACGGCGGCACGTCCTGCATCCTCCCGCCGACGATATGGTCGTTTACATTGCCGGGGCGGTGAAGCGGCCGGGACTCTACCGCGTGCGTGGCTCCGACCGAGCAGAACAGGCGATCGAGCGGGCAGGCGGATTCACCGCCGCGGCCGACCCCGCCGGGGTCAACCTCGCGGCGCACGTGGCCGACGGCGATGAAATCTACGTTCCGCTGACCGGTGAGCTGCGGCACGCGGGCTCCCCGCACCATCGCCGAAGCCGCCGCGCCCGTGCCACGCCGCCGCCGCAAGGAAGCGTGGACGTCAATCGCGCGGACGCGACCGAGCTGGCGACGGTTCCCGGAATCGGCCGATCCATCGCCTCGCGCATCGTCTTGCTGCGCGAGCAGCAGGGCGCATATGCATCGCTCGACGAGCTTTTGGACGTCGCGGGCATGACGCAGACGCGGCTGGAGCGAGCGCGGCCGTACTTGGAAGTTACAGGGGTTGCGCAGCCGACGCCATGAAGCACGCCGCGTGGCGCCCGACGATCTTCCCGAGAAGCAAACTCTTCCGCACTTAATCCGTGGCGCGCTCGCGCAGCCGCGCGAAGACGTAGTGAGCGAGCGCGTCAACGGGACGTGGACGTCCACGTCGAGCGCAGCGCTCCTGAAACGCGTGGAGAATCTGGCGTGCGCCATACGCGATGCCGGATTGAGCGCGGGCGATCGCGTCGCGTTGATGTCGCACAACTGCGTGGATTGGATCGTTGCGGATTTCGCGACGATCTTCGCCGGTTGCGTCGTCGTGCCGATCTATCCGACACAGGCGCTCGACCATCTGGCGCACATCCTCACCCACTCGGACGCGCGCCTGATCTTCGCCGACTCCGCGGGCACGCAGGAGCGGCTCGTCGAATCCGGCGCGCCGCTTCCGCGTGTCGTGCGCTTCGATTCGCCGAATCCCGGCGGATTGCAGCCGTTCGAGAACGGCGGCGCGGCGATCCGCGCTCGAAATCCGCAGCTGCCGCGCGCGTACGAGGACGCGCTGCATCCCGACGATCTTGCGGTTCTCATCTACACGTCGGGGACGACGGGCGTGCCCAAGGGCGTCATGCTGTCACACGACAACCTGGGGTACGACGCGCGGGTCGCGCTTGACTGCGGCTTCGAGGGACTCTCCTCCGAAGCCGCGGTGCTCTCGGTGCTGCCCTACTCGCACATCTACGAACACACGCTGATCTACATCTATCTCTTGGCGCAGGTCCGGTATTTCATCTGTCACGATCCCGGCGAGCTTATCGGGGATCTGCGCGACGTTCGGCCGGCGGAGATGACGAGCGTGCCGCGGCTCTTCGACCGGCTGCTGGCAGGCGTCCGCGGCGAAGCGTTGCGCCACGGTGGGCCGAGGGGCCGGCTGATTCCCTGGGCGCTGCGCACAGGACGGCGCGCGATGTACGCGCGCGTCTTCGGAAACCGCGTGCCCTTCGGATTGCGCTGCGAGTACGCGCTGGCGCGGGTGCTCGTTCTAACGAAACTGCGCCGAGCTCTGGGGTTCGACCGCGTCGAGTTTCTGACGAGCGGCAGCGCGCCGCTGCACCTCGATACCGCCATGACGCTCCTCGGCTTCGGCGTTCCGGTGATGCAGGGGTATGGTCTGACGGAAACGTCGCCGATCGTTTCGGTCAGCCGGTTGTCGTCGAACGCCTATGGCGCCGTCGGGCGTCCGCTGCGCGGCGTTGCCGTGCGGGTCGCCGCCGACGGCGAGCTGTTGGTGCGCGGCCGCAACGTGATGCACGGATACTACCGCGATCTCGATGCAACAGCCGCGGCGATCGACGGCGGATGGCTGCACACCGGCGACTTGGGCCATGTGGACGATCGCGGATTCTTGTGGATAACCGACCGAAAGAACGAAGTCTTCAAGACGAGCACGGGCAAGTGGATTTCGCCCTCGCGCGTCGAGGCGAGCATCAAGCGATCGATCTTCGTAACGGCGGCGATGGTGACCGGCCGCGGTGAAGCGCATCCCCTTGCGTTGATCTGTCCGAACTGGGCGCTGCTGCGCCTCGAGCTGCCGCAGCTTCCGGCCGATGCGCAGCCCGAGCGGCTCGCGGTGCGCGACGACGTGCGCGAGTTTCTCACGCACGAGGTGCACCGTCAGACGCGATCGCTGGCGAGCTACGAGCAGGTACGCCACATTATCATCATCCCGCGGGAGTTCAGCGTCGAGGGCGGCGAGCTCTCGCCGTCCATGAAGATCAAACGGCGCGTCGTCGAAGAGCGCTTCGCCGGCGAAATACGCCGAGCGTACGACGATCGAAGCCCGATGTCGGCCGCGACGGTTTGACGAAACTTTGATGCCGCCCAAGCAATGTGGTGGCAGGATGCTGCGTTTGCCGTGGCGATACACGGCGTTCGCATTGAAGTTCGCACGCTCGCTGTTGCTCTTGGCCGCCCTGCCGTTGGTCGCCGCGGGGAAACCGGCGCCCGTGCCGCCCCGCACTGCGGACGCGGTGACGCACCATCGGCTCGTGCTCGACGGGCGAACGCTCGCGTATACGGCTCGGGCCGGAACGATCACCCTACGCAACACCGCGGAGCAGCCGACGGCGCGAATTTTTTACACGGCCTATACGCTCGACGGCGCAGAACGCTCGAAGCGCGCGGTCACGTTTCTCTACAACGGCGGCCCCGGCAGCTCGACGATGTGGCTGCGAATGGGCTCCTTCGGACCGGTACGCGTCGTTACGGCGGATGGAACGCTCACCGGGCCGCCGCCCTACCGCGTCATCGATAACGCGTACTCGCTGCTCGACCGTACGGATCTCGTCTTCATCGACATGCCGGGCAGCGGCTTCGGCCGCTTCGTCGGCTCCGGAGATCGCAAAGATTTCTGGGGCGTGGACCAAGACGCCGCAGCGTTCGGTCAGTTCATCGAACGCTACATCGGAGAGTTCGACCGCTGGAACTCGCCACGCTTTCTGTTCGGCGAGTCGTATGGGACGATGCGGTCGGCAGTCTTGGCGAAGTATTTGCAAGACCACGGGATTGGACTCAACGGCGTCGTGTTGCTCTCGTCGTTCTTGAACGCCAGCATCGATTACAACGATGGCTCACCGGTCGGGGGCGGCGACTGGGCCTACATTCTGTACCTGCCGACGGAGGCCGCCACCGCGTGGTATCACCACGTGATTCCGCGCACGCGCTCGCTGAAGGCAGTGTTGAGCGACGTGGAGACCTTCGGACTCGGCGAGTATCTCGACGCCTTGGCCCAGGGCGCGCAACTCTCGCCGAACCGCTTCGACGCGATCGTAGCGAAGCTGCACGCATTTACGGGCCTCTCCGAGAACTACATCCGGCGTTCGAACCTCCGGATACCCTACGACCGGTTCCAAAACGAGCTGTTGCGCGAACGGGGAATCACGGTGGGACGAATCGACTCCCGTTTCCAAACGTACGTGCTCGATCGCCCCGGCGTTTCGCCCGACTGGGATGCCTTCGATGCGGCCGTCGACTCCGCGTTTACCTCGACGGTCAACACGTATCTGCGCCAAACGCTGAGGTACGATCCGCCGCTGCTGTATCGCTCCGCAATCTACGACTTGATCTACGCCGACGGCGAGACGTGGGACTTCAAGCACGGCAACAACGTTCAAACCCTTAACGTCACCCCGGATCTCGCGCAGGCGATGACGTACAATCCGCAGTTGCGCATCTTCTCGGCGAACGGCGTGTATGATTTCGCCACGCCGTTTTTCGCGACGGTCTACGCGCTCAACCATCTCTACCTAGCGCCGGCGCTGCAGCGTAACATCTCCTATGGATTCTATGACTGCGGACACATGGTCTATCTGCATCCCGAATCGTTGGCGCGCTTCCGCGCCGATCTCGAGCGCTGGTACGCGCGAGTGCTTGCGCGTGCCTAAGCCTCTAATGACGCTCCTCGCGTTCGCGCTGATCGCGGCGGCGCCCAAGGCAGTGCCGCCCGCGGTCGCAACCGCAGAAGCCCCGGCGGATGCCGTAACGACGCATTCGATCGTCCTGGGCGGGAAGTCCTACGCCTACACGGCACGCGCCGGCACGATAACGCTGGAGGATCAAAAGGGCCAGCCGAACTGCCGGATGTTCTATACGGCGTTTACCGTGGATGGCGCCGACCCTCGCTCGCGTCCGGTGACCTTCCTATACAACGGCGGCCCGGGCAGTTCGACGATCTGGCTGCGCATGGGCTCGGTCGGTCCAATGCGGGTGCAACTCGGCGACACGATGCCCACGCGCGGCGCGCCCTTCGACTTGGTCCAGAATCAGTACTCGTTACTGGATCGAACCGATTTGGTGTTTGTTGACGCACCCGACACCGGTTTCAGCCGCATCGTCGGGGCTGGGAAGCCGTCGGACTTCTTCGGCGTGGACGCCGATCAGCGCGCGTTCGCGCAGTTCGTCTCGCGGTACGTGTCGGCGTTCGGCCGCTGGAACTCGCCGAAGTTTCTCTTCGGTGAATCCTACGGGACGCCGCGCTCCGCCATGCTGGTTCGCACGCTTCAGCAGCAAGGCATCGCGATCAACGGCGTCGTCTTGCTCTCGGCTATTCTCGACTTCAGCCTCGACTGGGACGTCAACTTCACGCCGACGGCGATCGGCGGCGGCGACTGGGCCTTTCCGTTCTATCTCCCAACGGAGGCGGCGGCGTCGTCGTATCACAACCGGTTGCCCGGCGGCGCGACGGCGCTACCAACGCTGCTGCCGGAGGTCGAATCGTTTGCGATGGGCGAGTACCTCAACGCGCTGGCTCAAGGCGCGAACCTCTCACCGTCAACGAAGAACGACGTCGTCGCAAAGCTTCATCAATACACCGGATTGTCTGAAGACTATATCCGTCAGTCGAACTTGCGCATTCCCTACTGGCGGTATGAGACCGAGCTGATGCGCGGCAGCGGCGAGATGGTCGGTCGTCTCGACGCGCGCTATACCTCGTACATGCTCGATCGCCTCGCAGATCGGCCCGACTACGATCCTACCGATGCGGCGATGGATGCGGCCTTCGTTGCCACCGGGAATCATTTCATGCGCGACATCCTCGGCTATCGTACGACGCTGATCTACCGCCCGCTGATCAACGTCTTCGCGAAGTGGGACTGGAAGCACAACGGTAACCTTCCGACGAACACGGCGCCGGATCTCGCCTCGGCAATGACGTACGATCCGAACCTGCGTGTCTTTTTGGGTGGCGGCTACTACGATTTCGCGACGCCGTACTTCGCCGCGGTCTATACGATGAACCACCTGAACATCCCGGCGCGGCTACAGCAGAACATCTCGTATGGGTTCTATGAGTCGGGGCACATGGTCTATCTGCACCCGCAAGCGCTCGCGCAGTTTCGCGACGATCTCGAACGCTGGTACTCGGCTACGTTAGCTGCCCACTAAACTAGCGCTAACCAGGCCTGAGCTTGCGCCTCCCAATGCCTTGAGGCGGCGCAGAGTGTTCTGATAGATCGCGGCGAGCTTCGCATAGCCGGTCCGCATGTCGGGCGTGGGCGCGGCGTCGGCGCTCTCGATCGCGCTCTCTAAGTAGTCCAGCGCATTCTCGAGATACAGAAGGCTGGTGAAGTCGTGCGAATATGCGCCGACGGAATCGTCGGGATTATCCGGCGGCGACTCGCCGATGATGTCGCGGCGCAGCGCTTGGAGGTTCGCTCCCGAGATCTTGCCGCTCGATGCCAGGCGTTGTGCTCGCGCCCGCGCCGCCGCGACGTCTTTGCGCAGCGCGACCGTGCGCGCGGCGAGTTCGTACTGTGCGCGGAGATCGGCGTCGCTCGCAGCGATGCGCGGGTCGCGCAGGATCGTCGAGCTGCGCGTGAAGCTGTGACCGTCGACGGCGAGCCGCACCGAGTACTGCCCGGGCGGTACGAGCGGCCCGTCCGGGCTCTCCGCGTGAAAGTCCCAAACGAAGCGGTGGGCGCCGAACGTTGCCGCGGGAACGGGGTGGCGTTGGATCCAGTGCGTCGTGTACGGAATCGATTTGGGATCCACGGCCTTCGGCGGGCTCGCGCTCGACCATCGCCGCACGAGGGCGCCACGACCGTCGAAGACCTCGATCTCGACCGGTGAATGCGTTCCCGCCGTCAGACAGTAATCGATGTACAGTCCCGTGGGCGCGTTGTCCACTTGCGCCTCGTCGAGCGGTAACGGCGTGCCCTCCTGATTGGTCGGCCGCACGCGGTACGCCGGCGCCGGCGCGAACAGATAGTTGGATTCCACCGGCGCGGCGGCGAGCTGCCGCAGCGCCGACACATCGTCGAGCACCCAAAAGGAGCGGCCGTGCGTCGCGATGATCACGTCGTTGCCGTGCACGGCGATGTCGCGCACGGAGGTCACGGGAAGATTCAGCTGCAACGACTGCCAGCTGGCACCGTCGTCGAACGAAACGTAGATGCCGCGCTCCGTTCCGGCGTACAGCAGCCCGCGTTTTCGAGGATCTTCCCGAATGGCATTGACGAACGAGCCGTTCGGAATCCCCTGGGCGATCTCGGTCCAGCTTCGGCCGCCGTCGCGCGTTCGCAAGATGTAGGGCCGGTAGTCGTCGATGCGATGGCGGTCGATCGCAACGTACGCGGAGTCGGCGTCGAAGTGGGACGCCTCGATGATGCCGACTTTGCTCCATGCGCCGAGCGACGAAGGAGTTACGTTCCGCCACGTTCGCGAATCGTCTCGCGTGACCCAAATGTAGCCGTCGTCCGTGCCGGCCCACACGAGGCCGTTGCGTACCGGCGACGGCGCAATCGCATAGACGACGCCGTGGCGCTTGATGCCGTTATCTTCCGCGAGCGTGGTCGGATCGAGGTTCGCCGGCGTTCCTTCGTTTACACGAGAGAGATCGGGGCTCACGACTTGCCACGTCGCACCGCCGTTGCGCGTGCGAAAGATCCGCTGTCGCGCGACGTACAGCGTTCGGCGATCGATCGGAGAAAATGCGATGGGGAGCGTCCACGTAGCGCGCCAGAGCGTTGCCGGATAGGTGATGACCGGATCGACGTTCTGCTCCCAGCCGGTCGCGGGAACCTCGCGCACGGCGGTAGTGTTTCCATCGCTCGAATTGCCGTACACCAAACCGGGATGGCGCGGGTCGGGCGCGAGCGTGCCGCTTTCGCCGCCGACGTCGAGCGGACGAAAGTCTTGGTTGGAGATCGTCCCGTAGCGGCCTTGGCTCGACTGCATGTCGGCGCCCGAGTCCTGTTGCGCTCCATAGACCGAGTATGGAAACGCGCCGTCGGTCGCCAGGTGATAAAACTGTGCCGTCGGCTGATTGTACCAAGAGCTCCAGGTCTTTGCGCCGTTGACGCTGACGATGACGCCTTGATCGGTTCCCAATATCATGCGATTGGAATCCGCTGGGTCGATCCAGAGCATATGGTGGTCTTGTCCGCTCGGATCGCCCAGGATCGCATCGAAGCTCTTGCCGCCGTCGGTCGAACGATAGGTCGCCGTGTTCATGACGTAGACGACCTCAGGATTGCGCGGATCCGCCGTGATCCCTGAGAAGTACCAGCCGCGCTGCCAAATACGCTGCTCCTTGTCGAGGTGCGTCCACGTCGCGCCGGCATCATCGGAGCGATAGACGCCGCCAAGGCCCGCCGAGCTGTCCACGTTAGCATACACGCGGTTGGGTGCCGCGTTGGAGATCGAGAGTCCGATGCGGCCGACGCGCGGCGGCAGTCCATTGCGCAGTTGCGTCCACGTGGCTCCGGCGTCGGCCGTTTTGTAGAGTCCGCTGCCGGGACCGTTCGAGGGCGGATACACGTTCCAGGGCGGCCGCCGCGTCTGCCAGAGCGCCGCATATAGAACGCTCGGATTCGCAGGATCCATCACCAGCGAGATCGCGCCGGTGTCGGGACCTTTATAGAGCACTTTACTCCAAGATCGACCGCCGTCGGTGCTCTTGAAGATCCCGCGCTCCGGATTGGCGCCGTACGGATGGCCTAGCGCCGCCACGTAGACGCTGTTTGGGTCGCGCGGATCGACGACGATTGCGCCAATCTGCTTCGTGTCTCCCAAGCCGACGTGCGACCACGTCTTGCCGCCGTCGCCCGATCGATACACGCCGTCGCCGTACGCGATGTCGGAACGCATGTCGGCCTCTCCCGTCCCAACGTACAGTACCGACGGATTGCTCGGCGCCACCGCGATGGCGCCGATCGATGCAACGTCTTGACGATCGAAGACCGGATCCCAGGTGCGTCCCGCGTCGTTACTCTCCCAAACGCCGCCGTCGACCGCACCGAAATAGAAGTGATTCGGTTGTCCGGGAACTCCCGTGACGGCCAGCGCGCGGCCGCCGCGAAACGGACCGATCAAGCGCCACTGCAGGGAGCCGAACAAGCCGGGATTGACGCGCGACTCCGCTGCAGCCGCGACCGCGGATTGCGCTAGAATGGTGCCGAGAAGCCAAAATGAAAGCAGGCGTCGCATGAACGCCTGCTGTTAGTTACGCTAGCGCGGCGCGCCTACCAACCGCCGCCGCCGTCGCCGCCGCCGAAGTCACCGCCGCCGAAGTCGCCGCCGGCGTCGCCGCCAAAACCGCCGCCGCTAAAGTCTCCGCCGCTGGCGCCGCCGAGGTCCGCTTGGCCCGCATCGCTCTGCCAGCCTCCGCCGTCCGCACCGCCCCAGCTACCGCCGGCGTCGCCGCCCGCCGGCGTGCCGGCGCCCGGCATACCGCCCCCACCGCGAAAGAGCTCGTTGCCGAGCCACGCGCCGCCGAGGCCGCCCAACAGGCCGCTCCAGAAACTGCCGCCCCCACCGTAACCGCCGTAGCCGTAACCCGGTCCGTAGCCGGGGCCGGACGGGGCGCTCGTTCCCGGCGCGCCCGAGTATCGCGGAGCGCTCGCCGCGCGCAGAATGGAGCGCAGCAGCAAGAAGCCTACGATCGCAATGATGATCCACCAAAACATCGAGATGTGAACTCCTCTATTCGCCGGCGAGTTTGAGACCGGGACGATCGCGGTCGAACCCGATTGATTCGATTGCGCGGATTGCAAAGAACCAAGATGCGATCGATAGATTCCTAAGATGCCGTCAACGGCGTTGGTAATTCCGGCGTCGTAATCCTCGCCGCGGAACTGTGCCTCCATCGAGGTGCGGATCGAGCGCAGCACATCGGGCGTGAACCAGCCTGCCTGCACGCCGGCGCGATCCGGCACGATGATGTCGCGGCGATCGTCGCGGGCGATGAAGATCAAAACTCCGTTGACGCTCTGTTGCCCAAACGTTGTTTGCGCCGCCTGTTGCAGCGCCGCGCCGCCGAGCGACGGCACCGTTACGACGACGACCTCTTTGCGCGTTTGCGCATTGAAGGCGGCGAGTCGTTCGTTGAGCTGCGCGACGGTGGACGCGGAGAACATTCCGGCCTGGTCTTGCACGAAGTCGCGTGCGAGCGCGGGCGCGGCGGCGACGGCAAGAAACAGCGCGGCGCCGGCGACCGCGACTCTCGGGGCGTGGCTCTTCATGCGAGGTGCTACCCCTCGCTTCCAGGCGAAGTTTCGTGCCGCTGCGGGAACTGGGCGCCCGGTGCTTGGAGAGTATTCGCATGGGCGACGCTGGACCGGACGGCTTCTTACGAGCGGGATCCTTGAGCTTTATCGAGGTGCTGGCGACCTCGGTTGCGCTGATCGGCCCCAGCATGACGCCGATCTTGATCGCTCCTTATATGTTCGCGCTCGCCGGCAACGGCACGTGGCTGGCCTACGTTTTCGGCGGCACTATGCTCGTGTTTGTCGCCCTCTGCATCAATCAGTTTGCGCGGCGCTCGGCGGCGGCCGGCTCTATGTACCAGTACGTCGCCGACCACCTGGGTCCGGCGGTCGGGGCAATGGGCGGCTGGACGCTGCTCTGGGCTTATGTGTTCGTTGCGGCCGCGGTTCTGGGCGCCATGGCGCTCTTCGTCGGTCTGCTCTTGCAGATCGAGGGGTGGCACGCGCCGTCCGTTGCGCTCGTCCTCGTGCTCGCCGCGATCGCCTGGCAGGCGGCCTATCGCGGCGTCCAAGTCTCGGCGATCGTGATGCTCGTGCTCGAAGTCATCTCCGTGACGATCATCTGCGTGTTGGTCGCGATCGTGCTCCACGCGCACGGCGCGTCCGTCGACGCGAACCAGCTGTACCTGCGCCACGCGTTTCCGGGCGGCCTCGGCCTCGCGGTCGCGTTTGCGGTGTTCTCGTTCGTCGGTTTCGAAAGCGCGACCGCGTTTGGAGCTGAGGCGAAACGGCCGCTCGTAACGATTCCTCGTGCGGTGATCGGCAGCGTGCTCTTCGCGAGCGCGTTCTTCGTCGTCGCGACGTACGCCGAGATCATCGGCTTCAGTCACACCGGAAAGCCGCTCGATCAGCAGACCTTTCCGTTGGGAACCTTGGCCCAGTTTTATGGAGTGGGATACCTGCGAATTCCCATCACGGTCGGCGCCCTGTTCAGCGCGTTTTCCGTGTGCCTCGCCTGCATCACGACGGCCGGCCGCATCGCCTACGCGATGGCGTCGTCGTCGCTCTTGCCGCGGGTCTTCACGCGCATCGAGCCGCGCCATCGGACGCCGAACGTCGCTGTGACGGTCGTAACCGTCATCACCTTGGCCATCGCCGTCGTGGCGTTAGCGTTCGGCGTGGCGCCGGTCGACGTGTTCAACAACTGCGGGACGCTGAGCACGTTCGGGTTCATCTTGATCTATATGCTCATCGCCGTCGCCGCGCTGCTCTACACGAAGCGGCTCGGCGAAATGCGTGCCCTCGACGTCGGCATATCGGGACTCGCGCTCGCGCTGCTGATCATTTCGACGGTGTGGTTCTTTGCGACGATTCCAGCGCCACCGCAGCATTGGTTCGTGTACTACTTCTTGGCGTTTCTGCTCGCCGGATGGTTGTGGTTTCGACCCCGTCTCAGGACGGCCAGCGGCTGACGACCACGCGCTGCTGCGTGTAGAAGGCGACCGCGTCCTTTCCGTGGCAGCGCAGGTCGCCAAAGATCGACTCCTTGACGCCGCCGAACGGAAAGAACGCCATCGGTGCGGCGATCCCGACGTTGATTCCTACCATCCCGACCTCGATGCGGCTGGCAAACGCGCGAGCCGCGCCGCCGTCTCGCGTGAAGATAGAGGAGGCGTTCCCATAGCGCGAGCGATTCGCGATCGCGATCGCCTCGTCGAGCGATTCCGTCCGCACGATCGCGAGCACCGGGCCGAAGATTTCGTCCCGCGCGAGCTCGCTTTCCGGATCGACGCGATCGAAGATGATCGGCGCCGCAAAGGTACCCTCGTTCGGAATCTCGCCGCCACCCAGTAACATCTCCGCGCCGGCGGCACGCGCGCGTTCGACGTAGCCCCGGATGCGCGCGAGCGCTTCCGCGCTGACCACCGGACCCATCTCGGTTGCGCTGTCCGCGCCGCGTCCCAGTCTCAGTTTCGCGGCAGCGTCAATGAGCATCGGCGCGAGCACGTCGCCCGCGCTGCCCACGGCGACAAGAACGGAACCGGCTAAGCAACGTTGTCCGGCGCCGCCGAACGCCGCGCCGATCACGGCGCTGCACGTGGCGTCATTCGCTGCATCCGGCATGACGATCACGTAGTTTTTCGCGCCGCCCAAGGCTTGCACGCGCTTATGCGCGCGCAACGCGCGCTCTTGGACGGCGCGGGCGACGCCGGACGAACCGACAAACGAGATCGCCGCGACGCGTGGATCGTCGATCAACGCCTCGACCGTTGCGGCCTCTCCGTGAACGAGGTTGAGCACGCCGGCCGGAAAATCACAGCCACGCGCGACCTCGCAGAGCATCTCGGACGTCAGCGGCGTCTGCGGCGACGGCTTCAACACGAACGTATTTCCGGCGGCGATCGCGAGCGGAAACATCCACAGTGGAATCATCGCCGGAAAGTTGAACGGTGTAATGCCGGCGCAGACGCCGAGCGGATAACGCAGCGAAATAGAATCGATGCCCCGCGCGACGTCGGGCAGCGCATCGCCCATCATCAACGACGGCATTCCGCAGGCGAACTCGACCGCTTCAATGCCGCGCCGCACCTCCGCGCGGGCGTCGTCCAGCGTCTTACCGTTTTCGCGGGACACGGAGAGCGCGAGCTCCTCGCGGTATCGCTCCAGCGCGTCGGCGTACCGGAAGAGCCGCCGCGTGCGCTCGACGACGGGTATCTGCGACCAGCCTGGAAACGCTTGCGCCGCGCGATCGACCGCGCGCGCGACGTCGTCGCGCCGCGCAACGGCGACGCTGCCGATCCGTTCGCCGGTGGCCTTATCGCGAACGGTCAGCTGCATCGTTTGAGGTTCCCTAACCGCCCCAGCGCCGCATCGAGGATCGCGAAGCCTTCATCCAGCTCGTCGACCGAAACCGTCAGCGGCGGGGACACGATCGCGACGTTGTAGCGGCCGTACACGTAAAGACCTTCGGCGAGCAACTCGTTGAAGAAGGCCTGCAGCGTCTTGGCACCCTGCCACGCAACGAGCGGCTCGCGCGTCTCTCTGTCCGCCACGAGCTCCAGCCCGAAAAAGGCGCCGACGCCACGCGCTTCCCCGACGACGGCGTGTTTGCGTTGCAGCGCGTCGAAGCGCTCGCGCAGCCACCCTTCGATTTCGCGAGCTCGCGCGAACAGTTTTTCTTCGCGGTAGGCGCGCAGCGCAGCGACGCCGGCGGCCATTGCGAGCGGATGCCCGCTGAACGTGTGTCCGCTGGGAAGCGGGCGCGTATCGAAATAGTTTGCCAATGACTCCCGCACCGCAACGCCTCCGAGCGGCACGTACGCCGACGTCACGCCCTTCGCGAAGGTCAAAAGATCCGGCGTGACGCCGAATCGCTGTGCGGCGAACGCCTCGCCCGTGCGTCCGAAGCCCGTCATCACCTCGTCGAAAATCAACAGAATGCCGTACCGCGTGCAGAGATCCCGCACGCGCGCAAGGTAGCCGTCGGGAAACACGATCACGCCGTTTGCGCCGATGATCGGCTCTATCAGCAGCGCCGCGATGCGGTCGCCGCCTTCGTACCGGACGACCTCCTCGAGGTGCGCGATGGCGCGATCGGTCTCTTCACGCGCATCGAGCGTATGAAACGGGCTGCGATATGGAAACGGCGCGAAGAAGCGTACGACGCCTGGAATGCCGGGCTCGTTGGGCCATCGGCGATTCTCACCGGTAAGCGTTCCAGCACCCGGTGCCGAGCCGTGGAACGAGCGATAGGCTGTCAGCACCTTGTGACGACCGGTGAGCGTGCGCGCGAATTTGATCGCATCTTCGTTCGCTTCGCCGCCGCCGGTCGTGAAGAAGACGCGGCAGCTTTCGTCCCACGGCGCAAGATCCGAGATCGCCGCTGCGAGCCGCGCGCGCTGATCGTTGCCCAAACTAGGGGCGGAATACGCGAGGCGGCCGGCCTGTTCGGCGATCGCGGCCGCGACGCCGGAATGCGCGTGGCCCAGGTTGACCGCTACGAGCCCCGCCGAAAAATCCAGATATCGCTTGCCGACATGGTCGTACAAGTAGGATCCTTCGCCGCGCACGATGACCGGCGGCGTCCGTCCCGCCTGCGCAACCCACGGTGTGAGCACGTAGCGGTCGAGTAACGCGGCGAGGTCTTCGGACGCGGTCGTCATCGTGCGCCGATTCTCCCGACGACGATGAGTCCCCCCGCAACGCTCAGCGCGAAAAAGATGATGAAGACCCACACCCCGACGCGCATCCACAAATTCCGGCGAGCCCGCGCCGCCTTCGTCGTAAACGCCGGTCTGCGCCGTTTCACAGTGCGCGCCGCTCGCCGCCGGCATCGCCCTGAGTTTGCCGGAGCGCGGCGTCGGACCATAACCTTTCCAAATTGTAAAAGGCGCGCTGCTCGGGCGTGAAGACGTGGACGATGACGTTGCCGAGATCGATCAATATCCAGGAGCCCTCGGCGTGACCCTCGAGGCGCGCGACCTCGTGGCCGTGGCGGCGAACGGCCTCGACGATCGCATCCGCGATCGCGCGATTTTGAATCTTTGAGCGTCCGCTGACCACTGCGAAGGCGTCCGCAAGGATCGTGCGTCCTCCCACGTCGAGAACGGTGAACTCTTCGCCCTTCTTCTCGAGCGCGCTCTCGCGAACGACGTCAATTAGTTCGATGCGCAAGCCTCCTTCGTTGCCGCGCCCGGCGCGGCCACGCCGAACGCGGCGGCGGCCTCGAGCGTTGGCGGTGCGGCCGGCACTCCCTTGCGCGCGTAATGCTGCATCGTCAAGAAGAGGACTTCTCGCATCGCGGCGCGCAGATCGCGCAGCGCGAGCCGCCACAGTCGCGGGCGTTCCGCAAATTCGCGCGCCGGCTCGAGCGCGTCGGCGAGATAGACGATGCAGTCCAGCGGCGACATCACCGGCGCGGCGGTCGTGTGTTTTTCGATCGCCGACAGCACGTCGCCGTCGGTCACCCCGAACTCTTCTCGTGCCAGCGCCGCGCCCAGCTTCGCGTGCAGCAGCACGGGATGCGCCCGCTCGTACGGCGCAATCGGCAGGCGCCGCGCCTCGCACTCATCCAGAAGCCGCGCTTTGGGATAGAGGCGCGCGAGGTCGTGCAGCAGACCGGCGGTCCGCGCTTTGCCGCGATCCAGTCCGTGACGTCGCGCGAGCAGGCCGGCGTAGCGCGCTACCCGGACGCTGTGCGCGTAGCGATTCTCTTGACCGAGCGCAGCGCGCACCAGCCGCGCCATCTCCACGAACTCGAGCGATCTTACGGCGGTCATAGTGCTTCGAAACGCTCCCTCAAGACGCGCAATCTATTACGGTACAGTTCACTCTTGAGGCTGCCGGCCCACATGATGAGCGCGCTTTCGTTGTCGTCGCTATAGTACCCCGTGCGCATCGTTACCGTGGTGAATCCATACTTGCGATAGAGCTGCTGCGCGATCGCGTTGCTCTCGCGGACTTCAAGCGTGATCCACGCGGCGCCGCGCTCGATCGCTTCGTCAACGAGGCGCAGCAGCACCGCCTCCCCGAAACGACGCCCTCGGAACTGCGGGTCCACGGCAAGCGTGGTGACGTGGGAATCCTCGAGTATCACCCAGATGCCGCCGTACGCGACGATGCGATCGCCGAGGCGCCCCACAAAGTAGTGCGCCACCTTATTCGTGCGCAACTCGTTGTAAAATGCATCGGTCGGCCACACGGTCGCAAACGACGCCCGTTCGATTTGCGTAACGGCTGCGATATCGGGGGGCGCCATGCGCTCGATCGCGAGACGCTCCGGCGCCTTAGCGCTGGCGGATGGTGACTGCAGGCAACTCACCGTAGTCGGCGCTGATCTCGTGCAGCGTCCCGGACGGCGTTCGCGATGATGCGATCAACGCCGCCGCCGCGGCTGAGGGCGTGACGGCCGGCTGAACGTGCTGCACGGTGATGGCGCGTTCGGCGAGCGCGGTCAGCACGTCCTCCGCCGCCCCCACGACGGTAAGCGTCTTACCTCCGTTGTCATCCTGATCGAAGGGCCGTACCTGAGAGAGGACGGCGTCGAGCACTTCACCGATTCGACCCGACGCTCTGCGAACTTCGGCGGCCACCCGATAGCGCGCGGAGATTACGCCGGGCCGTCCGACGACGACGGTCAGAACTCGCTCGAAGGTTTGTCCGAACTCGAGCAAGTCGAAGGAAGAGATGGGGAGCAGCGGCCGCCGCCACGCTGACGCCAGTTCTTTCGCGTAGGCGATGGCGATGCGCAGACCCGTGAAGCGACCGGGCCCGACCCCGACGGCGAGCCGATCGATCGTTGCGGGTTCTAATCCGGCTTCGTCAAGGACCGATTGCACGGCGCCCAGTCCGCGCTCGAGCGCCAAATTCGCGAGGATCTCGCGCCGAGCGGCGATCGCATCGGCGCGCGCCACGGCCGTTGAAAAGCCGTTCAAGGCACCATCGAGGGCAAGAACGTTCATCGCGCTTGGCGAAGGGTCACGACGCGCGGCTCTTCTCCGCAGCCGATGATTTCAATTTCGTAGCGATGCGCAGGAAGAATCGCCGCAGCGTTGCGCCACCACTCCACCAGAACGATCGAGCGTCCGTCAAAAGCCTCCTCCAGACCGAGTTCGGCAAGTTCGCGCGGGTCGCGTATGCGAAAAAAGTCGAGATGATCGATCGGCGGTTCGCCGGCGTAGCGGTGCCAGAACGTGAAGGTAGGACTCGACGCCTCGCCCCTCGCGTGGAGTGAACGGACGACCGCATCGATGAAGGTCGTTTTGCCCGACCCGAGCGCTCCGGTGAGCGCGACCACGTCGCCGGGCCGCAGGCGGCGGGAAAACCCGGCGGCAAAGGCGGTGAAGTCCGCTCGCGTGGACAGGCGCTTGCGCAACGTTTGCATGCTTTTTTCGGTCATAGAAACAGGTAAGTATTGAACAACGATATCGTCGCACAGGTCAACGTCGAAGATGAGATGCGGGAGAGTTACCTCTCCTACGCGATGTCGGTCATTGCATCTCGCGCCCTGCCCGACGTTCGCGACGGCCTCAAGCCCGTCCAGCGCCGCATCCTCTTCGCAATGCGCGAGATGGGTCTCGATCCCGCCAAGCAGCACCGCAAGTGCGCCGGTATCATCGGCGAGGTTCTGAAGAGCTACCACCCGCACGGCGACAGCTCGGTCTACGACGCGCTGGTTCGGATGGCGCAGGACTTCACGTTGCGCTATACCCTGGTCGACGGACACGGGAACTTCGGGTCGATCGATCCCGATCCGCCGGCGGCCTACCGGTATACCGAAGCCCGCCTGGCGCGGAGGGCACTCGACGTCCTCGCCGACATTGATAAAGAGGCGGTCCCGTTCGTCGCCAACTTCGACAACCAGGGTACGGAGCCAAGCGTACTTCCGGGGCGTCTCCCACAGCTGCTGATCAACGGCTCCAGCGGCATCGCCGTCGGCATGGCGACGAACATCCCGCCACATAATCTCGGTGAAATCTGCGACGCGATCGCCGCCGTCATCGACGATCCCGAGATCGGCGCGGACGAACTTTGCGACATCGTGACCGGTCCCGACTTTCCGACGGGCGGAACGATCCTCGGACACGAGGCAATCCGCGAGGCCTATAAGACGGGCCGCGGATCGATCACGATTCGCGGCAAGGCCGAGATCGTCGAAGAGCGCGGCAAGCACAAGATCGTGATCACCGAGATTCCCTACCAAGTCTACAAGAGCCGCATCGTCGAGGCGATCTCGGAAGCGTACGCGGAGAAGCGGATCGTCGGCATCTCGCGCATGGACGACGAGTCCAATCGAAAGGGAATGCGCGTGGTGATCGAGCTGCAGCGCAATGCCACGCCTAAAATCGTTCTGAACCAGCTCTTCAAGCACACGCCGTTGCAGGCCAGCTTCGGCTTCAATATGCTGGCGCTCGTCCCGGTCCAAGGCTTGTCATCCCGAGCGGAGTCGAGGGGCACTGCGCTGGAGCCGCAGGTGCTCACGCTCAAGCAGCTGCTCGAGCACTTCATCGCGCACCGCAAAGACGTCGTGGCACGGCGCACGCGTTACGATTTGAATAAGGCGAAAGAACGCGCGCACCTGCTCGAAGGCTACCGAATCGCACTCGATAACATCGATGAAGTCATCGAGATCGTGCGTGGCAGCCAGACGACCGACGAAGCGAAGCTGCGCCTTTCCAAGCGTTTCAACCTGACCGACGTTCAGGCCCAGGCGATCGTGGATATGCGCTTGCGCACGCTCGTGGGACTCGAGCGCCAGAAGATCGAGGACGAGTACGCGCAACTGATCAAGACGATCGCCGAGCTGGAAGACATCCTTCGCAGTCCCCGGCGGATCGCGCAGATCGTCAAGGCGGAGTCGGCCGATCTCAAAAAGCGCTTCGGCGACGAGCGCCGGACCGGCATCGAAGCCGCCGAGGACGAGATCTCGATTGAACAGATCACGCCGAACATCGACGTGGTCGTGACGTATACGGTGGGCGGCTACATCAAGCGCGTGTCGGTCGACACGTTCCGCACGCAAAACCGAGGGGGCCGCGGCGTAATCGGTATCGCCAACCTCAAGCGCGAAGACGTCGTGCGCAATTTCTTTGTCACCAAGACGCACGACCACGTGCTGTTCTTCACGAACCAGGGACGCGTCTATCGCTTACGCGGCTACGAAATTCCCGATACCACGCGTCAGGCGCGCGGCACTGCCCTCGTCAACCTGCTCACGCTGCCGCCGGGCGAGGAGGTGAGCGCGGTCTTCCCCATCCACCAGTTCGGGGGCGAGAAGTACCTCGTGATGGTCACGAAGCGCGGCGTGATCAAGAAATCGAAGCTGTCCGATTTCGCCAACGTGCGGCGCAACGGGCTCATCGCGATCAACCTCGACGCGGGCGACGAACTGCTGGCGGTCGACCTCTCCGATGGTTCGCGCGACATCATCCTCGGGTCCACGCAGGGCATGGCGGTGCACTTCAACGAGAAGGACGTCCGGCCGATGGGACGCGTGGCGCGCGGCGTGAAGGCGATGACGCTGGAAAAAGGGGACACCGTCGTGGCGATGGACGTGCTCGAAGACCAGCGCCGTGAAGTGTTGCTCGTGACGTCGCTCGCGTTTGGAAAACGCACGCCCATCGACGAGTACCGGCATACGTCGCGGGGCGGCAAGGGCGTGAAGGCCTTCGCGCGGCAGCGCGACGACATCGGTCAGGTCGTGGATCAAATTCTCGTGGCGCCGGACGATCAGATCTTGATGATCACGTCGGGGAATCAGGTGATCCGCTTAAAAGTCCGCGACATTCGCAAGACGGGACGCGACGCCAAAGGCGTGCGATTGCAGCGTCTCGGCGACGGCGGCGAGGTGATCGCGATCACCAATCTCGGAAAGCAAGCCAAACAGCTCACCGAAATCACGGGCGAACCGCAACAGACCGAACTTTGAGTCTAATATCCGTTCGCGTGCTCGAACGTTTTGGAAGTCGGCGACCCGCTGACCGGCACCAACTTCAAGATAAGCACGGCAGCTTTACCTGTCACCCCCAGAGCTGGCCTTTTTCTCGTGGTTCTATCGAAGCCGATCGGTCGGCACCGAAGGCAAATAGTCGTTCGAGGGAACGATAAGGAAGACTCAGCCGCTCTGCCGGTAGAGGTCTGTTGAATCTGCCGGCCGCAACGAAAGAACCGGCGGCAGTGTTGAAGGAGAGCAATGAGCGCATTACCCGACGTTAGTCAAACGAATTTTGAGAGCGAAGTGCTGAAGAGCAGCCAGCCGGTGCTGGTGGACTTTTGGGCTCCATGGTGCGGCCCGTGCCGAATGCTCGGCCCCATCGTGGAAAAAGTCGCAACCGCACATAGCAGCAAGGCGAAGTTCGTCAAGCTCAATACCGACGAGAACCCCTCGGTCGCGGGCCAATATCAGGTGTCCGGAATTCCGTGCCTGATACTCTTTAAGGATGGGCAGCCCGTGGACCGCATCGTCGGGTACGTGCCGGAGAACGTCGTGACGTCAATGCTGAGCAAACACGTCGCCTGACCCCTCGCCGGCGCTGCCGGCAGTGCATCGGCTCCTCGCGGAGCCGAACATCTCGCAGTATGAAGGCCAACTCGGCCGCGAAACCATCAAGGTGACGATTGGCCGGCTCTTCGACCGGCTGCGAGCGTCGCGCGAAATGCCGCCGTACGCGGCGGTCCTCGACTCCCTGTCGGCGGATCTGGAAGCCTTGGCTCTCGCGCAACTACAGCCGGTGATCAACGCGACCGGCATCATCGTTCATACGAACCTTGGGCGCGCGCCTTTAGCGACCGAAGCGCAGGCGGCCATCGCCGAAATCTCGCGTGGCTATTCCAATTTGGAATTCGATCTCGAGGGAGGCGACCGGGGTTCGCGTTACGCGCACGTTACCGGCGCTTTGAAAGAACTGACGGGTGCGCAGGATGCGCTCGTCGTCAACAACTGTGCCGCTGCAGTTCTCCTGGTGCTCGATACCTTCGCGAAGGGACATGAGGTCGTCGTCGCCCGCAGCGAGCTGATTGAAATCGGCGGCGGTTTCCGTCTCCCGGACGTGCTGGCCCGGAGCGGTGCGACGCTCGTCGAAGTGGGTACGACGAACCGCGTCTATCTCGAGGATTTCGAGGCGGCGCTCTCGCCGCGCACGGCGTTGCTGCTGCGAACGCACCCGTCGAACTACCGCGTCGAGGGTTTTACCGAAGCCGTTGAGGCGCGGGACCTCGTCGCCCTCGGAGCGCGAGCTGGTGCGATTGTCGCCGAGGATCTCGGTAGCGGCGCTCTAGTCGATTTGGCGCAGTTCGGTTTGCCGCACGAACGAACGGTGCAAGAGGCAATTGCGGACGGCATCGGGCTCGTGACTCTTTCCGGCGATAAGCTGCTCGGGGGTCCGCAGGCGGGCATCGTGCTCGGACGGGCGAATTTGCTCGCACGCCTGCGGAGCAATCCATTGTTACGCGCGCTGCGCGTCGATAAGATGACGCTCGCAGCGCTCGCCGCTACGCTGGAGCTCTACCGCGACGGCTCGTATCGCGAACGCCTGCCGTTGTTCCGCATGCTTTCGGCGAGCGTAGATGCACTTCGTCGTCGCGCCGAACCGTATTGCACCGCGATTAAGAATGCCTCGGCCGTGGAGTCGGACGCCTACATCGGTGGCGGAGCGTTACCTGAAACGCGGGTCGCATCAATCGCCGTCGCAATCGCAGTCGACAAGCCGAACGCGCTTACGGCGCATCTCCGTCGCGCAAACCCCCCGATCGTGCCGCGCGTCGACGGGGGTCGCGTGCTCCTCGATTTGCGCACGATCGCGCCTTCGGAGGATGCAGTCGTGCTCGACGCTGTGACGCGGCATGGTGGATAGCCCCGGCGAAGGGGCGCGCATTATCGCGTTTTACGAAGGGCGCGCTCCCGACGATCGTGGCAGATTCCTCGACGAGATGTTACGGTTCGACAACCGGCAACTCGAACGAGTCCACGATTTCATTCAGTGGCTTTTTCCGCTGCCGGAGCCAAGCGGAGCCAATCCGTCGGCGCCGGTACTGGACCAATCGGCGATCGAGCAGTTCCGGGCTCGTCCGGAACTGCGCGTCGCGCTGCGTCGCTCGCTCGACCGGATGCTGGCGTTCTACGGTTTGCGTTGGAGCGACGAACGAATCGTGCGAAACGAACAATTCGGTGAACGCGACGGCTGGCTGAGCCCAGGAAATCACAATCATCTTCGCCTCACTCGGATGGTGCGCTCGCTGTGCTTCTTGGGAGAACGCGATGCCGCACGAGCGCTCTTCGACGCGCTTTCCAACATCTACCACGAGGAGCGCCGAACCGGGCGCGATCGGATCTCCGAAACGACGTTCCAATATTGGAAGGCCGCGATCGAACCTTTGAGCCGGGGCGCGCCTCGGGGCGGCGGCGGAAACTAGTCGGAGAACCAGCCCGACGGCGCGACGTCGAGGTTCACGTTGATCTGCTTGACCTCCGTATATGCGTCGTAACCGTAGGTGCCAAGTTCGCGGCCGATGCCGGATTGCTTGTAGCCGCCCCAGGGCGCTTCGTTGTACGTGGGATGATACGTGTTGATCCACGTGATGCCCGCGCGCATCTTGCGGATGACGCGGTGCGCCTTGGCGACGTCCTCGGTGAACACCGCGCCTGCTAAGCCGTAGATCGTATCGTTCGCTAAGCGAATCGCTTCGGCTTCGTCGTCGAACGTTTGCACGACGAGCACCGGCCCGAAGATCTCTTCCTGCACGATTCGCATGTCGCGCGACGTGCGGTCGAAGATCGTGGGAGCGATGAAGTTGCCGTCGGCGAGCTCTCCGCCGAGCCGTTCACCGCCGCACACTAGCTCTGCGCCTTCGCTCTTTCCGGCAGCGATGTAACCTTCGACGCGCTCGCGATGAACCGGCGAAATGATCGGTCCCATTTCGGTCTGCGGATCGAAACCATCGCCGACGCGAATCTTGCGCGCGCGCTCGGCGAGCCGCCCGAGAAAACGATCGTGCAGGGCGCGTTCGACGATCAACCGCGATCCGGCGGAGCAGACTTGGCCGGCATTGGCAAAGATCCCGAAGAGCGCGTAATCTACGGCCGTGTCGAAATCGGCGTCGGCGAAGACGACGTTGGGCGATTTGCCCCCGAGCTCGAGCGAGATCTTCTTTAAATTGGACGTAGCGGCTTGCATGATGCTGCGGCCAGTTTTCGTTCCACCGGTAAAGGCCACTTTATCCACGCGCGTGCTGGCTGCGATCGCGTTTCCGGCCGTCGCTCCCGGCCCCGTGACGACGTTGAGGACGCCTGGCGGAAACTCCAGCTCTTCGAAGATCGCCGCCAGCCGGATCGCCGACAGCGGCGTCAACTCAGATGGTTTGAGCACGCAGACGTTGCCCGCCGCGAGCGCCGGCGCGAGTTTCCAGACCGCCATCAGCAGCGGATAGTTCCATGGAATGATCTGCCCGCAGACGCCGATCGGCTCGCGGACGGTGAACGTCTGCGACGGGGCCGGAACGTCGAAGGTTTGGCCGTGCGGCTTCGTCGCCAGCCCGGCGTAATAGCGGAAGCAGTTGGCGGCGTCTACCGCGTCATACTCGGTCTCGCGCAGCGGCTTCCCGCCGTTGAGCGTGTCTATCCGCATGAACTCGTCCCGGTGCCGGTCGACTGCGTCCGCGACTTTAAAGAGCAGCGCCGCACGATCGGCGGCGCTCGTGCCGCTCCACGGCCCATCGTCGAACGCCGCGCGCGCCGCATCGATCGCGCGTTCCGCGTCGGCGGCACCGGCCTCCGCGACCGCTGCGACAACCCGGCCGTTCGATGGATTGATCAGGTCGCGCGTCACGCCGTCCGCCGCGAGCGTCCACTCGCCGCCGATGAACATCGGAACCACGCCGCTCCGGCGCGGAAGGTTCGCAAGGATTTCATCGGCATTTGGCCTTGAATGTGTCGCACTTTGCATGGTTAGGTTACCTCGTCATCCTTCGACAGGGGCAGGACGGCGCTGTGAGATTTCTGCTAGGCTCTCGTTGATAGCTTGGCAGACGCGGCCCGCTTCTTCCTCCGCGATCGTGAGCGGCGGCTCGATGCGGATCGTCCGCGCGTTCACGAGCGTTCCGGAAACGAGGATGTCGCGGTCGAGCATATGCTTCGCGAACTCGAATCCCGTCGCGTGATCGGGGAACTCGAGCGCCATCAGTAAGCCTTTGCCGCGGGCCGCGACGGCCACGCCGGAATTGTGCGCGACGGCCTTTTGGATCTCGCCGAGCATCCGCGCCCCCAGCGTTGCGGCGCGTTCGGGCAGGCGCTCTTCGATCAACACGTTGATCGTTGCGATCGCCGCGGCGCACGCGAGTGGATTTCCGCCGAACGTGGACGTGTGCAAGAACGGATTATCAAACAGCTTCGCAAAGATTTCGCGCCGTCCGATCACCGCGCCGGCCGGAACCACGCCCCCGCCAAACGCTTTCGCCAAGCACATGAGGTCCGGCGCGACGCCGTAGTGCTCGCAGCAGAACATCTTGCCGGTGCGCCCCATCCCCGTTTGCACTTCGTCGAGAATCAGCAGCGCGCCGAACTCGTTGCAGAGTGCGCGTACACCGGGCAAGTAGTCGTCATCTGGAATATTGACGCCGCCCTCGCCCTGGATAGGCTCCAGCAGCACTGCGCCGACGTCCTCACCAACGGCGCGGCACGACGTCATCATGTCGTGCAGCGCCGGCAGATCGTTGAACGGCACGTGCTCGATGTTGGGCAGCATGGGCCCGAACGGCCGCCGGAACTCCGCCTTGGCGCTCGCCGAGAGCGACCCATAGCTTTTGCCGTGAAAGCCTTTGGTGGCGCCGACGATCGTCTGCTTCGAGGGATCGTAGGCGCGCGCGAGCTTGAGCGCGCCTTCTACGGCCTCGGTGCCGCTGTTGCAAAAGAAGCTGTACTCGAGACCGTCGGGTGCCAGCATCGCCAGCGTCTTAGCGAGCATCGCACGTAAGGGATCGAGAAGATCCTGGCTGTGCAACGGCTGGCGGCGCAGCTGATCGGTAACGGCTTTGACGACCTTCGGGTGGCGATGACCGACGTTGAAGATCCCGAAACCCCCGAGGCAATCGAGGTACGTCCGCCCGGTAACGTCGCGGTACGAATTCGGTCCCGCATCCGCCCATTCGACGACTGCGGCGGCTCGCGCCGGATCGGTCGCCTTGCGGTATTCGAGGAAACCGGGGTTGACGTGATCGCGGAAGTTCGTGACCGTCTCGCGCGTGATCCAGTCCGCCTGAGCGGAGTCCACGTCGCGTCGTTCAATCAGATTGAGAACACGCTGCGTATAGTCGAAAACCTCCCGCTGCCGGTCACTGCTAATTTTTGCTCACCTCGTACACGGCGCGCATCGCCGAACGCAATATATCAAAGCCTTCGTCGAGCTCCTCGTCGCGCACGACCAGCGGCACCAAGATGCGCACGACGTCTCCGTCGCCCGCCAGCAAGAGCAACAATCCTCGCTCGCGCGCTGCCGCAACGAGGTCGGGGGCACCGGAAGAGAGCTCCATCGCCATCATCGCTCCCAGCCCGCGCACGTCCGCGACGGCGGAAAACTCCGACTCCAAGGCGCGCAACGCCATGCCGATCCGCTCCCCGATGTGACGCGCTCGCGCCAGAAACGCTTCGTCCATCGCGTCGAGTACGGCCAGCGCCGCAGCGCACGCGACGGGGTTGCCGGCGAACGTGCCCCCCAGTCCGCCGGGCTCCGGCGCGTCCATGATCTCCGCCTTTCCGATCACAGCGGCCAGCGGCAAACCACCGCCCAGCGATTTCGCAACCGTCAAAAGATCCGGCTCGATCCCATAGTGTTCGCACGCGAACAGGCGCCCCGTCCGGCCGAAGCCCGTTTGGATCTCGTCCGCGATCAACACGATGCCGCGATCGTCGGCGATGCGCCGCAGCTCGCGCAAAAAATCCGGCGGCGCCGGGACGAAGCCGCCCTCCCCCAGCACGGGCTCGACGATGAACGCCGCCACCTGCTGCGCCGGAACGGCGGAATCGAAGAGTCGCGCGATCGCCGCGAGCGCTTGATTGGTCGAAACGCCGTGCGGCTCGTAGGGGAACGGTACGTGGTGAACGTCGCTGCAGTACGGTCCGAAATGCTGCTTGTACGGCCGTTCCTTGCCGGTCATCGAGAGCGCCAGCAGCGTTCGGCCGTGAAAGCCGTGTTCGAAAGCGATGACGGCCGGGCGCCGAGTATGCTCGCGCGCAATCTTGACCGCATTCTCCGTCGCTTCCGCGCCGGTCGAGAGCAGCAGCGTCTTTTTCGGCGACGAGCCTGGGGCGCGGCGGTTGAGGGTTTCGGCGACTTGCACGTACGGCTCGTACATCGTCACCTGAAAGCACGCGTGCGTCAGCAGTGCGGCCTGCTCCGCGATCGCCGCGACGACGTCCTTATTCGTGTGGCCGGCGTTGAGCGTCCCGATTCCGCCGGCAAAATCTACGTAGCGGCGACCGTCGGCATCCCAGAGCGTTGCGCCGTGCGCGCGCGCCGCCCAAATGGGATGCGCGGTGCCGACACCACGTGGGACGCTGTCGGCACGCCGCTGCGTCAGTGACTTTCCTTTGGCGGCGAGTGGCCGCGCTTGCGGTACGGACATGAGCGAGGAAGTTATCTTCGGCGAGTTTAAAGGCGCTCTTCTTTAACGGTACGATTTCGACGCCGTTGTGCGAGGTGGCATTTTGAGAAGGCGAATCCTGGCATTCGTGACGTTTCTGGCCGTTGCGCTGCCGCTCGGGGCAAGCGCCGGCACGACCGGAACCCTTCGCGGCCGGATCTTGGATGCGACGACGCATGCTCCCATCGCGGGTGCCGAAATAACCGCCGCGTCGCCCTCGCAAGCGGCGCGCACGATCTCCGACGGCAGCGGCAGCTTTTCGTTTCTTTCGCTGCAGCCCGACACGTATACGGTCAACGCCGCTAAATCGGGATACGACCCCCAAGCGCAGCCCGGGATAACGATCGTCGCCGATCAATCCGCGACCGTAACGCTCAACCTGCAGCCGGCGCTCAAGACGATCGCGCGAACGACTTCGCGCTCCACCCAATCGCTGGTTCACTCCGGTATTACGAGCGATGTCTACTCCGTCAACGCGGCGGGGCAAAAGGCCGCCTCCGCGCTCTCCGGTTCCGGCTCCCTGACGCAGGCGTACGGCGCGATCGGCAGCGCTCCCGGCGTCAGCATCCCGTCGAATCAGCAGGGCTGGTATCAAGGCGTCTACGTGCGCGGCGGCGACGTGGATCAGGTCGCGTACGAGTTCGATGGAATTCCGACGACGCGTCAATCCGATCTCGCGCCAATCGCGACGCTGACGTCGCTCGGCAATCAAGAGGTTCAAGTCTACACCGGCGGGACGCCCGCCACGTCGAACTCCTCCGGCTTAGCAGGCTACATTAACCAGGTCATCAAGACGGGGACCTATCCGGGATACGCGAACGCCGATCTTGGGATCGGCGCGCCGGCGTTCTATCATCAGGCGACGGTCGAAACCGGCGGCGCCACCCCGGACCGCACGTTCTCCTACTACGTCGGTCTTTCGGGCACGAACCAAGCGTTTCGGTACGGCGATCAGTTCGGCGGCGTCAGCGAGCCGTTGTATTTCTATCCTCTCTACGTGCCGACGAACAACGGCGTCTACAACATACTCGACGGGTCCGGCGGAAAAGCGCCGAACTACGGCTTCATCGCGCAACCCGGTTACAGCTACGCGCAAGCGATGAACTTCGATCGGGAGAACGTCATCAATCTGCACGTCGGCATTCCTCATCACGATTCGTTCTTGCGCGACGACGTGCAAATGCTCTATGTTACGGGCGGCATCGCTGCGCAGTTCTACAGCTCGGCAAACGACATCTGGTTCACGCCGGCAAAGGGCGCTGCGACCGGCGTCGGTTATCCGATCGCGTATCTCGATTCCCTCTACTACGGCGGTCCGCTAATGCGAGCTCCGAACCCGAAAGATCTCGTCACGGGCCTTTTCCCGAGCAGTCCGACGGATCGCGCTCTGGCCGCTCCGATCGATTCCAGCGATCGCGACGGCAACTGGAACGGTTATTCCATCGAGAAGCTGCAGTATCAGAAAAACTTCGACTCGCACTCGTACCTGCGCGGCCTCGTGTGGGGCGCGTACTCGACGTGGTTCATCAACGGCCCCAACAGCGCGCAGCTGGTCTTCGGCTCGGACCCAGCCGACTATGAAGTCTGGGAGCACGGCTACGGTGGCTCCCTCATCTACTCGAATCAACTTTCGCCGCGCCACTTGATCACGGCCGAGGCGTCGTATATGACGCAAAAGCTCCAGACCTACAACGCGATGTTCAGCTCCACGGACCCGTTCGCCAGCAGTCTCGCCGCGACGGGCCTCGGAACGATACTTTCGAGCTACGGAACGCCGAACGGCAAGTGCTACAACTACGTCACCGGACAGCGATGGAGCTGTTTCGACGCCGGCAGTCAAGGCGGATGCCTGTCGCCGTTCGGATGCTACCCCGGCACGGGGGCCTTCGACTTCAATCTGACGCCGGGCGTGGCGCCTCCCGGATCGCCCGCAGCCAAGGCCGGCGCGCGTTGGATGATGACCGAGAACGGCCAAAGCGCGCAGGTCGACAACGTGACGCCGCGGTTTGACTCGTACGCGCTGACCGATCTCTGGCAGCCGAACGATCAGATCGTCGTCAACGTCGGGGCGCGGCTCGATCGCTTCGCGTACGTCACAAGCGATCTCGAAGCCGGCTACCCCGCGCGCGCGTTTTGGTTCGCCGCTTATAATAACGAGCACTGCGGCGCGCCCGGCGTGGCGCCCCAATGGACGTGGAACTCCGGCACGCAAATGTTCGGGTCGTGCGGTGCGGGTCTCGCGCCGTTGACGAACCCCGGCAACGGCCTATATAACGTCGGAGCCACGACCTACGTGTCGAGCGTCTTTCAGCCGCGGCTCTCCTTTACGTACACGCTCGATCCGGATACCGTGATCCGCGGCTCGGCGGGGAAGTACGCGCGTGCCGAGGGCTCGTCGTACTATCAATACAACACCGTGCAACAAAACTTAGCGTCGTTCATTTCGCAGTTCTATCCCTACGGCTATCACACGCCCGATCACGCGATCTTCCCGGATACGTCCGGCAACTTCGATCTGTCGTTCGAGAAGCACCTCAAAGGCACGCTGCTGTCCTTTAAAGTCACGCCGTTCTACCGCGACACGCGCAACCAGCTGCAGTTTCAGGCGATCAACGCGGTGCAAGGCACGCTCGCCGGACTCAACGTCGGCACGCAGGAGTCGTACGGCGTGGAATTTTCCATGCAGTACGGCGACTTCAGCCGCAATGGATTCTCGAGTCTCTTCTCCTATACGCACACGCAGAACCGGATCAAGTTCGGTCCGATCAACGGCGTAAGCGTGATCGACCCGCTCAACGCACAGATCGAGCTCTACAATTCGTACACGCACGCCTGCTCGGGCGTCGGCCCGCATTCGCCGAACTGGGCCGCGTGCGGAAGCGGCGCCTATGTCGGCAACGCGGCGCCCGTGCTGCTCAACAGCCAGTCGGGCACGGGCAACCAAGGAAAGCTAAAAATTCCTAACCCGTATTATGGCGACGCGCTGCAGCCGCTCTTCGATACGGGCGCATGGTACACGCCGTATGACGTCATTCCGAGCCCCTTCAACGCGGCCAACGGCTACGAGGTTCCCGACGTAGCGTCGTTGATTCTTAACTATCGCCGAGGACGCGTCGCCGTTACGCCGTCGATTCGCTACATGGACGGCTCGAACTACGGGTCGCCGCTGGTGTGGCCCGGCTACGTGCCGCAATCCTGCTCGCGTCAGCCCGCAAAGACGCCGCTGACGCCGGGAGTGAGCTGCCCCGGCGGTGCGATCTTTCTGCCGGATCCCTATAGCGGTCAGTTCGATAACCTCGGAGCATTCATCCAGCCGGCCCAGTTGGCGCTGAACCTGCAGACGAGCTACGACATCTCGCCGCGCATGACGGTGACGGTGCAGGCGGTCAATCTATATAACCGCTGCTTCCAACGCGGCTATGCCTGGGATAACTCCGTCACGTGCGTTTACTCGAGCCTTCCGTCGAACATCTTGGCGCCCGCAGGCAACTTCATCAAGAATCCTCCGCTGCAGCTGAAATATCCGTACGGCACGTTTTACAATATTACCGAGGTTGGAATCTCGTCGGTTCTGCAGCCGTTCGGATTCTTCGCCGACCTCAACATAAAACTGTGACTCGGAACTGTCGAGATGCACCGTAAGCAATTTTTGCGCGACGTTGGCGCGGGCGCGCTCGGTGCGGCGCTCGTACCGCGTTTCGTTGTCCTCGGATCGTCGCAGGCGCGGGGGCGCGAGCGGATCGCAATTGTCGGGGCGGGCATCGCCGGCCTAGTTACGGCGCGCCACTTGCGCGACGCCGGCGTGGATTCAACGATCTACGAATCGTCTGATCGCATCGGCGGCCGGATGCATTCGGAGCGCCGGTACTGGGAAGGCGGTCAGCATACCGAGTGGTGCGGGGCAATGGTGGACTCGACGCACGTCAACATCCATCGCCTCGCGCGGCGGTTCGGGTGCGGGCTGCTCGATACGTATTCGGGGCGACCGCCGCACGCGCGGGACACTTGCTATCTCGACGGCCGTTACTACTCGATGACCGACGCCGACCGCGACTTCGGCAAGATCTACCCGATCATGCAAGCGCAGCTCGCGCAACTGCCGTCCACAACGACGTATGCCAACGCCACGCCGATGGCGCGCAAGCTCGACGCGATGAGCATGCGCGATTGGATCGAGCGTTACGTTCCCGGCGCCGCGGCATCGCGGCTCGGCCGGCTCATCAAGGAAGCCTATCGCAACGAGTACGGGCGCGAGATCGAAGAGCTGAGCGCGGTGAACTTGGTGGCGCAACTCGGCACGCAGCGTCGTTACCGCGAGAACCATGAAATGAACGTGCTGGGCTACTCGGACCAGCGCTACATCTTAGCGACGGGAAGTCAAACGCTGCCGGAAAGAATCGCGGCCTCGTTGCCCGCCTCGACCATCGCGCTGGAACGCCGCCTCGTTGCAATTCGACGCACGCCGAGGGGCTCGTACGAGCTACGCTTCGACCACCGCGGAGCCGGCGAAGTCGTGCGCGCCGATCGAGTGGTGTTGGCAATCCCCTTCATTGCTTTGCGCGGCCTAGATTACTCCGGCGCCGGTTTCGATTCGGCGAAAGTCAATGCCATTGAAAATTTGGGTTACGGCTACCACACCAAGTTGCACCTGCAATTTAGCGACCGATCGTGGTTGCGCGCCGCCCCGCCCTGGCCGGAGCCCACGACGGGACAGATTTGGACGACGCTGCGCGTGCAGAGCGCGCTGGACTATTCGCTCGGCCAGCAGGGCCGCAACGGTTTGATCGAAGTCTTTACTGCGGCAGGGCCTGCGATGGTGGACACTCCGGCGATTCCCTACGCGAGCGTCGCAGAATCCCCGGCGGTGAGCCGGCACGTGCAGAGTTTCTTCACGCAGCTCGACGCGATTTGGCCGGGCGTCTCGCAAACCTGGAACGGAAAGGCGACGTTCGGGAACGCACAGGCCGACCCGAATATCTTGGCGAGCTACTCGTGCTGGCTCGTGGGACAGTGCACGACGATCGCGGGCCACGAGGCCCGCCGGCAAGGACGCGTGCACTTCGCCGGCGAGCACACGTCCGTCGAGAATCAAGGGTTCATGGAAGGCGGCGCCGATTCGGGAGCGCGGGCCGCGCGAGAGATCCTCGCGGATTACCGAATTCGCGCCGTCGCCTAGCCACCCCGATACTCGTGCACATCATCGGAACGGCGGGGCACGTCGATCACGGAAAGACGGCGCTAATCACCGCACTCACCGGGACGAATCCGGATCGGCTGCCGGAGGAACGCCTGCGCGGCATGACGCTCGATCTCGGCTTTGCGCACCTACGCTTCGATGACGGCGTTGAAGCCGGTATCGTCGACGTGCCGGGACACGAACGGTTCGTGCACAACATGCTGGCAGGGGCGGCGGGGATGGAACTCTTGCTGCTGGTCGTGGACGCCCGCGAAGGCGTGCGCGCCCAGACGCTCGAGCACTTGGCGATCCTCCAGTTTCTCAACGTCGGGCGGACGATCGTCGCCGCGTCGAAGATCGACCTGCTCGAAGGCGGCGAACGTGACGAAGCATACGCAGACATCGCTCGGCAACTTCGCGGCACGATTGCCGAAGACGCGCCGATGATGGGCGTTTCCGCCGTTACCGGCGAAAACGTGGAAACGCTGCGCGACCGCCTGCACGGCGAGCTGACGGCGTTGCCGCGGCGCAACGCGAGTGCGCCCGTATATCTTCCGATCGACCGCGTCTTCGCGCTGCGCGGACACGGAACGATCGTCACCGGAACGCTCATGCAAGGCTCCATCACGAATGGAGACGATCTGAAGATCGAACCCGGCGCGACGGCAGCGCACGTGCGCAGCATCGAGGTGTTCGGTTCGCAACGCGAACGAGTCGAGGCCGGGACGCGCGTCGCACTGAGTCTGCCGGGCCTGGATCGCCGCGGTCTGGGGCGCGGCCATGCGATTGTCGGCGCGGAATTTTCCGCCCGCCAGCGTCTGAACGTACATTTCGTTCCGCTCGGCGGCGCGGCACCGCTGTTGCGCCGCAAGACGCCGGTGCGCGCATATATCGGGTCGGCCGAGGTCCTGGGCACGCTGACGTTCGACGAGGCGCCGGCCGGCGAACCGCAGCTGCACGCTCAACTGCATTTGCGGGAACCGGTTGTCGCGTTCGCGGGCCTGCGTTTCGTGCTTCGCCGGCCGTCGCCGATGACGTTGCTCGGCGGGGGGTTCGTCGAGCGTTCCGACCGCGCGGCATCCGGCGACGCCGGCTCCGATGAGACCGTCGCCGTCCTGCTCCGCGGTTGCGGCCTCGTGCCGGCGGACCTGCACGCGATCTCCGTCGCGGCCAATCTGCGCGAGGACGTCGTGCGTGACGCGCTCGAACGCCTCTGCGCGTCGGGTGCCGCGATCGCCGTTGCGCGGCCTCCTGCGTACGTCGATGGCGCGACGGCACGCGAGCTTTTTGTCCGCGTATCCGAGCAGCTCGCCGAGAGTCATCGCGCCGAGCCTTGGGCGATGGGGCTCACTTCTCTCGCGCTCGCTCGCGCTCACAACGTCGACGAGCCGACCCTGATTCGAGTCCTCGACCGCTGTATCGCCGAGGGTGGAATCACGGCCCGAGCCGGCTACTACGCATTGACCGGCCACAGGCCGACGCTGACGGTCGAACAGGGAGCATTTTTCGAACGGATCACGTCGGGCGCGGACGACACGTTGACGCCGGCTGCTCTCACCACCGTGACGTCTGCTGTAAAGGCATCTCGGATCGCGGGTCTCCGGAAGGCTTTCGATATGCTGCTTGCCACAGGCGAGCTGGTCAAAGTGGGCGACGACCTGTACCGAAGATCGCAAATCCACGATATTCGCGCGCGCACGCAAGAGTATCTGAAGCAGCACCAACGCATGACGGCGGCGCAGTTTCGCGACCTGCTCGGCACCACGCGCAAGTACGCCGTTCCGTTGTTGGAGTGGCTCGATGCCCGCGGCGTCACGGTTCGCAGCGGCGACTATCGGATGCTTCGGAGGATTGCAACTTCCTGAGAGTACCCTTAGAGCTGCGAAAGGCGCGCGAAGCCGTGGGATGCGGCGCGCGTAACGTTCCCAAGCAGCCGCCGTTCGGATGGATCCAAGTCCAAACCGTACGGGTGTCCGGAGAAGAGCACGAAGCGGCTCAACCGCCCGCCGACGAAGATTGGAAACCCAACGACCGGTTCCGCATCGCCGCGGGGAATGCGCCGGCCGACTAGGTGAAGGTCGGTGAAAGGTAACACCGTAGGCCGCTTCTCAAAGGCCGATGCCAGCCGTTGCGCATCGAGGCTTTCGAGTACGTCCTCATCTGTCCACCCGGCGGCCGCCTCGCGTCGAAATCCGCCACCGTCGCCGCGCGCGAAGACCGCAACCGACGACAGTTGGAGATGCGCGGCGATACTTTGAACGAGCTCATCGCCGATGATTCGCGGCGAGTCCGCCGATGAGAAGCTTTGTGCTAGCTTCATTAGATACCGGCGCGCATGATATTCCCGGCGGAAGAAGATCCGTTCGATCGTGTCTCGCGTCGTTTCATAGAGCGCCCGCAGCAAAATCGTGAGCACCACGACCGCTGCGACGTCGATACCGACGAGAAGTGCGGCGCGCTTCTCCGAGGTCGCGCCGCCTAAAAGCGCTGCGACGAGCCAGTCGAGTATCGCGATGCTACCGATCGAGAGAGCGGCCAGGACGGCCACGATCAATGCCTTGTTGACGAAGAACCGAACGGAGATAACTCGCTGCTTCAGGATGGCGTAGGCCACAGCGATAGGAACCGCGACGGTGAGTGCCAGGAGCCCAATCACGACCTCTCTAGGCGGAACGAATCCCACAGCCTCGCAAATTCGGACGATAACCGTGCCCGCGTAGGCAACGAGAAAACTGGCGATCACCCATGCCATGCGGGAGCGTTCGTACAGCCGCTCGGAGAAGTAGCGCGCGACAAAGATAGCGATCGCCAAGCAATAGAACCCCATAGCGACGGATGTCAAGAGATCTTCGAAGGCGTCGGTGTCCATTCCACGATAGATCAACCCAACGTTGGCGACGATCACCGATACGGCCAGCGCGACCGCGATGGGCGCAAGCATGCGATCGAGTACCGCGCCGACGCCCGCGACGCGATTGCTGGGGAACCGTAACGCAAAAGCAATTAGTCCGGCGAACGAAAAGCACCACAAAACACCAATGCACGCCGAAAACGCCGCTACCCAGGCCGGCGACATCAGCGCAGTGAGAATGGGCGAGCCGGACATCGAACCCGCGGCATACAAGAGGAAGGCCCAGGTCATACGCGACGGTAGCGCGAGAACCAATAAGGCGGCCATGAGAACGACCGCGATATCCGCGAGCGCCATGATCCAGAAGATTGCGAAGTATGCGAACCGCGAAAATCTCCCGGCGGTCGGTCTCCGCGCGACCAATATCACCGACCGCGCCGGCCCCTTCGAAAAAAGAAAGTCAGATCTCGTGCCCGCGATCGTGAGCGACCAACGCGCATACACGCGCTGTTGCGGTGTGAGCGCGGCCATATCGAGCCGGTCTCCGGCCTTAATACCTGCCTGCGCGGCGGCAGAGGCCGGGAGCACCGACGTGATCGTGCCGTTACCGGCGGTTGTGAACCCGAAGCGCCCGTAGGGGAAAAACGGCGTCGCGAGATTGAAGAGCGACGCGACGAGCGGAACGCCGGCGATCGCCACGACGGCGGCGATCAGCGGAAGCCGAGGTGTCCGTGCGCTGTCGCTCACAGTGCCTGCTTCGTTCCCGAACGGGCGTTTGCTTGCGACTCTCGAACGACTGAACGTGCTTTCGGGAACGCTGTGTGTCCTTCGACCCTATCGAAAGGGCGATGAACATGCCATTTGTGCGGTTGCCGATGATTTTATGGTGGCGCGCTGGATGACGCGGGCGTTTCCGCATCCTTATACGTTAGGCGACGCGCAGCGTTGGCTAGATTTGAACACGAACGTGCCGCTTGCGCGTCATTTTGCAATTGAAGTCGACGGCACGCTGACCGGCGGCATCGGGTTCGATCCTTACGGAGGAGAGAGAGACGGCGCCGGTTCGTTTGGATACTGGCTGGGCCGCAAATATTGGGGACGCGGCATAGCCACGGAAGCGGCGCGGATCCTCTCCGGGTACGCCCTAAAAGAAGGTGGTTTGCGCCGTCTCGAAGCGCTCGTATTCGCGGAGAACGCTGCCTCCGTTAGAGTCTTGGAGAAAGCGGACTTTTCACTGGAAGGCGTTTTGCGACAGCACTATCTGGATCGCGCCGGAAGGGTCTGCGACGCGCTGCTCTTCGCTCGGCTTAGCTAGAAAACGAGCGAGGTCCCGCCGTAGCGAGGCCTCGCTGCCATGGTCGCCTGGACCGGGGTCATTTGCCCGAGTTCACAACCCCACGCTGACGGCGACTCCGCTCGGATTCGTGAAGCTGCGACCGCCTCCGATATTCTTGAAGGCTTTGCCGCCCTGCGGATAGTGCCAAGCGTTCACGCTTCCCGCGCACTTGAAGTCGCAGGCGCCGCCTGCCTCGTCGGCTGCTACGACGTTATTGTTTGCGATCCAAGTTTGCGTAAAACGTAGGTTTTGCGAGCGATTGCCGTTCGAACGGTCAATCAGCGTCGTGTAGCCCACGAGCTTTCCGCCGAGGCCGCCGCCGGCGTTTTCCTTGATGGCAAACCGGTAAATGGCGTCCGCGCCGATGTCGGTGATCGCAATGTCATTCCCATCCCACTGCAGACTGCCGAACGACACGATTTTGCGATCCAGCGGTATGCTCTGGAACGAATCGCCGCCGGCACGAAGCACGGCCAATCCCGTCGGACCGTCAACGTAGGCATTGCCTTTGTTGTCGTAACCGACGTGCGTGAACGTGAGGCGCGCGTCGCTGTAGGCGATTGCGGGACGGCCCGAGCCGTTGCGATACACCAATAGCGTCGAGCTGCCGTCGGGCATCGCCGTAACGACGGCGAGGTTGCCGCTCGCGGCATCGACCGAGCAGGCTTCCGGGCTTCCCTTGGGGTCGCCCAAGGTTGCGATCGGCGTCGCGCCGCCGTGCGCGAACTCGAGGATCTTCCCACTGGCTGCGGTGTACGTGACGAAAACGTGCCCGAGGTTGTCGGCGCACGCTTCGCCCGCCCGCGACGTGGTGTCGACACCGGAGCTCTCCTTCCACTCGCCCTTATAGGCGCCGTCCGGATACGAATAAACGGAAACGAGCGCGTGGCAAGTGCTGTGAAGGATGAAGCTGCATCCGGTCGAGGACGCGACGTACAGGGCTTCGCCGGGCGTGGAAACGTTCGGCGGCATCAGACTCTGTGGTGCTGAGGCGGCCGGTGTAAAGGGTGCCTGCGATCCGCTGCAGCCGGAGAGCACCGCAATGGATGCGCTCAACGCCAGTGCCGCAGAGTTAAGACGTGTAGAGACCTTCATGTGTTGCTCCTTCGCAAGAACGTGGCGACAAATGTCTTCACGTGTGCTGCAAGGGTAGCGCCGCGGCCAGACCGGGATAACGCACAACTGCACGCGCGACGTGCACATGTAACCTGCACAAATAGTGCGGCTCAATTCGGTCGCGTTTCACTAAAGGGTGTTCCTGCAACCCGCCGAGGGGCCGGGTTGTATCATGGAGGGGGATGAACGTAGAGAAGATGACCGAGCGCGTTGCGGACGGCCTCAACGCCGCATACTCACGCGCCTTGGCTGAACATAACGCCCAGACCGCTCCCGAGCACATGCTCGCCGCATTGCTGGAGCAAGAGCGGGGTATTGCACCGGACATCTTGGCCAAGGCGGGGGCAGATCCGAAGGTGATCCGGCGGAACGTTGACGAGGCAATCGGACACCTGCCGCGGCTGACCGGTGCGGGCGCGGATTCGGCGCAGGTCACGCTCTCACCGGAGCTGGCGCGCGTGATGAGCGTCGCGGAGAACGAGGCGAAGGCGCTGCAAGACGACTATACGTCAGTCGAGCACGTGTTGCTAGCTTTGGCCGCGTCGTCGAGCGAGGTCGGCCGCATTCTTCGCGATGCGGGGCTGACTCGCGACAAACTGTTGCAAGCGTTGCGCGACGTGCGCGGCAATCAACGTGTAACGACCAAAGATCCAGAAGGCACGTACAAATCGCTCGAGCGCTACGGGCGCGACCTGACGCTGGAAGCCGAACGAGGAAAGCTCGATCCCGTCATCGGCCGCGACGAAGAGATCCGCCGCATTATGCAAGTCCTCTCGCGGCGTACGAAAAATAACCCCGTGCTGATCGGCGATCCGGGCGTGGGCAAGACGGCCATCGTCGAGGGTTTGGCGCAGCGCATCGTCCGGGGCGACGTGCCGGAAGGTCTGAAGAACAAGCGCGTCGTTGCGCTCGACATGGGTGCTCTGATCGCCGGTGCGAAGTACCGCGGCGAGTTTGAGGAACGCCTCAAGGCCGTTCTCAAAGACGTCGCCGCGTCGGAAGGCCAGATCATTCTCTTCGTGGACGAGCTGCACACCGTGGTCGGCGCGGGCAAAGCCGAGGGCGCGATGGACGCGGGCAACCTGCTCAAGCCGATGCTCGCGCGCGGCGAGCTGCATATGATCGGCGCGACGACGCTCGACGAGTATCGCAAGTACATCGAAAAGGATGCGGCGCTGGAGCGCCGGTTCCAACCTGTCATGGTGGACCAGCCCAGCGTCGAGGACACGATCTCGATCCTGCGCGGGCTCAAGGAGAAATACGAGGCGCATCACGGCGTTCGCATCAAAGACGCGGCGCTGGTCGGCGCCGCGACGCTGAGTAACCGCTACATTACGGACCGGTTCCTGCCAGACAAGGCCATCGATTTAGTCGATGAGGCGGCAGCCAAGCTGCGCACGGAGATAGACTCGATGCCGCAAGAGCTCGACGAGGTGTCGCGACGAGTCATGCAGTTGGAGATCGAGCGTGAAGCGTTGCGCAACGAAAGCGATACGGCGAGCCGCCGGCGTTTGGAGCAGCTCGAAAAAGAGCTCGCCGGGCTGCGCGAAGAGCAGGCAGGGTTGCGCGTCCGATGGGACGCGGAGAAGAACGCCGCGGTCAAGCTGCGGCAGTTGCGCGAACAGATCGAACGAACGAAGGTCCAGATCGAGCAGGCCGAGCGCCAGTACGATCTCAACCGCGTCGCGGAGCTGCGCTACGGAACGCTCGCCGGACTACAAAAGGAGCTGAACGCCGAAGAGGACCGCTTGGCCCACGGCGACGGAGCGCGCCTCTCGAAAGAAGACGTGGATCAAGACGACATCGCCGCCGTCGTCGCGCGCTGGACGGGCATCCCCGTGAGCAAACTGTTGGAGGGCGAGAAGCAGAAGTTGCTCCATCTGGAAGAAGAACTGCACAAGCGCGTCATCGGCCAAGACGAGGCGGTGGATGCCGTCGCCGAGGCGGTTGTGCGGTCGCGCTCCGGCCTCGCGGATCCGAACCGGCCGATCGGCTCGTTTATCTTCCTCGGACCGACAGGCGTCGGAAAGACCGAGCTCGCGCGGGCGCTGGCCGCATATCTCTTCGACAGCGAGCGCGCGTTGATTCGCATTGACATGTCGGAGTATCAAGAGAAGCACACCGTCGCGCGACTGATCGGCGCGCCGCCCGGATACGTCGGATTCGAAGAGGGCGGTCAGCTCACCGAAGCCGTGCGCCGGCGGCCGTACTCCGTGATTCTATTCGACGAGGTGGAGAAGGCGCACCCAGACGTCTTCAACGTGTTCTTACAGATCCTCGACGACGGACGTCTGACCGATGGCCAGGGGCACACGGTTGACTTTAGAAACACGATCGTGATCATGACGTCGAACATCGGCAGTCACCGGATACTCGACTATAAGGGCTCGCTAAACGGCGCCGACTACGCCGTCATGCGCGCGACGGTGCTCGATGAGCTCCGCCAGCATTTCCGTCCTGAGTTTCTCAACCGGGTAGACGAGATCATCGTGTTTCACGGGCTGACGGAAGAAGAGCTGTTGCAGATCGTGGACATTCAACTGCGGCGCGTTCGCGAGCGTCTCGCGGAGCGGCGCATCGGCCTGGAGATCTCCGACGCCGCGAAGCGCCATATCGTCAAGGTCGGCTACGATCCGACCTACGGGGCCCGTCCACTGAAGCGCACGCTCCAGCGCGAGGTCGAGACGCCGCTGGGCCGCAAGATTCTGGCCGGCGAGGTGAACGAGGGCGATACGGTGGACGTCGGTTTCGACGACGCGCGCGGTGAGTTGACGTTTAGCGTGAGCGAAAGGGTCGTCACGGCGTCTTCCTAAAAGGTTAGGCGGTGTTGATCGCGGCCTTTACGTTTGCGCAGATCTTAAGTTATCCGTTTCCTTCGGCACCGGTGCGCGACGCGCACGGTGCCGCGATTGCCTACACGCTCGATCGCCAGGGCGTTCGAACGCTCTGGTTCGCTCGCGCGCCGGACTTTGTGCCGCGACAGCTGTTTTCATCCGAGGGCGACGACGGCCAAGAGCTGACGAATATTGCGATCTCGAACGACGACGCACACGTCGCCTACGTACGCGGCGGTGATCACGACGCGAACTGGCCGGATCCGCTCCAGCCGAACCCCGCATCCTCTACGACGCAGCCGGACATGCAGGTCTGGTCGGTGTCCACGAGTGGTGGCTCGCCAAAGCTGCTCGGCACCGGGGACGCGCCGGCGATCTCACCCAACGGTGCCCGCGTCGCATTCACCAACGGCGGCGCCGTGATGATCGCGCCGATCGACGGAGGCTCGCCTGCGAAGCGGCTATTCTTCGATCGGGGACAGGATTCGGATCTGCGTTGGTCGCCCGACGGAACGTCGCTCGCCTTCGTCTCGACGCGCACCGACCACAGTTTCATCGGCATTTACCGCGACGACGCGACGCCGATTCAATATTTGTCGCCGAGCACGTCGCAAGACTTCACGCCGCGATGGTCGCCCGATGGAAGCTCCGTCGCATTCCTTCGGGTTCCCGGAGACGGCGGTCCGCCGCGCGACCCGCTGAGCTGGAATCCGGCGCCCTGGCAGATCTGGGTCGCCGACGCGCGTTCCGGATCGGGACGCGTCGCATGGGCGAGCACCGGCGCGCGGCGCGGGTCGCTGCCGCAAACCGGACTCGGGCCATTCTTGGAATGGGTCGCCGGAGGTCGGCTCGTCTTCAACAGCGAGCAAGATAACTGGCCGCATCTCTACCTCGTGTCAGCGAGCGGCGGCGCGGCGCGGCTGCTGACGCCGGGACGTTACATGGTCGAGGATGCGTCCATCTCGCCGGATCTGCAGTCCGTCGTTTACTC
>JAFAXS010000163.1 GCA_019240755.1 Vulcanimicrobiota bacterium
TGGCGGCGCCACGCAACTTGAACGAGTTGATCGGCTGCAGGTTCTCGAGCTTGAGGAAGATTTTCGATTCCGTTCCCTGCAGCTCGACCAGCGGCGTGCGCAGAATCGTGCCGGCAATGCGCGTTCGCGCCGCCTCGATCGCGTCGAGCGAAATCGGCTCCGGCTTGACAAGCGCGTCGGTCATGGCGTCGCGCTACCATTTAGCGCGCATTGGATGAAACCTTCAGACTTTTTTCATCAGTCTCGCTTAGGCTGCGAAGCATACTCGTCTCCGCCCTCAAGGAGAACGCCCTACGCATTTCGCGCAACGAAGTATAATTGCCGGCGCTGCCGCTATTGCCGTGGCGATCTCGGCCGCTCCCGCCTCAGCGCGCAACTACAAGCCAAAATGGAGCCTTGATGTTCATCGCTCCCGCCAGCCGCGGCCACATCGGCCAGGGTGACTTCGAAGACATCAGAGGCGACTCAAACTTCGACTTCGGCGACTTGGTGTTCGGCGACAAGAACGGCTGCTAACCGAAGCGAATAGACGCCTCGGCTGCGGCGTTCGTGCGGCCGGAAGGGCGAAGGCGATGGGAGCTTCACGGTTTTCGTTCGCGGTCTGCGTGACCGCACTGTTGGCGGCCGGCTGCGGGACCGCGCAGCCGCCGATGACTTTGTCGGGTGCGCAGTCGCTCTCGCCAGGCGCGCACCGTAGGACCGCGTGTCCGTGCGTCTACGTCACCAACCTCGGCCGCGACAGCGTGACGGTCTACCCGTTAAAAGCGTATGGCGACGTAAAGCCGCTCCAGGAGATCCGCGGCTCGCAAACGGGTCTCGGCCATCCGCACGACGTCGCGGTGGATGACAGCGGCAAAATCTACGTTGCGAACGCATATCCTCCATCCGTGACCGTGTATGGATCGGGCGCGAACGGCAACGTCAAGCCGATCGCGACGATTGGCGGCTCCCACACGAAGCTCGCTTTGCCGACCGGGATCGCGGTCGATCCGAGCAGTGGCGCGATCTACGTTTCAAACATCGCCGGCGGCCGATCGCAGAAGGGCTCCGTAACCGTTTACGATGCCGGATCGAACGGCGACGTTTCGCCGATCGTCATCATTCAAGGCGCCAAGACTCAGCTGAATCATCCGAACTGCCTGGCGTTGGACGCGCACGACAACGTCGCCGTTACCAACGCGTACGGCTCCGTCACCTTTTATGCCGCCGGAAGCAACGGCGACGTCGCACCAATTCGGACCATCGCCGGCAACCTGACGAATCTCCACGATCCCACACAAGTAACCGTTGATTCCGCCCTCAACGCCTACGTCGCGAACGCGGACGGGAATAGTCTGACCGTCTACTCCGCGGAAGCACAGGGGAACGTAGCGCCGGTCCAAGACGTTGCGGGCCGCCGGACCGGTTTGCACGTTCCAGGCGGCATCGCAGTGGATGGAGCACGCAATATCTATGCGGCGAGCGGCATCGGCAGCCAGAGCAGCGCGACGGTGTACGCGGCCGGCGCGACCGGCAACATGCGTCCGATTGCAACGATCAAGGGAAGCCACACCGGGCTCGCGTTCCCTCAGGGAATCGCAATCCGATAAACGGACTTCGTATTCGCGTTACTGCCAGCTAAAGACGACCTGACCTTCGGCGTCGGCGTTTTTCCAATTCGACCAAGAACGAACTTGCGTGACGCTCAGCTCCGCGAGCGACTACCGCGCTGCATGGGACTAAAGCGTCGATTCGCCGAACCGCTGGATTGCCGGATCGCTGCTTTTTGGGAGGCAAAGAAAATGCGAACCTCGCCACTTCCTCGCCACGTACTAGGCGTCACGTGCGCTGCGGCGATGTTTGCAGGTTGTGGCGGGCTTCGACCAGCTCCGGACGGCATGCAGCCGCCGATCGGGGCGTCGGAGACGATCCCGTTACACCCTGCTCTAGAACGCGTCGTACATTCCTTTGCGGGAGGCAATGACGGCGCAGATCCGAATGCGGCGCCCATCTTAATCGGCCGCGACCTTTACGGCACGACTGCGCTTGGAGGCAATGGCGGATGCCGTTTCGTTCACGGCTGCGGGATCGCGTACAAAGTGAGCCTTTTGGGACAAGAGCGCGTGCTGCACGTCTTCACGAGTGGGACCGACGGAGAAGCACCCACCGCCGCGTTGACTGATCTGGGGGGCGTCCTGTTCGGCACCACGGTCTACGGCGGTGGATCCGGGTGCAAGTCGGGCCATGTCAAGGGCTGCGGCACCGTGTTTGAACTCACGCCGAAGGGCAAAGAACACGTACAGAGTCGTCTGCCGGGTGGAGCTAAAGGAGCTAATCCGGATTCTCAACTGACTTTTTTCAACGGTGCGCTCTACGGCGAGGCGGCAGCTGGCGGAACTGGAAAGTGTTACTACGCACAAACGCCGGGCTGTGGGCTCATTTTCAAAATAACGCCGTCCGGCAACGTGAGCATTCTCTACGCGTTCAAAGGCGGTAAAGACGCTGGAACACCCAGCGGCGGACTCCTTTTGTACAACGGCAACTTCTACGGCACGACGACCGCCGGCGGCAGCAGCCGGTGCTATTTTAGCTACGGCTGCGGCACGGTTTTTAAAATGACCCCTTCGGGAACTGAGACGATCCTTCACAGATTTAAGGGCAGCTGGAACGACGGCGCCCTCCCAGCGAGTGGGCTCGCGATGCTCAACGGTAATTTGTACGGCACGACGATCTCCGGCGGCAACCATAACTGCGGACTCACCTATTACCTACCGTGCGGATCCGTCTTTGAAGTAACGCTCTCCGGCGAGGAGCGCATCATTTACAATTTCCAAGGCGGCGCCGACGGTCAGTCTCCGAACGGGCTTATTGCGGTAGGCGACGAGCTTTACGGTACGACGGCGAGCGGGGGCAGAGGCTGTGCGCAAGGTCCGGGGTGCGGAATCCTCTTTAAGATGACGCCCTCCGGCGAAGAAACCATCGTTTATCAATTCAAAGGAGCCCCGGATGCCAGCGGTCCCGATTCCGGGCTAATTGAAGTGCGTGGGACCTTGTTCGGAACATCGGGAGGTGGCGGCAGCAACGGCAACGGCACCGTATACGCCGTTACTCCTTGATGAGAATCTTCGCTCGCTACGCGATTTGCACCGGTTCCACCGCGGCGTTGCTCGCCGGGTGCGGTGGCGGTGGGCAGCATGCAATGCCTTCTGCAGCAGCGCCGGCGAAAGCCTTAACGCAGGGCGTTACGTTTTCTTACACCGGAACGGAACAATCGTTCGTGGTGCCGCGCGGCGTCACTCAAATTACGGTCGTTGCACGCGGCGCCGGCGGCGCTAGCTGTCCGCGGACCGGCAGAGAAGCTCGCGTCTATGCCGTAATTCCGGTCACGCCAAAGGAGCCACTGCACATCTATGTTGGCGGCACGCCCACAGGGAGCGGCGGTGGCGGCTATTTCGGCGGCGGCGGTGGCGGCGGCTCGTGCTTCGGCGTCTCCAGCGGCGGCGGCGGTGGCGGCGGCGGTTCATCGTACGTCGAGCCGAGCGCAACGTACGTGAGGTATTGGGGAAACTGGAAAAACGCGTCCGGAAACGGTCAAGTAGTCTTTAGTTGGTAAGTGAATCGCAATCGAACTTAAAGCGGCGTCGATTACTGCAAGCCGATCTTTTCGGTCAACGATTATTCGGGCGATTCTCAGACGGCTGATAACGGTCGTTGCCGTCCCGGTTGCAGCTTGCGCGCACGTTACCGCGCCCGCGTCGTCGTCGGCGCCTAACGCCGCGAGCACCATCGTCGACCGAAGTGCCGCTCCGTGCACCGTAAGTTACGACAGAGTGCTTTGGTATCGAGTGCCCGCGGGCGATTTTCCGCCGATCGACGAGCGCTTCGCAAAGTGCGGCTTCAAGGTTTTAGGAAGAAATCTGTCTCCGGGCCGTCCGCATTGGTCTCTACCGCCCAAAGCGACGCAGACGCGCTTCGTCTTTACCTCTCTCGACGAGGTGATTTCGGTGAAAGGCGTGCGTAACATCGAGCGAACGGCCGCCGCACACCACGTGCCCGTATCTTGGATGGTGGGCGATATTCATCACATGACCTATGCCGCCGACTACAACGCATTTCACCGTACTAACGGGGACGATGCCCAGGCTCAGTTCTGGGGCGATCTGCACGCCGCGATGTCGGCGAAGCTTCCATGGTACGTTCCGAGTGTCAGCATTCTTACGGCCGGCGTAGAACGCGACATCCCGCGCGCTCTCTCATTCGGCGAGCACGCGTTCTGGGGAATTACTTGGAACAGTCACGGCACCGACGGTACCTCCGACCTCGGCGCGCCCTGGGGCACGTATTGTGCCGACGTTCATTCGTACAAGCGGCCGCAACCGGATGGCGGTTGTTCCTTCCTAGCCTTCGAGTGGACGGCGCGCGATCTGACGCGCGCGTACCTTAGCGGGCGTGAAGCGGCCTTCTCTACCGACCCCGACGACCTGCTGCAGCGCGGTGGATTTTCTCCGGCGGCCGCTGCCGCATATGCGCGAAAACTTGTCGACGCATATGCCGCGGCGGGCGAGACTCAACCGATGGTCATGACGGTACAGGAAGAGCCTGTCGACGGCGTTCTTCCCACCAACGCGCTCGTCATGAATGCTTTGTTCGATGAGGCCGTGCGTGACGGATTGCATCTCGAAACGCTAAGCCAGGCAGCTCGCGATGCTCGGACGTTCTCAGCTGCGCCGCGGGCAGTAGCTTTCCCGTATATAGTTGGAGGAAAACACTTTGAGTCGGACTTGCTTCATGGCGACACGCTCTATCCGGCAACGATCGACTATCACGACGCACACGTCGGCATGACATTTCTTTCCGGGCGCACGTTGCCGAGCCGGGTGTTTCGCTACGCGGATTATCCGGTTTCGCGTTTCAATCGCCCGCTACCCGAAGTGCCCGGCCGCGAAATGCCGAGGCTGTTGGGCGCGAGCGTTACGGACGGGTGGCTGACGTTCACGTTCGCGGCACCGCGAGCACTGCGTTTTGGCCTGACGATCTGGAGCGATCCGTCGCAACCGAAGATCACCGGTTCCGGGAGGATCCCCGCCGGGCGCGCGGCTACCGTCTTGGTGTTTGACCTCAAGGCCGGCAGAAACAGCGTCCGCTACCGTTGCGGCTGTCGTAGCACGACGTTTAACTATTCGCTGTAAAGCACGATCTCGGCTGCCGCGCTGGGGGCGCCTGGCCTTGATGGTCGAATGATTTAGGGCCCAACGTTCTTCGATCATGGAGCGAAGCAAATGACGAACCTTCTGATCACGCGCCGCGCAGCGGGCTGTTCTATGGCGCTGACGCTCGCAGCCTGCGCAGGATTACACCCGCCGATCGGCACGCCGGGCGCGATGCCGCAAAACAGCGCGCTCGCGATGCGTGCCAACGCCACGACCTACAAACTCCTGCATGCCTTTGCCGGGTTCCCCGACGGCGCATTTCCCCGCGCGAGCCTCGTCGATGTAGGCGGCACGCTCTACGGCACGACGGACAATGGTGGTTCGGTTTACTGTTACGGTACCGCCGACAACAGCTGCGGTACGGTTTTTAGCGTCACGACGGGCGGCACCGAGACCGTGCTGCATAGTCTCGGCCATCGACACGATGGCCGTCACCCCGCGGCGGCCCTGATCGAGGTTGCGGGCAAGCTCTACGGCACGACGACAGGCGGCGGCAACACGAAGAGCGGCACCGTCATTCGCCTCACGACGGGAGGCATGGAGAAAGTCGTGTACTCCTTCGGCGGCTCACCAGACGGCGCCGAGCCCCAAGCCGCGCTCCTCGACGTCGGCGGCACGCTCTACGGCACGACGTATCTTGGCGGCGTTTACACCACCTCTGACGGCTTTACGGGCGGCACGGTCTTCAGCGTAACGACCGGCGGCACGGAGAAAGTGCTGCACAGCTTCGGTCATGGAATCGACGGCAGTGCGCCTAGGGCAGCCCTCGTCGGCGTCGCCGGCACGCTCTATGGGACGACGGTCGGCGGCGGCGCGTACGGCCGCGGCACGGTCTTTAGCATCACGCCGAGCGGCAGCGAGAAAGTGCTGCATAGCTTCGGCAAGCGCAACCGAACCGACGGCGCTGCCCCAGGTGCATCCTTGATCGAGGTAAACGGCACGCTGTACGGCACAACGCCGGTCGGAGGCGCATACGATAAATGCGGCCGCCGCGGCGCCTGCGGCGGGACGGTGTTTAGCATCACGCCGAGCGGCACGGAAAAGATACTCCATAGCTTCGGCAACGGAACAGATGGCGCTATCCCCAACGCACCGCTGATCGAGGTAAAGGGCAAGCTGTATGGCACCACGAGTGGCGGCGGCAGTACGTCGTACTGCAGGTCCGGAGGCTGCGGAACGATCTTTAGCATCACGACCGATGGTAGGGAAAGAGTGCTGTATAGTTTCGGCAACGCAAACGATGGCTATGCCGGAGACCCCGAAGCCGGACTGATCGCCCTGAACGGCACGCTTTACGGAACCACTTATGGCGGAGGCTCGGAGGGGTGGGGCACGGTCTTCTCGTTAAAGCTGTAGCGCACCAAGCCGAGCTCAAAAACCTATCGAGGTTTTACGGCCAGCGAATACGGATAGCTGTCTTGCTCGTTTGGAACGCAGCGCTCAGGCTTTTTTTCTTTCGGTCCATAGATGCACACGCTGCCGTAGTTGCGCGATGACGTTTCGGGACGTGCGAGCGCGACGGCATAGTAGTCGTTCCCGACGTAGAGATTGCCGTCACGGTCAATTGCGAGCAACTGGGGATCGTTCATTTGCGAAGTGATTTGGTAGCTCGGGGCGGAGCTTCCCGGGACGTAGACCGAGACCCAGCCGTTGCTCGGGTATGGCGTGTTTGAAACGTAGAGCGTCCCCGAGCTATCGAGCGCCATCGTTTGTGGACTTTGAATCCCTTTGGTGATGGTGCGCAAGATCTTGTTCGAGTCCCGCTTGTACTCAACGACGCTTGCGGCTCCGCTGACCGGGCTGCGAATCACGAAGAGATGGTTGGAAGGGTCGAGCGCGATGGCGTTGATCGTCGTGAAGCCCTGCGGAATGCTCCGGATCGGTTTGCTCGAGCCCGGCGCGTAGACGAGCACCGCCGTTTTAGAGCCGTTGTCGTTTAGCACGTAGAGGTTCTGGTCCGTATCGAACGCAAGCGCAGTTGGTGAATCGACGCCGTGCTTTATCGTACGCAGCAGAGTCTTGGTGCCGGCCTCGTATTCGTTGATCGATCCCTTTCCCCTCACGTAGAGATGGCATGCAGGGCATGCGGCAGCGTAGAGATTATTCGACGCGTCCGTTGTGGCCGTCCAAACGTACGGTAGTTTGATGCGTCGAGACATTTTGTCGCTGCCGGCGTCATACTCAACAACGCCCTGACCATAGTCGAGCCAGCTCAGCATGTAGATTCGTCCGGCGCGATCGACGGTTATCACCGACGGATTTGACACCCGCTTAGTGATGGTGAGCGCCACCTTCGAAAGCCCGCGATCGTAGATAGTGATGTTGCCCCGGTTTGAAAACACCGGCCAGCAGCATTGGGCCATATAAAGGAATGGTCCCCGCTCGCGCGCGTCGTTCGCCAATCGCGCCGGCGATTGAGGCATCGCTCCCGGCGTGCCGATCGGCGGTTGTAACGCCCCGCAACCTGCGATCAAGAGTGTTGCGACGCTAAGGCTAAGCGCGTGGCGGCTGAAAGCAACAAATCTCACGGCGTACTCCTCGCACCAGCAGGGGCTGGTGACGGGGAGACTTTCGCTTTGCCACGCCGAACCTCCCTAGTCGCTGGTCCGTTCAGCTTTGGGAGGCATCGCATATGAAGACGCCCTGGCCACATCGCGGCGGGCGTCGGCATGAGGCCAAAGAGCCCTTAAAAATAAGGGCTTTTCGCAGAAATGCGCTTAACGGCGTAGAGGCGACCGTCGCGTCGCGCGTCCGCTCAAACGGCCTTTTAATTAAGAGGAGCCATTTTGAGCACGTGTGAACTGAACGAGTCCTGTACTACATCAATGGGAGCGATAGTATGCATTCAAAAACAAGCGTCAAACGCGCTCGATTCCTTGAGACGAGCACGGCAGCGATTGGTGCCGCCGCGGTGAGCTACTCCTTTGCATCGGCGAAAACGGAAGTGGCTGCGACGATGAGCGGTGCGGGCAAGCCGAGCATAGTTTTCTGTCATGGTCTTTGGGCCGACGGCTCGTGTTTTACCAAAGTGATAGGCCCGTTGCAAGCGCGAGGTTACGATTGCATTGCTGCGCAGTACCCGCTCAATACACCCGAAAACGATGTCACTTTTGCTAAGTGGGCGATGGACATGATGAAGGGCCCTATCGTGCTTGTCGGACATTCCTATGGCGGCACGGTGATCACGGCCGCCGGAACCGACCCGCGCGTGAAAGCTCTCGTTTATATCAACGCGCTTGCTCCCGATACCGCCGCCGGCGAGACATCGCAGAGCATACAGCAGAAGTTCCCTGCGACCGACGTGCTCAAGCACATCAAAGTCGTCGATGGACGTATCTGGCTGACCAAAGAAGGCCTACAATATTTTTGCGGCGATCTCTCGGCGACCGAGCAGCAGCTCGTGTGGGCCACGCAGGGCGCGCCGGCTGCCAACATCTTTGCGCACGATGCCCCGGGCGTCGCGTGGAGGAGCAAACCGAGCTGGTACATCGTCGGAAAGAAGGATCACACCGTCAACCCGGATCTTGAACGCTTTCTTGCGAAACGCATGAAAGCCACGACGACCGAACTCGATTCGAGTCACGTGCCGATGCTCTCGCGACCAAACCGCGTGGTCGAAGTAATTCTCAGCGCTGCGCAGTCGGTGTAGAAGGTGGGGATCAGCGTGGACTTTCTTAGCCGAGAAGCCTCGCCTTAACGCGAGGCGGCGTCGCGAGCCCTTCCATCTCATGCGCCGCATGGAATTGATCCGGCAAATGGGAGCGGTTGCGGTGGGTCGATCAGTATTCAGCGAAAGGGAATGGCTATCGGATCAGTACGACCGTCCGGATATGAGTTCCGTGCGGCGTGCCGCGCCTGGGTGTTGTGGCTGTTAAGCCGTGAGCCGTTCCGTCTCGCTCGCATCATTCATTTGGTATTTTTTGCGTTTGGGGCTAACGGGCTTCGGCGGCCCTGTGGCGCTCGCCAACTACATGCGTCGTGATCTGGTTGAAACATACGACTGGATCAGCCCCGATGAATACGATGAAGGGCTGGCGATCGCTACCGCGTGCCCTGGACCGCTGGCCTATCAGCTAGGTGTCTACTGTGGCTACGTCACGCACGGCATTGTTGGGGCTCTCGGTGTGGCTATCGCATTTGCGGCTTTCCCATTCCTGATTGTTGTTGGCATTGCGGCGCTCTACGTGCACTTTGGCTCAACCTGGCAGCTGCAAGCGGTTTTTTATGGCGTCGGCCCTGTAGTCATCGCGATAATCGTCAAGTCCTGTTGGGATCTGGGGCGGAAGACATTGCGCAGTGAGTGGATAGCGTACACGTTCGCGGCCACCGCATGCGCGGTTACGGTCATCGTGCAGCAAGAACTAGTCGCGCTCTTTCTGGTGGCCGGTGCGCTGGGAATCTTCGTATTTTATCGGCCGTCCAAGACGCAGATTGAGTCGGCCGTGCCTAGATCCGACGAGGTTCGCCTACGATCGATCGCGCCCCTCATAGCTAGTGCCTATCAGAGCGTCGCGGTGCCAAAGCTCTTTTGGTTTTTCTTCAAGACTGGACTGCTGGTATTCGGCAGCGGGCTGGTCATAGTACCATTCTTGAAGGCCTACGTCGTAGATCAATACCATTGGCTGTCAAACCAAGCGTTTTTGGACGCAGTCGCCGTCGGTATCGTATCCCCTGGACCGGTCGTGATCACGGCTACGTTCGTCGGCTACCTCAACCATCAGTTGCCCGGGGCGATTGCGGCGACTATTGGCATCTTCACACCATCGCTTATCTTCGTGCTCCTGGGAACTCCACTGTTACGGCGCTATCGCAAGAATGGACGGTTGCAGGGCTTCGTGCGTGGCGTAACCGTCGCGGTGGTCGGCGTTCTGCTCGGAACGTCTTTTTTAGTGGCACGCAGCACCATCCACGACGTCGTCGGCCTGAGTATATTGCTTGCGGCTCTTGTCGTTCTTTACGCGAAATGGAACATACGGGAGCCCGTGCTAGTGGGTGGAGGCGCATTGTTTGGAATCGTACTTGCTCTCTTCAAGCACATAAGATAAGGCGGGGTTTACGCCCGCGGAGATCGCGGCCGCGACGGGCTTATCGCTCGTAGCCTGCTCGCGCATCCGGGCCGGCGCGAGGGTGCCGCATCCACGGCATTGGGAAGCGCTGACAGGACTCGCTAAAACGCTTTAGCAACGATGCGAGCATGGGTCTTGAACGAGAACAACCCGGGTATGCGAAGGTTTACGCGTTGTGGGACGACACAGCGCGTACCAAGAGAGTTCAAGAGGTCACGCTGACAACCGATGACTATGGCATTTTGCCAGAGCACGGGCTTTTTGGAAGTCCGCAATGGTGGGCCGCGATAGAGAGTGGCGAGTTCACCGTTCACACCGTCCGCGGGACTATCTGTGCTTTGGCAATGGAATCAATGAACGATTGGCCAACATTCAAGATCCTTTGCGACGATGGCACGGTGACGAAATCTATCACTCGGGAAAGGCTGATAACGATATCGATATCGGATGACCTTTATGAAATCGGGCGTGGAGTGATCTGGCAATATGTCCACGTGCGCCACAAGAAACGGATCGCGTCTCTGCCGGAACGCTCTTCGCATACCGTAAGCATCTGGGTGGCGTCCACGGAAACACTTTTCAGACCAGTCGGAGAAGAGGAACTCTCTCTGATAGCGGCATCTAATTTTTCTGTATTCCCTCCACGCCTGCCCGAGCAGCCTATATTCTACCCCGTTTGCAGCTCTCGCTATGCTGAAGAGATAGCGTCCAAGTGGAACACGCCGCTGGGCTACATAACAGAGTTTCAGGTCACAAAAGCGTTCCTAGCAAAGTACGAACGAAATCAGGTCGGCGGCAAGGAGCACGCCGAGTATTGGATCCCTGCGGAAGACCTCTCAGATTTTAACAAGAGCATCGTAGGTAAGATCCATGTCGTCAAATCGTTCGGGGAGCAACTCAGCGGTACGTAAACCCGGTAAGCGCAAGTTGCCCCGCGAGACCGTGGGCTTCGCGCGATCGCGACGGCGCGCAAGGCGCTCGCAGCGCAAACCGTGGCGGGCAACGATCCACGCCGCAGCGCTGACGTAAATCGTGCGCGAGGTGAGGCGAGTAGCGAGGGGATCGCCGCAACCGCAACTGGGCGCGCGAACACCCCGCGCGCAGCGCGACGAGGCGTGTTTCAAGCGCGAGATCGCGCCGAAGCTCGACGCGTATACTCTTGCCGAGATCGCGACTGCGACGGGCTTATCGCATCCGAGGCATTGGGAGGCATCGCGCAAGCTCGCGGACTCGAGACGCTTACTCCGCTGGGATAGCTGACGGCAGCGGCGAACGTCGTTAGCCGCTCGTCCGTTCAGCTTCCCAGGAGGTACCGCAGATTGAAGACCTTCGCCCGCTCAGCGCTTATCGTCGGCGCAGCTGCTGCATTGCTCGCAGCGTGCGGCGGATCGCAGCCGTCGATCGGTGCGCCGGGCACGATCCCGCAAAGCCGTGTGGTCGTCACGCACGCCGAGCGCGGCGGATCGTGGATGTTGCCCGAAGCGAAAGGACGCGACCTGTTATACGTCACGGTCCCGTATCTCCCGGCACTTGGGGTCTACGTTTACACATATCCGCGCCTTAAACCGGTGGGCCAGCTCGGAGCCACCGCCGTGCCGGAGGGTGAGTGTACTGATGCCGCCGGCCACGTGTTCGTCGTCGACAGTGGTAACTATGTCGTCCTTGAGTATGCGCACGGCGGCACGAGTCCGATGGCGATGATCTACAGCCCAGCGATGCTTCCCTTCAGCTGCTCGATCGATCCAACGACTGGGAACCTTGCGGTCAGCGGCAGAGGAACAAAC
>JAFAXS010000097.1 GCA_019240755.1 Vulcanimicrobiota bacterium
GAAGCGATCGCAACGCAACTCGAAAAGGAAGCGAATCGAAACGCGGCCAGCGTGCAGCTCGCCCACCACTGGTGGCGAGCGGGCGATCTGCGTCGAGCAGCCGAGTATTACGAGATAGCCGGCGACAACGCGTTCGTTATGGGAGCCCTCGCCGATGCGGTCCTCTACTACGAACACGCACTTGCCGCCCGTCCGAATACTGCCCAGGCCGAGCATAAACTAGGCGTCGCGTTAGGGCAGATGGGCGAGCTGCGCGGAGGTACCGACCGCCTGAGGCGCGCTGCGGCACTCTATTGGGAGGCCGGCGACTTTGAAGGTTACTCGGAGAACGCGTCGGTGGTCGTCCGCCAGTTGCACAACACGGGCGATGTCGGCGCGGCTATGGCCGAGTGTCAGGCGGCGATCGCGGCATTGCGCCCGAAGCTGCGTCCCGAGAGGCTCGATTTATTTCGCGCGCAGCTCGCGTTCCAATGCATTGCGGCGCTCGATGACGACGCGGCGTCCGCATTCTTGGACGAGATTCGCGAACCGGTTGAAGATTCTAAGGTCGCGATGCATCTGGCATGGGATCGCTTCCGAATCGCTGCCTTGCGCGGAGAGATCGAACAGTGGCGCCTGTTTGCCTCACGCGCGCTCGACGCGGCTCGCCGGCAGGACGACGGAGGCTTTCAGCTGCGGCTCATATCCTGCCAGATCGCGATCGAGGCGGTTGGTCTCGGCGATGTAGCGGCCGCGCGAGAACACTTTCGCGTGGCGATGACGCTGAAACCACGGCAGCCAGCCACGGTCATGGCGCTGGAATACGCGGCGTCCGCATTGGAACATGCGCTTCGCGGCGACTTCGCGGGGGCCGCGGAATTGTTGCGTAGCCTCGACAGCCTCGCGTTGCAGAGTTATCCAAGTCTCGTGCACGTCAAGAGCGCCAGCTTTGTGCTAGGCATCTGCGCGGGCGACGATTCGCGCCTTCACCGCGAGGATACGGAATCGTTTCTGCGCTACGGGGTCGAGCGCGACCTGAAGCTCGCCGTCGGGCTGCTGGGCGGTCCATATGCGTGGGCGCTGGGGCTGCGCGGTGAAACCGACGAAGCAGCGGGCTGGATCGCGCGGATCGCGCTCCTTCTGCGACGACCGCATCGCTTTCTTTTTGCCTACTTAGCCGCAGCGCAGTTCGGACGGAGCGAGGATGTCCTGACGATGCGCGGCCGGCTCGTCGAGGCGGCTTCGCGGCCGCAAGATCGCGTGAATAAGGCTGCATTGGGACTCTTCGACGCGTTCGCTATCCGGCGCGGCATTGTAGAGGCCGACCTGCGCGCCTCGGCACTCGCGGCCGCGGCGGGATTCGAAGAGATCGGCTGGCCGTGGCTCGCCGCTCGCGGCTACGAGTTGGGAGGCGAACTACGGCGCGCCCTGGAGACGTACCGATCCTTGGGCGCCGTGCGCGATTTGCGGCGGCTGGAGGTTGAGAGATCGGACGCCGGCGCTTCGGCGCTGTCTTCTCGCGAGCTCGAGGTCGCCGAGCTGGTATCGAAGGGCCATTCGAACGAGGAGATCTCACAAATCTTACACATCAGTTCCCGTACCGCAGAAAAACATGTGTCATCGGCACTGAAGAAGTTGAATCTGCGATCGCGTTTGCAGCTTGGGCGGCTGCTCGCGCGATCGCAGACACGCGACTCGTAGCCGCTACTGCGGCACGGCGTAAACGGTTCCGGCGCCGACTTTCGCGGAGTCCTCGGTCGTTCCGTAGAGCATACCGTTGAGGCTCAGGAGGGCACCGAAGGGGAACAATGGATATCCGTCCGGGTCCGAGGCAGTATCAAGGAAGTCGAACACGATAGAGTCGCCACCCTTGCCGGACGTGTTCAGGGCGAAGACCACGCCTGCACCGCAGCCGGTCCCGCTACAAAACGCCGTCACGCCGTAGAGCGTGTTGCCGATTGCGATCAGCGGGGACTGCGGGTTTGCTCCATCGATTACTTTCACGTCATCTTTGAACCGGTACAACACTTTTTCTTTCCCGGCGGCCGTCACTTTGAAGACGATGCCGCAGCCCGCAGAGCCGGCGCACGCGCCCTGGCCACCCTCAGAGGTAGTGCCATACAGCGCATTCCCGACGACGGTGAGGCCCGCTTGCGGATGCGCTCCATCGGGCTCGCTGCCGAACGAGTAGACGAGGCTCTCCTGACCCGTGAACGTCACCTTTACGACGGCGCCCAAACCATTCGCACCGCCTCCCGGCGTCGTGAGGTAAAGGGCGCCGTTGTAGTAAACGGGGGCGCTCGCTTCCGTCGAGCTGCTGGCCGAGCCGGTGAAACTATAGACGACGCTTTCCTTCGGCGTCTTGTGGGCGAGGTTCAGTTTGAAGATGCAGCCTTCGCCGTTCGCACCGCCTCGATACGCGTAGCCGTAGAGTGCCTTCTTGCCGGGAAGGTAGATCATCGTTGAGTTGGGCTCAATGCAGTCGCCCGTCGTGGTTCCGAAGTTATACACGACCTTGTACGAGCCCGATGGCGTAATCGAGAAGATCGTGCCGTGCGCGGCGCCGGCCTGATAGGTCGTGCCGTAGAGCGTACCGTTGACGTTGGTGAGCGCTCCGTAGGGCGTCTCGCCGTCGGCGCCGCCCGCGAAGCTGTGCATCACCGTTTCCACGCCGCCTGTCGTGACGGAGTAGACCGAGCCGAGGTTATTGGCCCCGGCTGCGCTGGTGGTTCCGTAGAGCGTGTTTCCGATGTTGACGAGACCCACTTGCGGGGTTCCGGCGTCGGGTTGACCTTGGAAAACGTAAATCTGGGGACCGTTCGACCCGGAAAGCCGCTTCATCCGCGACGCCGGCGCACCGGCATGCGGCGCGCTCGGCAGTGCCGAGAGCCCGCCCGGGCCGAGCGCCCCGGGGCCGCCCAGGTTGCCCTGCGCGCAACCGGCGACGGCCAGGCAACACCCCAATACCAATGGTTTGCGAAGTAACTCCATAGCAAAACTCCTTGCAGAGAGTGAACTCCCTCAAGGATGCCGCTGCACGGCCGTGGCGGCCATGCGTAGAATTACTACTCTTGCGGAGTGCCGGGGTCTAGATCGGAACGAACGCTCGCGGCGCTTGTTTCAAGTTGAGCGTCGAAGCCCCGAGGTCGCGGGCGCGGGCGTCGCTGACCGCGAGCCGAGGAAGACCGAAAGTATCCTCGACGAATTTCAGAACGCTTCCCGTCTCGAACTGGGTGTGGGCCACCGAACCGCTGAGCGCATAGGGCGACACGACCAACACCGGAACCCGAAAGCCGAGTCCTTCGTAGTCGAGCATCGGGGGCGCCACGTGGTCGTACCATCCGCCGAAGCCGCTCCACATGACGACGATCGCGCTCGTGTTCCAGAACTGGCTCTCGCCGACCGCGTTCACCACCGACGCGACCCAGTTTGGACCGCCGGCTGAGAGCGATCCGGACAGATCAGAGTTGGCAAACGCGGGCGTAATCCACGTCACCGATGCCAGTTTACCGCGACCGACGTCCTCAATGAACTGCGACGACGGCGCCGTGCTGCTTCCTCCCTTAATCCACCCGAACGCGTCCCACGTGTCGACGATGGGGTGCTTGCGGTTGGCAGTGTGGTAATAGCTCCAGGTCAAACCCGCCACGTTTAATTCGTCGGCCAGCGTTTTGTAGGCAAAGCACGCAGCGATCTTGCCGCCCTTGAACTGATCCACCCACTGACGATAGGCGCAGCCCTCCGGCGGCGTCTTGCCGAACGGCTGATTTTCGGCGTTCCCTGACTGCGCGGCAATCAGGTATTGGTGCGACTCGAACGTCGGGTTGCCCGTCGAGGAAAACATCGCGTCGCCGAGCACGTATTGCTGCGCGATCTTGTAGTATTGGGTCAGTTCGGACGTTGGGACGTGGGCGTACTCCGGGCGCTTATAGCCGGGGCAACTGGCATGATCCCTACCGAAGTGGCCTGTTTTACGGTCCCGCTCGAAGTCTTGGAACGTATCCGAGAGCGTGCAGTTCGCCTCCAGCGGAATCGTCTGGCCCGCGCATTTTCCGTTCGCCCCCGCATACCCGCAGAACAGATCGTCGAAGCTCCGTGCTTCCTGCATCACGATAACGATATGTTGAATCTTACTCGCTCGCGACTGCGAAGCGGCGCCCACTCCGGATGTCGATCCGCCCGATGCGGAGTTGGCTACGGCCGGAGAGGCCGGAGAAACGGGGCCGCTGCTGCAAGCCACCGTCAACAGAACCGTACCTGTCAAGAGAAACGCTGTTACCTTGCAACGCAACATCATACTGTACTCCCAATTTTATGCGCAGAGTTTTTTGGGGGCAGGACGTATTCTCAGTTGCGTTTTCGCTCCCTTCGGCAATAAAGAACCCTTGTTATTTTCGCGCGTTAACGGTGATGGAGCGCCAGCGCGAACACGACGACGGCATAGGCGGCAATAGCCGCGATCAAAGTCCCCTTCATCGTCCAGAGTTGTCTGTCCGAAGACTGCAATAGCATCGTGTTCGGATTCGGCGCTTGGGCAGGTTCCAGGCTTGAGAAATGAAGCCCCGGCGGGATGTGTACTCGTCGTCCTCAGGATTTCAGAAAGGAGCCAGCTTGGGTTGACATTTGAAGGAAAAGGGCGCACCCTTAGTTATGAGGGGTTGGCCTAGTCCTAGGGTTAGTCCAGCGCTCATTTCGGAGAGCTGGATGCACACTGCTCCGCCGATTTGGATGTGGGCTGCACTACTATCAGCCCTACCGACTACACGTTAGGAGTTTTCAGCCATGCGTGTTTCTCAAACCGTAAGCCGCGCGCTCACAACGTTCGCACTCGCAATGCTAGCCGGTTGTTCGAGCGCCGCGCAAGTCGGTCCGACACAACCCGGCGCCGGAAACCAGTTGGAAGATGTCTTGGCGTTTGGTCGGCCAAAGCCGGTAGCGCCTCCCGCAACTCACAGCTTCTTCGATCCGAATGCTGAAGGCAAACCCTTAATCTTCGTTTCCGACACTAACAAAAGCGTTATCAATATCTACTTGCAAGGCAACGGAAACCCTCAAGTTGGCCAGATCGTAGGTGATCTTTACGCGCCGATCGGCCTGACGACCGACAGTGCTCGTAACGTCTACGTCACAAATGCGAATGGCGGCACCGTAGTCGTTTTCGAGCCTCCGTACACAAGAATTCCAAAGCTCACGCTTGACGATGTGGGCAACAGTCCGCGGGCCGTCGCCGTTTCAAAGAGCGGCCTCGTCGCGGTCGGGAATTTCAGCGCCAACGCCACCGTGAGTTTTTACAAAAGAAATGATTCGAAGCCTTGCGCGACGGTGAGTGACTATAGCTTCGGCGGTGTCGCACACGATGTCTTTGACGACAGGGGAAATCTCTACATTGATGGAGAGAACGGAAGCGGTTTTGTCGTCGGTCGAATTCGCGGTGGCTGCCACCCAACCGCAGTTGAAATGCTCTCAACTGGCAACGTAATCGGTAATTATCCCGCCGATATCAAGATCAACAAACGCGATCAGATCGCCATCGAGGATTCCAAGGCCCTTGCTATTTACACGTACAATCCGCCAAGGAAGGGTTCTCTGGGCAATCCGGTCGCAACCACGCCATTAACGGGCATTAACTATCCGTATGCTTTCGCTTTCGTGGCGTCGGGTCGTAGCCTTTACGCTAGTGACTATGTCTATGGACCCACGAACGAGTACGCGTACCCAGCAGGCGGAAGCGCGGAAGACACCATTCCCGTAGCCACACAAGGCGTTGCTGTCACGCCGCCGCTCGTGCCCTGACCCAAGCTTTTGAATGAGCTCTCTTTACTTGTTGACTCGGAGGAAGAAGACTATGCGCATTGCCAACGCTTGCGGTGGGCCAGGGCTCGTTGCGATTTTTGCACTCGCCATGCTCGCTGGTTGCTCCAGTTCCAGTTTGCAGCAACCCATGTCTTCGGCGCAAACGTGGCGCGCTGGAGCCCAAGCCGGACAAAACGAAGGCTTGCAAAAGCCTCGGTTCATCGGCGATCGCGGAACTCAAAGAGCTGCCGGACCTGTCGGTGCGATAAGCAGGCGGACTTTCATGAGCCCCGGCGCCGTAGGTAAGCCGCTCATATTCGTCTCGGATGGCTACGCCACGGTAAACATCTATCTCCAAGCCGGAAAACACAAGCGAGTGGGATGGATCACGGGCCTAAGCAGTCCTACCGGGCTCGCAACCGATACGGCGGGCAACCTGTATATTGCGACCACCCCTTTCTCCGGTAACCCGAGCCTCGTCGTCTATGCCCCGCCCTACACGGGAGCACCGGCATTGACGCTCGATGTCGGTGGCAACGCCCCTTTCGGCATTGCCGTCTCGACTCGTGGGGTCGTCGGCGTAGCGAGCTTCTTCAACAACACGTTGAGACTCTACGCCAAGGGCGCAACGGAGCCGTGCGTGACCCTGAACCCAACGGATTTTGTCCAGATCGCCTATGACGCATTCGATGACAAGGGGAATCTCTACATCGACGGATACGGTTCGAGCAAGGTGCTCGTCGCCGAAGTCAAGCATGGTTGCAAAGCAACCACGGTTATGCCGCTTACCACGGGCAACACGATCGGGTACCCAGAGAGCGTCCAGATCGATAAGGCTGATCGGATCGCCATTCTGGATGGAGCCAACGCCGTGATCGACACCTACAAGCGGCCTAATAACGGCGCCCTGGGCAATCCCGTTTCCAACACTCCGCTGATGGGGCTAACGGGATCGATTCCTGCTTATTCATTTACGTTTCTGGCTTCGGGACGGGACATCTGGGTAGGCGATGGCAATGGGCAAGCCAGCAACTTTGATTATCCGAGCGGTGGCGCATCGGAACAAACCATCGTTGGTGGTGGCTTTCCTTACGGCATTGCAGTCACTCCGCCGCTGCGTCCATAAACTGTTCAAAGAACGGCCTTGATAGTTGGCGCACCGACGTGCAACACGTGGGGCGGTCGCCCGGTAATATTCCGGGTTCGCTCTGTGCAGTAGTGGTACATCGACTGCAGCGCGCTAGAGTCGTGGCTTAGCGAATTCCACCGCTAAAAAATGCCGATAGAATAAGGCTAAAATGGTATGGGCGATGACGGGCTCGAACCGCCGACATCTTCCTTGTAAGGGAAGCGCTCTCCCAGCTGAGCTAATCGCCCACAGAAGCGCGCGTCAGGATGACGGTGACCGCGCGATCTTCTTTTGCAGCAGCTCGATCGCGGCGCGCAGCTGCGCGTCCGAAGCGGTGTCGCCGAAGCGCGCATCCTTATTCTCGACGACCGCCACGTCGGGATCAATTCCTCGCAGGTTGATGTCGCGGTGGTTGGGCGTGAGGTAGTGCGCCGTCGTGATCTTGATTGCGGCGCCGTCGGGCAGCGGCGTCAGCGTCTGCATCACGCCCTTGCCGAAGGTGCGCGCGCCGACCAGCGTCGCGATGCCGTCGTCCTGCAATGCGCCGGCCGTGATCTCCGACGCCGACGCGGTGTACTGATTCACGAGCACGCTCACCGGAATCGTCACCGACGGATTGCCGTCGGAATCGATCGTCGTCGCGCGGCGGCCGCGCTCTTCAACCGTCAGCAGCGCCTTGTTGGCGATGAACCGCGAGCTGATGTCGAGCGCCGAGTTCACGTAGCCGCCGCCGTCGTTGCGGAGGTCGAGCACCAGCGCCTTCGCGCCTTCATTGAAAAGCCGCGCGATCGCGGTGTCGAATTCGCTCGGCGTCGAGCGCCCGAAGGCGACGACCCAAACGTACGCGATGCCGTCGGGCAGCATCTTGTAAACGACGGTCGGCGGCTGAACGTTTTCGCGCGTGATGGACACGCTCGACGACGCCGTGGCGCGCCGGAACGTCACCGAGACGACCGTGCCGGGCTTGCCTCGCAGCAATCCGCTGACGCCGTCAATGTTCAAGCCCTTCGTCGTCGTGCCGTTGACCGCAGTGATCAGGTCGCCCATCGAAAGTCCCGCGCGCTCGGCCGGCGTGCTCGGAACGACGTACGAGACGCGAACGAAGCCGGACTCGGCATCCGGCGTGATCATGACGCCGATGCCCCCGATCTTCTCCGGATCGAGTGCCTGGTTGAACGCGCGATATTCCGCGGGGGTGAAGAACTGCGTGTAGCGATCGTTGGTCGCCTTCGCCATCGCATCGATCGCGACGTAGGCGAACTCGCTCGGCGACGCATTGGATGCCTGCGCCGCCGACGCAATCGCGTCGTCGAGCTGCGCGAGCGCTGCGTCGCGCGCGCCTTGCAGCGCCGGCGTCGCAATCGTAACGCCGTGCTTGCGCGCCGCCGCGGCGAGCGCCCCACTCGCGGCGACGAGCAACGACTGCGGGCTGACGGACTCGTAGTACGTGGTCGTCAACAAGCGATAGCTCTGCGCGACGTCGCCGGCGAGATCGCCGGGCAGCGGCGGCGCGGGCGTCGCGCCGAGGCACGTCAGGCCCGCGAGCGCGGTAATCGCAAGTGCACGGTGGAGCGGCTGAAAGCTGCGCATCATGAAACCTCTCTTCGTTCTCTATGCGTGCAACGCTTGGCGGGGCTCCGGCGTTTCATCGGGCCGCGGCGCGTTTTAATCGATCCATCATCGCCAGGCCGAGCCCTCGCTCCGGTAACGGCTGCGCGTCGATTCGCTCGAGACCGAGTCCGTCGAGGTCGTGGAGCGCGTCGAAGAACGCCGCGGCCGCTTCGCGCAGATCCCCGCGCTCGGAGAGGCGGCGCGTCGCGGCGTAGCCGTCAAACGCGTCTCGAAGGGCGAGGGCGCCGGCCGTTCGGCGCTCCTCGAGCGCCACGCCCGCCGGCTCGACGATCCGCAGCGGCGTGCGGGGAGCGTAGTGAACGGGCAGCTGTCCCGGGGCCGTCACCGCCTGCGACGGTTGCCGGCGCTCCAGCGAACCGATGACCGCCTCGATGCTTTCCGCGGGAATCGCTCCCGGGCGGAGCAACGCGGGGACCGGCTCGAACGCCACAATCGTGGACTCCAGGCCATGGATGGCGCGTCCTCCGTCGAGGATCAGATCCACGCGCTGGCCGAGGGTCTCGGCGACGTGTTCGGCGCGCGTCGGGCTGAGATACCCGAACGGGTTCGCACTCGGCGCCGCGATCGGCTCGCCCAACGCGCGCAGGATCGCGCGCGCGACCGGGTGCGAGGGCATGCGCACGGCGATCGTCGCCAGCCCCGCCGTCACCAGCTCGGGGACGCGGGCTTGGCGTTCGAGCACGAGCGTCAACGGTCCGGGCCAGAACCGCTCGATCAGTAGCTGCGCGGAGTCCGGAAGTTTGATCGCGACCCGCTCGAGCATCGGGCGATCGGCCACGTGAACGATCAGGGGATCGAACTCGGGGCGCGCCTTGAGCTCGAAGATGCGCGCCACGGCGCGCGTGTCCCAGACGAGCGCACCGAGTCCGTAGACGGTCTCGGTCGGAAACGCCACCACGCCGCCGTTGCGCAGCAGCGCGACGGTCTTCGCGATCGCCTCGGGAGTCGCCGGAGAGAGCGGCACGCGCGGCTCTTGGCCAGAGTCGCGATAAAACCCGGTGGGACCGGTAGCAAAGGAAGGGAAGGCGCCCCGGGCGCGGCGATAGGCTAGATGACGATGAAACGGCTCTCCGCGACGCTGCTCGCAGGCCTAATCGGATGCGGCGGCGGAGGCGGCGCCGGCGCGCCGCCGCTGCCGTTTCTCCCACCGCCTCCGCCGGCCAAGGCGGGCAAATATTTCACCCACGTCGTCGTGCTGATCCAGGAGAATCGCACGTTCGACAATCTCTTCGCCACGTTTCCCGGCGCCGACGGCACGCGGTTCGGCAAACGGCACAACGGCAAGACGTATCTGCTGCGAAAGGCGGCGCTGACCAGCCCGATCTCACCCTACAACAACTACGCTGTTTGGCGTACCGACTGGGATAACGGCAACATGGACGGCTTCGATACGGTCTCCATTCATAAGTTGCCGGGCAACTACGTCTACGAGTACGTCGATCCGTCCCAGATCGCGCCGTACTGGAGTTTGGCTCGGCAGTACGTGCTCGCCGATCATCTCTTTCAAACGGAAGGCAGCGGAAGCTTTACCGCGCACCAGGATCTGATTCGCGGCGGAACCGAGATCAGTTCGTCGGAGCACTTGATGGATTTTCCGACCGCGCTGCCGTGGGGCTGCGACGCGCCGGGTGGAACGCGGACGTCGCTGATCGACGCGAGCAATCAATATCGTTCCGGCCTCGGACCGTTTCCGTGCCTCTCGTACGCGACGCTGCGCGACAGCCTCGATGCGAAGCAACTTTCGTGGCGGTACTACGTGCCGCCGGTCCGCGGCGGATTCGGTGGCGACTATTGGAACGCGTTCGATGCGATCAGAGCGGTGCGCAGCGGACCCGAGTGGGGCACGAGCGTCGTCTTCCCCGAAAAGGAAGTGTTGCGAGACATTGCGCGCGACACGTTACCGGCAGTGTCGTGGGTGATTCCCGATGCGATCAATTCAGATCATCCCGGATTCAACAACGACACGGGTCCGTCGTGGGTCGCGCAGATCATCAATGCCATCGGCGGCAGCCCGGCGTGGAACACCACTGCGATCATCGTCGTTTGGGACGATTGGGGCGGCTGGTACGATCACGTCGCGCCGCCGCAACCGCATCGTTTCGGTGGCCTCGGATTTCGCGTTCCGATGCTCGTTGTTTCACCGTACTCGCGGCACGGGTACGTTGCTCATACCACCTATGAGTTCGGAAGCATCGTCAAATTCATCGAAGATAACTGGCAGCTGCCGCCGCTGGGAACCACCGACGTGCACGCGCCGGATTTCGTCCGCGATTTCTTCCGCTTCTCAAAATCGCCGCGGCGCTTCGTTCCGGTCGCCGCAAAGTATTCACGGTCATTCTTTTTGCAGCAACAGCCGTCAAATTTGCCCGTGGATGACGACTAAAATGACCAGGATTAACATGAAATCGCCCTGCATGGGGCGAATCTCGCAGGCCGAATCCAAATGCGTACTTTAGAAAAAGTCGGCGAATCGGCGTCGCCCCGCGCCGCCAGCGCTGCCGGCACGATCGCCGCAAATCCACGGTTCCAGGCCGTGCCGGTGGTCCTCTCCGACTTCGAGCGCATCGAAGTCACGCCGCCGCGCGCGCAGGACGAGCTCAAGCTGATTCAAGCGCACTTCATGACGCGGGCGCAGGGCGCCGCGCGGGGCCTCACCCATGCAAGCGAGCGAGAAGAGCTGGGGCGCTTCCTCCACGAGCGGATGTCGCGCTACGGCGCATCCTCCGAGCACATTGCGCGACGTCAGGTCAGCGTGCTCGAGTCGCGGTTCGTCACGCCCGATCCGCACAGCGAGGTCGAGGGCGTCCGGCGCTACGGCGATCTGCGCAACTCGACCGGCGAAGCGCTCGACGAGCGCATGAATCTCTTCGAGGAGATCGCGTGCGGCGTGTTCGCGCGCGTCTATCGCGACAAGGCCGCGAATCCCCCCGACGACATCGTCCACGTCAGTTGCTCCGGCTACGTCTCACCGAGCCCCGTACAGACGTTTCTCTCGCAACGCAGCTGGCTCAACGTCGGCGTCACGCACTCGTATCACATGGGCTGTTACGGCGCGTTTCCGGCGATTCGAACGGCGCTCGGACTGGTCGGCGCGTCGCACGTTTCGCTGCCGAGGCGCAAACGGCGGGTGGACCTGGTTCACACGGAGTTCCTCTCGCTGCACTTCGACTTGCTGAGCGACGAGCCCGACAACTTCGTCACGTCGACGCTCTTCGCCGACGGCTTCATCAAGTACACGGCTTCGCCGCAGGCGGAGTTCGAACAGCGCGGCGGCAGCGGCCTGAAGATTCTGACGATAGACGAGTACATTCTGCCCGAGTCGCTGCCCGAGATGACGTTGCGCCCCGGACCGCTGCAGTTCGACATGTCGCTCTCCAAGCGCGTGCCCTTCATGATCCGCGACTCGATCGCGGAGTTCGTCACCGCGATCTGCGAGCAGATCGGCCTCGATTTCGAGCGCGAAAAGTCCTCGATGGTCTTCGCGATTCATCCGGGCGGCCCGGCCATTCTCAATCAGATTCGCAGCCGCTTGGGCATTGACGAGTCGCAGATCGCGCTCAGCCGCCGGGTGCTCTACGAGCACGGCAACATGGCGTCGGCAACCGCGCCCCACATCTGGCAGCACATCACGGAGTCGCCGGAGATTCCGCGCGGCGCCAAGGTGCTGAGCATGGCATTCGGGCCGGGCTTGACGGTCATCGGCGCGGTCTTCGAAAAGATATAGTCAATCCACCGCTAAAGGGAGCCGCGATGCCTGAAGCCTCAACGACACCGCAGAAATTCTCCGTGCCCGCGCCCTTCTATTGGAGCGTCCGCGCGGTGCATGCCGGAGCGCCGCTCTTCGTGGGGCTCGGCAACCTCGAGACGCGCATGCTCTCCCGGCGGCTGGCGAACACGCGCGTGGATCGCCCCGTCTACATCTGCGGCCTGCCGCGCGCCGGCACCACGATCACGCTGCAGATGCTGAGCGAACACCCCGACGTGGTGACGCACAAGTACGCCGACTTCCTGATGCCCTACATGCCGTACGTGTGGAACACGGTCTTTCCGCGCATTCCCGTGGACGCGATGAAGAAACCGGTGCCGCGCATCCATCGCGACCGCATCCAAGTGACGCGCGACAGCGCGGAGATGGGCGAGGAGATTCTGTGGGAGTACTTCTTCCCGCAGGTTCACGACGAGGGCAGCTACAGCGTGCTCGACGGCTCCACGTCGAATCCGGCCTTCGAGCGTTTCTACAGCGAGCATCTGCGCAAGCTCGCGCTCGTCCGCGGGCGCGACCGGTACATCAGCAAGGCGATCATGTGTTTCACGCGCATGCAGTACCTGAGCAAGATGTTTCCGGATGCGAAGTTCTTGCTTTACATGCGCAACCCGTTCGATCACGTCGCCTCGCTGATCAAGCAAGACAAGATTTGGGCGGAGATCGAGCGCGACGATCGGCGCCAGATCGAGATCATCGAGCTCACCGGCCACCACGAGTTCGGCCCGAACCAGGTCATGGCCAATCTCGGGCGCCCCGAGGAACTCGCCGAAATTCGACGTCTCTTCAACGAAGGAAAGTGGGCGGAGTCGCGAGCGCGCTACTGGGCGTACGCGTACGAATTCGTCGCGAAACAGCTCGACGCCGATCCGCAGCTAAACAACCGAGTCTGCGTCGTGCGCTACGAAGACCTCGTCGAAGACTCGCTCGCGACGATCGACCGGATTCTCGCGCACGCCGAGCTTCGGCCCGAGCCTTTCGCGGCGACGCGCGAGGCCTACGACAAGAAGCTGACGCACCCCGACTACTACAAGCCGCAGTTCACCACTGCGCAGCTCGAGTCGATCGCGTCGGCGACGCGCCACGCCGCAACGCGCTTCGGGTACGACGTTGACGCGATCGCGCAGCGCGTCGGCGCGACGGACGCGCCGCCTCAGTCCACGCCCGCGCCCTCGTGAGGTCGCGCCTCTGGATCCTCTTGCTGCTGGCGGGCGCCGCGATCGCGGCATGCGGCGGAGGCTCCGCGGGAAACGCGAACGGCGGGGCGCTCCTGCCGCAGGGGCCGCCCCCGAAGAAGACGTCGCCGATCAAGCACGTCGTGATCGTCATTCAAGAGAACCGCAGCTTCGATAACTTCTTCGCGACGTTTCCGGGCGCGAACGGCACGCTCACCGGCCAAGCCGCGGCGATGCCGACGCCGGTCGCGCAGTCCTGCGCGAGCAATCCCAAGCACCCGCAAGTGATCACGCAACCAACCACGATCCCGCTCGCTAAGGTCAGCATCACCGGCAAAGGTTATAACAAGTATAACTTCGGCTGGAACAACGACTTGGACCATATCTACAAGGGCTATTACACCGAGCTCGATGCCGGCAGAATGGACGGCTTCGATTTGGTCTACTTCGGCCCCGACGGGGAGAGTCACCAAGCGGAGTGCACCTACGCGTATCAGTACGTCAATCCGTCGGAAATTGCGCCGTATTGGGACATCGCCAAGCAGTACGTGCTGGCCGACAACACGTTCGCGACGCAAGGAAGCTCGAGCTTCACCGGCCATCAAGACTTGATCGCCGGCGCCACGCAAATTAGCGCCACCGAGAGCATCATAGACAATCCGACGAACACGCCCTGGGGCTGCGACTCACCGCCGGGCACCAAGACGTCGCTGATCGTCAACTACGGCACGTCTCTCAAGTACCTCCAGTTCGATGGACCCTATCCGTGCTTCACATACAAGACGCTGCGCGACCGGCTCGACGCCAAGAAAATTTCTTGGAAGTACTACGCGGCCGACACGAAGGGCTTCGTCACCGGACTCTGGAGCGCGTTCGACGCGATCCAAGCCGTGCGAAAAGGCCCCGAGTGGCAGACCAACGTGATGATCAGCCCAAAGGTCATCTTTGACGACATCAGCGAGAATCAGTTGCCTTCAGTTGTCTGGCTGACGCCCAACGCGCCCGACTCGGATCACCCCTACGTTTCCGTCAACCGAAAGCCGACCGACCTCGGCCCTTCGTGGGTGGCATCGGTCGTCAACGCCATCGGCAAGAGCTCGTACTGGAACTCCACGGCGATCGTTATCGTGTGGGACGACTCAGGCGGCTTTTACGATCACGTCAAGCCGCCGTTCACCGACACGCAGGGCGGGTTGGGTTTCCGCGTGCCGATGCTGATCGTATCGCCCTATGTTCAGCCCCACGTCGAGCACACGCAGTACGAGTTCGGCAGCATCCTGAAGTTCATCGAACAAACCTTCGGCCTGCGCTCGCTGGAAACGACGGACGAGCGCGCCACGAGCATCGTCAACGCCTTCAACTTGACGCAGACTCCGCGCCCGTTCAAGAAGATTCCGTCGCAATACTCGATCGACTTCTTCCGCCACCAAAACGACACGAACATTCCGGTCGACACGCAATAGCGGCGAGCCGATGTGTCAGCCTACTCTGTGTCGGGGATGCGTGGGTCGTTCGGGAGCGCCAGGAAGAAGTCGCGACCCTGTGGGGGCGTGATCGGCACGTACTTGCGCGGCGGCTTGGTGAAGTCGAAACAATCGGGTGCCGGATTTCGCGCGCGCTCGTCGGCGTTGGTGAGCTGCGGCAGGCCGAACAGGTCCTCCGCGAAGCGCAGCACCGAGGTCGTCTCGTACTGTTTATGTGAGACGTAGTTCGCTTTGGCGTAGGGCGAGATCACGATCAGCGGCACGCGGAAGCCTAAGCCGTCGAACCCTTCGTGCGGCGGCGGAACGTGGTCGTAGAGGCCGCCCCAGTCGTCCCATTGCACGAAGACCGCGGTCGTATCCCATAGCTTGCTCTCGCCGATCGCGTTGACGAGCGTCGCGACCCACGACGGTCCGTAGCCGCCGCCGCAGGACAGGTGGTCCGACTCGAGGCAGAGCGGCGTGATCCAGGTGAAGTTCGCGAGCACGCCGGCCTTGACGTCTTTGAGGAAACGCTTCTGCGGCGTGATGATGTGCTTCTTCCACTCGACCTGATTTTTGTAGATGTGTTTGACGGCTTGATACCCCGACCAGAAGCCGCTCATCGGCTGCGTGTACGCACTGGTGTAGAAGCGCCACGATAGGCCGTTGTGCTGCAGTTCGTCGCCGAGCGTCTTGTAGTCGAAGCACGGCGCCTGGTCGTATTGGCTGTACGTACGATTCGGCAGCAGGATGCCGACGACGTCGTAGACCGGCCCCTCGCAGCCCCAGTACGACGTCGGCACGTTGACGCTCGACTGCGCCTGCGCCGCGATGATGTACTGATGCGCGACGAAGCTCTCGTCGAGCTGCGACGCGAACATCCGATCCGCGAGCACGAACTCGTGCGCCAGCTCGAAGAGCGGCTTCGTCTCCCGGTGCGGCACGTAGGCGTACTGCCCGTTCGTCGGGCCGCCGAAGGTCGGCTCGAGGTTGAAGCCGTCCATGCGGCACTTCGTGCCCGGAAGCTTCCCCGTGCCGTCGCACGCCGCGAACATCGAGTCCGCGGAGTGGTCGATGTCGTACTGCGTCTTGAGGCTGATGGGCTGCAGCTTGACGATCTTGCCCTTCGACGTCTTCCCTTCCGCGACGGTGTCCGCGCCCGGATAGCCCTGGAACATGTCGTCGAAGCTGCGATTCTCCTGAACGATCCAAACGACGTGCGTAATCTTTGCGGAGCCGAAGCGCTGCAAATCGTTCAGCACGCCGCCGCCGTTTGCGTACGGCGTTACCGAAGTCGAGTTCGGCGCAAAAGCGCACGCGCTGAAGCAACACGTCGCGACGACGGTCGCGACGCCGCGGCAAACAAGACGCATCGGCATAGGCGCCATGCTGCCACGAGCGCCGCCGTCGCACCTTCGCACCAAGCGGAGCGAGCGCTCGTACGCGGTGTGCAGGGCCCCCTCCTCGGCAAGGCCAATCACACGGGCTCCCCCTGACAATTGACCATAAGGAGCATTTGTGAACGGACCCTTAAAGCTCGTGGCGCCGCTTGTTGTGGCGCTCGGAATCGCCGCGTGTAACGCAGGTAGCAACAGTCTTACTCCCTCCGCCGGCTCGACCGTGCCGCTCGCCGGCCCGGAGATCACCGGCATCAAGTACGCCTCGCCGGATCACCGCGCAGTCGAAGTCTGTCCGAACCTCGGACCGCGTTACGCGATGTGCGACGTGCAGCTGATCGGCGCGAGCATCATGCCGGCGATTTCCGGACTGACGCCGACCGACTATCAGACGCGCTACAAGCTGCCGTCGGCTACCAAAGGTTCGGGCCAAGTCGTAGCGATCGTGGACGCGTACGATAATCCGAACGAAGCATCCGACTTAGCTGCGTATCGCAAGCAGTTCAACCTCGGAACGGCGACCTTCAACAAGTACAATCAAAACGGACAGATGGGCAACTATCCGCAAGGCAACAGCGGCTGGGGCCTCGAGGAAGACCTCGACATCCAGATGGTCGCGGCCGTCTGCCCGCTCTGCACGATCGACCTCGTCGAGGCCAACAGCAACAGCACTGCCGACTTAGAGACGGCCGAAGCGGAGGCCGTGAAGCTCGGCGCGCACATCGTCAGCAACAGCTGGGGCTGCACCGGCTCGAACAACTGCGTGGACCCGAAGTACTTCGATACGCCCGGCGTCGAGTTTCTCGCGTCGGCGGGCGACAGCAGGTACGGCACGCAGGCGCCCGCCGCGCTCGGCAGCGTCGTCTCCGTCGGGGGCACCGTGCTGCAGCACTCGGGCTCGCAGTACAGCGAGATGGTCTGGTTCGGAACCGGCTCGGGTTGCGCGACCGGTATCACCAAGCCGTCGTGGCAGCACGACAGCGGCTGCACGTATCGCACGATGAACGACGTCTCGGCCGTCGCGTATAACGCCGCCGAGTACGACACGTACGGCAACTATCACGGATGGATCGTCGTGCAGGGCACGAGCGTCGCGTCGCCGATGCTCGGCGGCGTCTTCGGCCTCGCGGGGAATGCGAGCTCGCTGACGGCCGCGGAGAAGTTCTGGACGCAGAG
>JAFAXS010000128.1 GCA_019240755.1 Vulcanimicrobiota bacterium
CAATACTTTCATGCCGGTACCGTGCAATGGGATAACGAGCGCAAGACGTGGATCCTCTTCGATGAGTCGCGCAACGATCAGAACCCCGGTTCTTAACCGACTGGGTACGGGATGTTCAAAGGCTCAGCCGTCTGTATATTGGTGCAAGGCGTGATCGGCGCGAATGAGAAGCGATTTGTCGTGGGCGGCTACTGGGGCTATCCCTGCTACGGCGCCCAGCAACGCGGACTTGGGGTGCGATTGGGCGCCTATCTGTTGCCGTTGAGCGTCGCGAAGAGGTTGCCTTCCACATCGTTGACCTTGGCCAGCACGCGAAAACCGGTACGGATGAAGAAGTGCTCGCTGTCGACGGCGGCGAGCGAGCCGGGGAGGAAGCAACTCGGATTGTCCACGCCATCCACGACCCGCAGCGGGATGCCGTTGAGATAAAAGAGCTCGAACGTAGTGAGCGGATACCACGCGCGGCGCACGTTAAAGCAGACGCGCTGGTAGCCGGCGCGATTCTCGCTAATCGTCGCGAATAGCGCGCGCGTTCCCGAGAACCACGCGTTCGAGCTGCGGTGTACGTAGCTCGTAAAGTAAAAGCGCGCGAAATACAGGGTGGAGAACACCATCGCGGCTGCAAAGAGCGCGCGTACTCCGACGCCGCCAATCTGCGCGATGCGGGGGCGGCGCAATAAGGAAGCCCAATCGAAGAATAGTGCGATACCAATCGCAGCGAGGAGACAGAATACGGGCGCTCCCGCGAGCGTGCGCGGCGCATTCGGCGTTCCGGGTGCGCCCTCGTTGGTGAGCGCGCCGCCGAGCGGATATGCGACCAGCCACAGCCATGTCCACGCCAGCGTCCAGCGCGGTCGAATGTACCTCGCACTAACGACCAACCCGAGCGCCGCGAGCGAAACGACCCATCCGAAGAACGCGCCCACGCCGTTGAGATAGCGCCACGTGATGCCGTTTTTTGGATCGCCGGTCGTCACCAGGTACGACCACTTGAAATGCGCGGCGTAGTTCACGAAGAACGTCTGCACCGAACTGGGTGAGATACCGCCCGCGAACGTCGCGAGATTGAGCGTATGGCGGACGGTCTGCCAGTCGGCGAACCACATCCAGAGTGCCGGGGCGGCCACGACGAGCCAAACGGCGCATGCGCCGGCCACCACGAACGCGCCTCGCCGTGTCGCGAAGCGCCGGATATTGAAGGCCAGGATCCCGCCGCCGAGCAGCGCCGCATAGAACCAGCCGGCCATGTACGTGTACGCCGTCAAGCCGAGGACGAGGGCCGCCGCGAAAATTGCGCCGGTGCGCGGCGCCGACGAGCGCATCGCACGCAGCATCAAGTACACGCCGCCAAGCAAGAACGGCAGCTCCGAGGCCGGCTCCCAGCCGACGCGCGCGAAGTGAACGAAGATCGGCTGCGCCGCCATCAAGAGTGCCGCGATCAGTGCGACGTCACTCCGCCGTGTGAGCTCGACCCCGATGCCGTACAGCAATAGGATCGCTATCAATCCGAAGACGACCGCCGGCAGCCGCAGACCCAGCGGCGTTCGTCCGAAGATCAGGCTCGACCCATAAGCGGCAATCGCGTAGACGGGCGGATTGCGCCGTACCGGCGCATAGAGAAAGGGCTTCAGCGAGCTGTCGAGATCGCGTCCGGTCGTTGCGATGTGATACGCGGAGTTATAGAGCGCGATTTCGTCGGCGTCCAGCTCGGTTGGAACGCTGCCGATGTCGTAGAGCCGTAACGCCGCCGCCACCAGCAGTATTAAACCCAGGGCAAGCGGTACGATGAAGAGGTTTCTTATTGGTTTTTTCGGCGCCGAGCAGCGTTGAATGGAGGAAATTGGCGGCGCGGACCATGGCCCTTTTGATCGACCTTGGAGTTCCATGCCGGACCACGCAGCTGCGCTAGGGCCCTATCAACGTCGAGCGTGGCAAGATGGCGACGAGTGCGCCGAAGGGTCGTCTCCGACGAGCCTTTTCATACCGACATGGTACGAATCCACGGCGAGGAAGTCAAAGGAACGCGATTGTAGAGCGCCGGTAGAGGCAAAGGATGGGTTGGCCGCCAAGCATTTGCGCCCCAGACCGTTTCATGTAAGGAGCTTTTGTGAACGGATCGTTGAAAATTGT
>JAFAXS010000141.1 GCA_019240755.1 Vulcanimicrobiota bacterium
GGAATACCAGAATACGATCCTCGACGAGATCAGGGCCGCCCAGAGGGGCCGCGCTCTCGAAGACTGGCAGTACATCGCCTACTCAGATACGTCCATATGGGCGGCCCCGCTCGGCGTGCAGCATTTATGGGATCAATATAATGGCGATCCCAATAAGGCGAAGGAGCCGTTCGCCGTCGACCCCGATGCGTTTAACTTCGTTCGCAACATTGCGCGGCGCAGGGGCCGAGCTCCGAAACCCATTCGGCCGTTTGCGTCGTTAACGTATATCACGCCCTGCGAACACGAATCGGACCATCCCGAGCTCTCGTTGAGCGACGACGGCCCGCAGTGGCTCGCCTGGGTGATTAACGCGATCGGTGAGAGCGCGTACTGGCCGACGACCACCATCATCGTGACGTGGGACGACTGGGGTGGATTCTTCGACCACGTCCCGTCCGTGCCGCGCGTCGTGCGGCCGCCGCGCAACAAGTACGACAATCCCAACGATCCGAACGAGTGGGGATTCCGCGTGCCGTTCATCGTAATTTCACCGTACGTCAAAGCGCGCGGCTATGTCTCGAATCGAATGAGATCAGGGTTTGCGTACCGCAGCCAGAGCGTGATCTTACAGTACGTCGAAGCGACGTTCGGGCTTCCCGCGCTTGGAACCGACGACTATCAGAACGGGCAGCGAGACGGGCTACGAGACGTCTTCGACTTTTCCCAATCGCCACTACCGTATTTGCCGATAGCGACCACCTTTACGCCCGGCCCGGTGGGGAGTTGCCCGCCGGACCGTCCGCGATGAGATAGCTACATCTGGAACGGTTAGCGCGTGAGCGTCTTTATTTTTTTGGGGCGTACGCCGTGCACCAGCCGTTCGGGCTGATCGAGCCGTCCACGAGCTTGCAGGTACCATTGGCCTTCGCCGAGCTGCCCGGAACGAAGAAGTTGCAGCCGGAACACTTTTGTCCGTTGTGCGGAGAGTCTTGATACTTGAACTGCGCCTTCGAGCCTTTGGCTTGCGCGGGCGCGGTTTCCGCGATGACGAGTCCGGCGAGCGCCGGTAGGATCACGGCTTTGGCAACGAAGTCCTTGCGAGTCATGTCCGCGGATGATTCCTTCATCTTCGATACCTCCAAATGAAGACTTAACCGCCGGGGCCGCCCTTTCTTGCAATGCCTCCTTGACGAGCGCGAGGGGCGGCGCACTGCGAGAATCTCACGGCAGCTTAATGCTTCACTAATCGTGCGACGATGATTTTGCTGCGAGATTCGGGTTCAATAATGGCGAGGGGACATAACAACAGAATGAAAAGCAAGTGGTTCACAAGCCTGTTGTCGGGGATTGCTCTTGTCGGAGTGACCCTGGGCAGCGCGCTTCCGGCACCGGCCGAGCAAGCGCCAGACAAAAACGGACCCGGCGTCGCGCGAGTGAGCGTGATCGAGGGGTCGGCGGTCGTCCAGCGCGGCGACAGTCATACGCAGACGAACGCCGTGCGCAATGCACCGCTGTTGCCGGGCGATTACATTTCAACCGGAAAGACGTCGCGTGCCGAAGTTCAGTTTGACGGGATGACGGCCGTTCGCTTGGGCGGCAACGTCCAGGCCAGGATCACCAACAACGATCCGAATAACCGCGCCATGCAGTTGGCAGACGGCACGGCCGAGATCGGCATCGTGCGCGACGGTCGGGCGTTTCAAATCGACACGCCGTCGGCCACGGTGCGCGCTTCACGGGCCGGCGACTACCGCATCTCGATCGCGGGCGACGGCTCGAGCTGGATCACGACGCGCCGTGGAAGCGTTGAGGTCGTGACGCCGCAGGGCACCTACACGTTAGCGCGCGGACGAACCTTGGTCGCGCGCGGAGCCGCGACGCATCCGACGATCACCTACACGTCGGAAGTCACGTTCGATTCATTTGACGACTTCAACGCGCAACGCGATTCCACGATGCTCGCGGCGCTCAACGCGAGCCCGAACCTGAATCCGCAGATTGCGGGCTACGACAACCTCGACTCCTACGGCCAGTGGCAGAACGTCGCCGGTTACGGGCAGGTTTGGGTTCCGCAGCAATCGTCGAACTGGGCCCCGTATCGCAACGGATCGTGGGTCTGGGAAGGCGGCTACGGCTGGACCTGGGTCGGTAACGAACCGTGGGGATGGGCGCCGTATCACTACGGAAACTGGTTCTACGCGAATGGCTACGGCTGGGCGTGGTATCCTCCGCAATCCTATGCCTACCCGGCATGGCAGCCGGCTCTCGTCGGATTCTTCGGGTTTAGCGCCGGCGGCCCGGGCTGGGGCGTCTCCGTCGGCTTCGGCGGCGGCGATCCGTGCTACGGCGGCTACGGCGGCTATGGCGGCTACGGTTACGGCTATGGCTACGGGTGCCCGTACGGCTACCCGTACATCGGATGGATTCCGATTGCGCCGTTCCAACCGTTCTACCCGTACTATCCGGGCTGGGCATGGACCGGCTTCGGCTGGGGCTTCCCGGGTTACGGATTCGGCGGCTACAACAACGTGAGCATCACACGAATCGTGAATGTCTACAACATCAACAGGTACTATCGCAACTGGCGATATGGCGGCGGCAGCGGAACGCTCGTCGGCCACTTCCATAACGGCACTATCGTCGGTCACACGATCGCCGTGAATCCGCGTACCGTCGGACGCATCGGCGCCTTCCACGGCGGAATGCCCGTCGCGCCGACTCGCTCGAATCTCGGCTTTGGCCGCGGATCGCTCAACGCTCCCGTCCGGTTGTCGAGAGCCTTCAGCTCACCGCGGTTCGCCACGCCCCACGGGATCGTCCGTACGCCGTTCACCGCGCAACAACGCACGGTAGCGCGAGCGCTGCAAACGAACGCCGTTCATAGCGACAGCCTGACAGCGACGCGCGGACGCACGGTCGCCGCGCCGGTGAATCGCTCAGCGATGAATCGGACCATGGTGAATCGCAGCGTAACGCGTCAAGCAGCGCCGGTAATGCGCGCGAACGCTCCGGCGATGCGCGCTGAAGCGCCGGCGCGTGAGAACGCGGTCCCGAGCTCCTGGCAGCGCTTCAATCAGGCGCGTGGCACCGAGCTGCGCGGCATGCAACAGGATCGCGCCGCCGTAAGTGCGCCGCGATCGTACCAGAGCGAACCGCGCTCGTACCAGAGCGAGCAGCGTTCGTATCAGAGTGCGCCGCGCTCGTACCAGAATGCGCCGCGCTCGTACCAGAGCGAGCAGCGGTCGTACCAGCGCAGTCCGTACGAATCGTATTCGCGACAGGGGGCGCCGGCGTACTCACGGGAATCGGCTCCCTCGTACTCACGCGGATCTTATCCGTCGTACTCACGAGAGGCCTATCCGTCGTACGCGCGTCCCTCCTACTCGCGACCGTCGTACCAATCGGGCCCGTCGTACTCGCACGCTCCCCCGTCGGGCGGTTCACGTCCCCCGGCTGGGAATAGCGGCGGTGGCGGCGGCGGTCGGCATGATAGCGGACGCCGGCCTCCTCAATAACTCGAGAGCGATCGAGCCCTCAAGGGCGGCGCCAAGGCGCCGCCCTTTTCCGTGCAGAACGTGGCAGCTTCTCGTCATCCTGCTATAGGAGCAATAGATTTCTTATGAAGAGCTTTTTCCGCTTGTCTGCAAGCATCGTTGGCTTGGCCGTGCTGCTCCCAGTGGGCGCGGCGGCACAGACGATGCATCGCACGAATCCTCATCCCATCCTGATCAACAAGTGCAATCCGCAACGTAACTATACTATGGCGCCCGGGTTCGTGCCCGCGTACTATCCGTACGGTGCCGGTCCGTACTGGGGCTGGCCGTCCATCTACGGTCCAACGTACTATCAGCGCCCGGTCGCGAGCAATCCGACGCTGGGCATCGACTATCTCAATCAAACCCATATCGTGATGAAGGACGTCGAGTTCGGCCTGATCGTGGGCGGTAATCTCGTCGCGGAAGTTCGCGACGTCGGCACGTTCTCGCCCGGAGTCGAAATCAAGCACGAGTTCGGTCTGAGCCACGGCATCTTTCCGTTGCGCGGCATGTCGGAGTGCGTTCCGCTCCGCATCACGTTCGCCGATGGCAGCAAGTGGCGCAATCCGCACCTTCCGGCCCTACGGCGCCAGATCTACGGAAAGTATTACTAGCGGCGCTTCCGAAGCGTAGGGTGCAATGACGCAAGACCTTTCGGCAGTACAGGGGCGCGATAACGTTTGGGAGATGGCGCAGCGCCAACTCGATGAAGTCGCCGGACTCATCGGGTTGAACGAGTCGCTGCACGGCTACCTGCGCCAGCCCAAACGCGTCCTGGAAGTTTCCGTGCCCGCTCGAATGGACAACGGCGCGTTCCGCATGTATACCGGATACCGCGTGCAGCACAACATGGCGCGCGGTCCCGGGAAGGGCGGCATCCGGTTTCATCCCGACGTGACGCTCGACGAAGTGAAGGCGCTCGCGATGTGGATGACCTGGAAGTGCGCGCTCGTTAACATCCCCTTCGGCGGCGCGAAAGGCGGCGTCATCTGCGATCCCAAGCGCATGTCGATGCAGGAGCTCGAGAACCTCACGCGCCGGTTCACGAGCGAGATCTCGATCATCATCGGGCCGGAGAAAGACATCCCGGCGCCCGACGTCTACACGACGCCGCAGATCATGGCGTGGATCATGGACACGTTCTCGATGCAGCACGGCTACTCCATCTCCGGCGTCGTCACCGGGAAGCCGCTCGCAATCGGCGGTTCGCTCGGCCGCGACAAGGCCACGGCGCGGGGCTGCATGTACGTCGTGGATGAAGCGATGGAAGCGCTCGGCAAGACGATCGAAGGGGCGCGCGTCGCGATTCAAGGGTTCGGCAACGCCGGCATGTATGCGGCGCAGCTCATGGACGAGCGCGGTTATCGCGTGGTGGCGGTCTCGGATTCGCACGGCGGCGTGGCGAACGATGAGGGGCTCGACGTCGGGCGGCTGATCGCCCATAAGTTCGAAACGGGCTCCGTCGTCGGGTTTACCGGCGGCCATCGCACCGACAACCGCGAGGTATTGGAGTACGATTGCGACGTGCTCGTGCCGGCGGCGCTGGAAAAGGTGATCACGCGCGAGAACGCGCCGCGCATTACGGCGAAAATCGTCGCGGAAGCGGCGAACGGACCGACGATGCCCGACGCCGACGACATCCTGTTCGATCGCGATATCATGGTGTTGCCGGACATCCTCGCGAACGCCGGGGGCGTGACCGTCTCGTACTTCGAGTGGGTGCAAGACCTGCAGGCGAACTTCTGGGAGGAAGAAGAGATCAACGAGCGACTCAAGCGCAAGCTGACGCGCGCGTTTCGAGAAGCGCACGAACAGGCGACTCGCCACGGGGTCTCTATGCGCAAGGGCGCGTATTGCGTGGCGGTGGCACGCGTCGCCGAGGCCACGAAGCTCCGCGGCCTGTACCCCTGACCCAACTCGGTCTGTTCGGCGCGAATCGCCGGACGCTGGTGGACGACGCGACCGGGACGATCTACTACGCGCCGGCGTTCGCCGACGCTGCGACGTCGCTGCGTTGGTTCGCGGCGCTGCGCGACGGCGTGCAGTGGCAGAGCGAGCGCCGCTGGATGTACGACCGCGAAGTCGACGTGCCGCGCCTCGTTTCATCGTATCGGCTGACCGACTCCGCGCTTCCGGAGGCGCTTCGTGACGCGGCCGAGCGCGTCTCGAGCGCCCTCGGCGTGCCGTTTAACAGCGTCGGCTTGAACTTGTATCGGGACGGGCGTGACAGCGTCGCGCCGCACAACGACCATCTCTATGAGATCGTCGAGGGGTATCCGATCGCGTTGCTCTCGCTCGGCGCGACGCGCCGCATGTCAATCCGCAGCAAGTCGAGGCCTCGCCGCGTTTACGACCTCGATCTCGAGGACGGAAGCCTACTCGTGATGAGTTATGCGACGCAGTTGAACTACGATCACGGCGTGCCCAAGACGCGCGCGCGGGTACAACCGCGAATCAGCATCGCGCTACGCGTTCGCCCGCCCGGTTAGGTTGCTACGTCGGCAAAGGTGTCGGGGACTCGGACGGTTCGGGCGTAGGGCCGTAGATCGCCGAGGCCGGCGCGCAGATCGTTCGTTTGCCGAGATCGAAATCCGCCAACTGCTCGCCGCGCTCCGTGAGAGCGGTTCCGCGAATCGCGACCTGCTGGTCGACCGGTAGCGCGACGCGATTGTAGAGTAGATCGGTTTGGCGCGTCAGCGAGCCGATGTCGCGGTCGTTGAGGTTGTCGTCGAACCACTTGCAGGAGTCTACGGCGCCGGGCAGCCCGGTGAAGGTGTACGAAATCGTTTCGGCCGAGGCGATGCTTCCTGCGAAGAGGAGCAACGCGAGGAACGCGGTCGGCAGCGTGAGCTTCATGTCTGGCTGATACTACGCCGGGATACGCCGCCCTGTTCGCCGGCCGCGTCGCGGAGCCGGCGCCGCACCTCCTCGTCGCCGATCTGCTCGAAGTTACGGTAGTAGAGCCCGACCGCGTGAAACGGTTCGGGCGTGCTGATGCAGACGACGCGATCGACCACGCCGCGCAGACTCTCGCAGGTTCGGGCGGCGGCGACCGGCACCGCGGTGATTATCGATTTGGGATTACGCCGGCGCAACGCCATCGCGGCGGCGCGCATCGTCGCGCCGGTGGCGAGACCGTCGTCGACGACGATCGCGACCATGCCGGCGAGCTGTGGCTCCGGGCGATCGTCGCGATACGCGACCTCCCGGCGGCGCAGCTCCTCGGCTTCGCGCGCGACGACGGCATCGAGCGCGCTCTGATCGATGCGCAGCGACTGCATGAGCTCGTGATCCACGACGCACGTGCCGTCACTCGCGAGCGCGCCCATCGCGAGCTCCTCGTGCCCGGGAACGCCGAGTTTGCGGACGATGTAGACGTCGAGCGGAATGTTGAGCGCACATGCGATCTCATAGCCGACCGGTACGCCGCCGCGCGGCAGCGCGAGCACGATCGCCTTTGGATCGTTCGCGTACTCGCGGAGGAGCACTGCAAGCTGCCTCCCGGCATCGGCGCGGTCGGCAAAGAGCTGCATACCAGCAGTCTACCCTACCGTGGCGGAAGGCTACTCCGGAATGCCGTGGTCGTGGGCGATGATGGCGGCCGGCGGCGGCGTCGCTCCGCAGTTGCGTACGGACGGTTTAGGTTCTACTTTGTAGGGCGTCGGCGGCTGCATTACGTCGAACATATCGCCGATCGAAGTGGCCGTTGCATCGGTCGTCCCCAGCGACCCCAGGCCAAATGTCTCCTCGATGAATTTGAGGATGCTGCCGAACTCGTACTGGGTGTGGCTGACGTTGTGAGTCTTTGCGTACGGCGAGACGACGAACACCGGTACGCGGAAGCCGAGACTCGTATAGTTGGTCTGCGGCGGAGGCACCGGATCGTACCAGCCGCCCCAGTCATCCCACAGTACGATCACGGCAGTGCTGTTCCAGTACTGGCTAGTGCCGATCGCATTCAGTACATCGGTGACCCAGCGTGGCCCATAGTTGCAGCCCGACGCGGAGTGATCGGAGTTGACCAATTCGGGGATGACCCAGGAGAGCGACGGCAGAGCTCCGTTCTTGAGGTCGCTGAAGACCTTAGTTTCGGGCGTGACGATGTTGCCTCTCCAGTCCGGTCCGTAACGGATCTTCTTGATGGCGTCGAAACCGTTCCACACGCTGCCGGAGAACTCACCGCGCACCGGCTGCACGTAGTACTTCCACGACACCTTTTTTGCGTCCAATAAATCGGCGATCGTTCCCCATTGCGTGAAGCAGGGAAATGGGCCGTATTGACTCACTCGTCCGTTCTTGAAGATTACCGGCGTCGTCGTTCCAGGAAAGGCGTCGCAGCCCCAGGGTGGATTGCTCGGCTGATCGGTTAGCGATTCGCGACCGTTGAGCTCGACGGTACCCGAAAGAATCATCTGGTGCGCGATAAAGCTCGAGGCAGTGTCAGTAAAGAAAAACTTGTCGGCCAGCCCGTATTGCTTGGCAAAGTCCCAATACGCTTTGGTTTCTTTCCGCTCGATGTAACTATAGGGATAATCCTTCGCGGGTGAGCCGTAAAGGCCCTGACCGGTCGTGATTTGGTTGAAACCGTCTAGTTGACAGAGGTTCGATGCATTGGGGTCGCATTCAACTTCAAAAGCCGCGTGGCTGTGGCTGATGTCATCCCTGAAGCCGGCCTGGTTGCTGCTCTCGAGCGTGGTTGCCTTTAGCGCAACGACCCCGCTTTTAGGGCAGTACTTCGTGCCGATCTTACACTTGCCGGACATAGCTGTCGTGGCACCGGGAAATCCCGCGAACATGATGTTGAAGCTGCGATTCTCTTGCAGCAGGATCACGATGTGTTTGACCGCGCCCTTCCCCGGTGGTGAGCTGGGCGGTGGAACGGTCGAGGTCGCGCCCGAATTGCAGCCCGCCCCGAGAGCGACTGCGACGACGGTCAACGAGGCGAGCAGCCGCGGCCGCACGGTTACTCCGGGATGCCGTGATCGTGCGCGATGATCTGCGCCGGCGGCGGGTTCGCGCCACAATTCCGTATCCCGGGTCGCGGCTCGACCGCGTAATGCGTCGGCGATTGCATAGCGTCAAACATGTCGCCGATCGACGTTGCCGTCGCGTCGGTCGTATTGAGCGACCCGAGGCCGAACGTCTCTTCGATGAACTTGAGGATGCTGCCGAACTCGTACTGCGTCTCGCTGATGCTGTGGGTCTTCGCGTACGGAGACACGACGAACATCGGCACGCGGAAGCCGAGGCTGGTGTAGTTGGTTTGCGGCGGCGGAACGGGATCGTACCAGCCGCCCCAGTCGTCCCACAATACGATGACGGCGGTGCTGTTCCAATATTGGCTGGTGCCGATCGTGTTGAGCACGTCGGTGATCCAACGCGGTCCATAGTTGCAACCCGACGCGGGGTGGTCGGAATTGGCAAGCGCCGGGATCACCCAGGAAACGGACGGCAACGCGCCGTTCTTGACGTCGGCGAGGATCTTCGTCTCGGGGGTCCGGATGTTCTTCCAATCGGGCCCATAACGGATCTTCTTGATCGCGTCATAGCCGTTCCAGACGCTGCCCGAGAAGTCGCCGTGAAGCGGCTGAACGTAAAATTTCCACGAGACCTTGGCGGCGTCCAGCAGGTCCGCCATCGTACCGTATTGCGTGAAGCATGGGAACGGGCCGTACTGACTTACGCGGCCATTCTTGAAAATGACCGGCGTCGTGGTGCCGGCGAATGCGTCGCAGCCCCACGGCGGATTGCTCGGCTGATCGGTGAGCGACTCGCGGTCGTTGAGCTCGACCGTGCCGGAGAGGATTATCTGGTGGGCGATGAAGCTCGAGGCCGTATCGGTGAAGAACATCTTGTCGGCGAGACCGTACTGTTTCGCGAAGTCCCAGTACGCCTTCGTCTCTTTGGGCTCGATGTAACTGTAGGGATAGTCTTTGGCTGGCGGCCCGTATAGGCCCTGACCGAACGTTATTTGATTGAAACCGTCCATTTGGCAGACATTCGAGCCGTTCGGATTACACTCGACTTCGAATGCCGCATGGCTGTGGCTGATGTCGTCGCCGAACCCGCTTTGGTTGCTGCTCTCGAGGGTGATGGGCTTGAGCGGAACGACGCCGCCCTTGGGGCAGTACTTCGTACCTACCTTGCAGTTGCCCGACATTGCGGTCGTCGCGCCTGGAAAACCGGCGAAGATGTTGTTGAAGCTGCGATTCTCTTGCATGAGAATCACGATATGCTTGATCGCGCCCTTCCCGGGCGGCGAGCTGGGCGGCGGAACGGTCGACGTTCCCCCTGAGTTGCAACCTGTGGCGACGGCAATGCTCAACGCGACGAGCGAACGAAATCGTCTCACACTATCCTCCGAAACGAGTGGTCGTAGAACCTTTGCCCCCGGCTGAATGCGAGCCTGCTCGTTAGAATGACCTTAGTCACTGACGCTTGCTCGTTTAGAACGCCGTGGTCGTCGGGTAACACATCGCCGTGAAGGTCTTGCTCTTGATAGCAAGTATTG
>JAFAXS010000151.1 GCA_019240755.1 Vulcanimicrobiota bacterium
AATCCCATGCATCGCTAACGACTGCACGGCTCCCCAGATCAAGGGGATCTGGCAGTAGCGTTTCACTCGGGGTATGCCACCCTCGCTAATTCTCAGGTTAACCGCTCGGGTGGCATACCGGCTCGTGAACGCAAAGCCAGGAGTGAGATTGGAGCGGCGCGATGTAATGTTGAGGAGGCTCGTGACGGCGAGCGGAGCCATGGACGGCGAGAGCGAGCCGCACGGCAGCAGGAGCCGCGCAAGGACGCGCGGCGACGAGCGTCTCCGAGACGTTACATCGCGCCGCTCCAATCTCACTCGATTACTGGAAGCTGTGGACGGCGATCGTTTGGGTGATACCTTCGTCGTTAAAGCTCCAGATTTTTTTCGCGAGCACGTCGATGCAGCCGCTCTCCTTCTGCAGGCGCCCCTCGACGATCAGCGTGGACGACGAACGAATTGGGCGCCGAAACTCTTCGTAGACGTCGGGACGAACGATGACGTTGACGAGGCCCGTCTCGTCCTCGAGCGTTAGGAACACGAAGCCCTTGGCCGTGCCCGGACGCTGACGCGTAATCACCAACCCGCCGACGCGACACGCGCTGTTGCGCGGCATCTGCCCCAAACGCGCGGCTGCAACGACTCCTTCGCGATCGAGATATTCGCGAAAGTGCTGCATCACGTGGCCGTCGGGCGTCACGCCGGTCGACCAGAGATCGAAGGCCACGAGCCGCTTGGGCGCGACCGATTTCAAGGGCGCCGGCGGTTCCGTGACGTCCATCAAGGCGCCCAACTCGCCACGCGCCTCGCGCTCGTCGAGACCGCGTAGCGCCCACATCGCTTCGCGCCGGGACGGATACCAGGGCGCAAACGCGCCGGCGATCGCCAAGTTCTCGAGGGTTTCGCGCTCCAGCTGCGTTCGTTGCGCGAACGCCAGCACGTCGTCGAACGGCCCATCGGCAATCGCTTTCTCCAACCGTTTGCGCTGCACGTCTCCGAGCCCGCGGACGAGATGGAAGCCCAAGCGCAGCGCACCATCGCCTTCGACGTGCGACCAGTACTCGCTCGCATTCACCTCGATCGGCTCGATCGTCACTCCGTGGCGGCGCGCGTCGTTGACCAACACCTCCGTCGAATAGAATCCCATGGGCTGCACGTTGAGAATTGCGGCGGCAAAGATCGCCGGCACGTGACATTTCAGGAAGGCCGAAGCGTAGGCTAAGAGCGCAAAGCTTGCGGCATGCGATTCGGGAAAGCCGTAATCCGCGAATCCCTCGAGCATGTGAAAGAGCTGCTCGGCGGCCGCGCGATCGATGCCGTTGGCCGTCATGCCGGCGATCAACTGTTCGCGCAACGCCGACATGCGTTCGCGCGAGCGCTTGTGTCCCATGGCGCGGCGCAGCTCGTCGGCCTGACCGCCGGTAAAGCCGGCCGCCTCGATCGCCAAGCGCATTCCCTGCTCTTGAAAGAGCGGTACGCCCAGCGTTCGTTCCAAGACGGGTTTCAGCTTGGGGTGCGGGTACGTGACCGGTTCCAATCCCGAACGCCGCCGCAGAAACGGATGCACCATCTCGCCTTGAATCGGTCCGGGCCGAATGATCGCGACCTGCATGACGATATCGTAAAAGCACGCCGGCTTCATCCGCGGCAGCATGGACTGTTGGGCGCGCGATTCGATTTGGAAGACGCCGATCGTATCGGCGCGGCCGATCATCGCATAGGTCGGTCGATCGTCGGCGGGGATCGTGTGCAGCTCGATATCCCGTGCGACGCCGTGCGGCAACCAGGAATCGCCGCGCGCGACGCACCGCCGGTAGAGGGTGAAGGCTTCGCGCAATAACGACAGCATGCCGAGGCCGAGCAAGTCGATCTTGATCAGGCCGAGCTCTTGAAGGTCGTCCTTATCCCACTGCACGACGGTGCGGTCGCGCATGGTGGCCCACTCCACCGGCGCGACGCGCACCAGCGGATCGCGCGTGATCAACATGCCGCCCGAATGGATGCCGAGGTGGCGCGGAAAGTTGGCAATGCGCCGGCAGATACTGAAGAGCATTTCCGGGCCGCTCTCCTCGGGCAACGCTTCGCGCGCATCGAACTCTCGCGCGATCGCGTCGACCGCGTCGAGGCCCAGGCCCAGAGCTTTGCCGACGTCGCGAATTGCCGAGCGTGTCCGGTAGGTAATTACCTCGGCGACCATCGCGGCATTTGCGCGGCCGTAACGCTCGTAGACGTACTGAATCACCTGCTCGCGATCTTGATGCGCAAAATCAATGTCAATGTCCGGAATTTCGCGCCGCTCCTCGGACATGAACCGCTCGAAGAGCAGATTCATCCCGACCGGATCCACCGCGGTGATTCCCAGCGCATAACAGACCGCCGAGTTTGCCGCGGAGCCTCTGCCTTGGCAGAGCACCCCGAGCTCGGCCGCCTTCCGCACGATATCCCAGACGATCAAAAAGTAGCCGGCGAGATCCATCTTCGCAATCAAGCCCAGCTCATACTCGAGCTGCCGTTCCACTTTGCTGTCCAACGGCGTGGAATACCGGCGCGCGGCGCCTTCATACACGAGCTTGCGCAGGTGCTGCTGCGCCGAGCCACCGCCGGGCACTTCGAAGTGCGGGAACTGCCCGGTTTGGCGCTCCAGCCGAAAGCGGCAGCGCCGCGCAATCGCTCGCGCGTTCTCGATCGCTTCCGGATATTCGGCAAAGACTCGCCGCATCGCCGCGGGCGACTTCAAGTAAAACTCCGCGTTGGGACGAAGGCGATTGCCGGCGCGCGCTTCGCTCAGCGTGATTCCGTCGCGCACGCACGAGAGGGCGTCGGCGATCAAGGCGTCGTCGGGCTGTGCGTAGACTACTCCGTTCGTGGCGACGCACCGAATGCCGCAGCCTTTCGCGAGCCGCACTAATTCGATGTTGCGGCGCGTCTCTTGGGCCGTCAGATGCTGTTGCAGCTCGATGAAGAACCGATCTGCAAAGAGCGCCTGCCAGCGCTGCGCTTCACGCGTCGCGGCGTCAACGCCGCGCTCGAACAAGGCGCGCTCGACGCGACCCAAAGGGCCACCAGAGAGCGCGACGAGACCGGCCGTGCGATTCGTGAAGTCCTCGACGCGCAGCCGCGCGTCCCCCTTGCTGCCACGCATTTGCGCGCGAGAGATAAGCTCGCACAGATGCGCGTACCCCGTCTCATCCTCCACCAGAAGCAGGATGTGCGAACCATCTTCAAACGTTAGCTCGCTGCCGATAATCGCCGCGATGCCGCACCGGCGTGCATGCGCGGCGAAGCGCACCGCGCCATAAAGTCCGTCGCGATCGGTGAGGGCAATCGCTTCGAGCTGTAGCGCCGCAGCGCGCTCGATCAGTTCTTCCGGATGCGAGCCGCCCTGCAGAAAACTAAAGTTCGACCAGGCATGCAGTTCCGCATACATCCCTTCACCGGTTCAGATCAGACGCGCAGCTCGACGGAGCAGCTGAGGAGCGTCGCGACGGCGAGCGGAGCCATGGACGGCGAGAGCGAGCCGCGCGCGAGTAGGAGCGCCCCATGGACGGGGCGCGACGAACGTCTCCGAAGCGCTCCGTCGAGTTGCGCATCTGATCTGAGCTATTCATACACGCCTCGGAGGTACCAGTGGGAGCCTTGGCGGTAGATGCGGGCGCAGGTCGAGTTTTCGAGCACCACGTCGTACTCGTCGCGATTCACTGCTTGCGTTGCACCGGAGCGTTCGGCGATGCGCCAGGGGCCCGAGCACTGCCGAACTTTTTGGCAGTCGACGATCGCCGGCTCGCCCTCGTGCAGTTGCACGGGAATTTCGCGCACTTGGAGCAGCCGCAACTGCGGAACGAGTTTGGTCTCGTCTTGTGGCGCTGCGGCACCCGGTTCGCGCCGCGGAATTCTAAACGGCTCGTAGCTGAATCGTTCTTCGAGACGGTGGGCCGGACGAGTGGCGGCGCGCACGATCTCTTTGCCGAGCATCGCCTGGAGCCGCGCGATGGTGACGGCGACGCGCTGGGGATCGAAATCCACGCTGCTCAAGAGCGCTTGGGGTTCACCACCTTCTTCGAGCTGTAACGCGCCGATCCGCAGGCCGACGATGGGAGCGGGGAAGGTTGCGCCCTCGAGCTTTGCGCGCAGCAAGGCGAACATCGTGCGATCTTCTGCGGTCGGCGTGGCGAGCGGCACGTCGAACGCGAGCGTTTCCGCATTTTCGAGCTCGACGATCAAGTGGAGCGCGCCGGCGCGCTTTCCGCAGCGCCCTAGATCGCTCGAGATGCGCGAGAGCAACATGCGGATCGCAAAGAACACCGCCGATTCGTCGCTTGCCTGCCCTTCCCCGAAGATCGAGGCTTCAATTGCAATGGCGTGCGGACGCGGAACGAACGGCCGGCGATCGTTGCCTTGTGCGAGCTCGTGCCAAGCCGCCGCCGCGGCGCCGAAACGGCGCACGAACGGGCCGTGCGGCAACTGCGCCAGATCGCCCAGTCGCTCAACGCCGAGCAACTTCAGCCGTTCGATCGTTGCGTCGTCGATCTCCAGCAGTTCCAACGGCAGGGGCGCAAGAAACTCGCGCTCCGCACCGCGCTCGCAGACAGTGCCGTCGCGAACATGCAGCGCCGCTCGTGCGGCAATCTTGGAATAGCCGGCCCCGAGCCGCAACCCGCGTCCGCAGCCGTCGAGCATCGCCCGGGTCTGTGCCATGTGCGAGCGCGCATTGCCGGCAATGCCATGCATATCGAGAAATGCCATCCCGGTACGAACGTCCTCGACGAGCGGTGAAACCCCATCGAGCTGATCGAGCAACTCTTCCCACAAGCTACGATCTGCCGGCGTATCCCAACCGCCGGCAACCTGGAGGCAAAGCAGCATCACTGAAACTCCCGCAATCGTGCCTGCATATAAGCAGTCCGGCCGCAGAGCATGTGACGGTGCTTCCCGATGCCGACGCACAGCTCGAAACCCGCAAAGCTGCTCCACAGCCCATGCGAGCCACGCGTAGCGACCCGCTCGGGAGTGCATTGCACGCACAGCTCGGCAGTCGCGCGCAGCGACGCGCCGGCCCGCGCGGCAACAACCAGCAGTACGACGCCGCTGCGGTGCGCGAGTTTTGCCAGGCGCATCCAGACGGCGTCGCGCACGGCGATCGCCGGCATGAGCACCACGCTGCAGACGCGCGCGCGCAAGAGGATATCGGCGGCGCGCACGTTCTCGAGCGGCGTATGCGCCGGAACGATCATAATGCGATCGAGGCGCGCGCCCGCCTCGGCTAATGCGGGCGGATAGAGCGCGCCGTCGTCGAGGATGGCGACGAGGCCGCGCTGCGTGACCCCGGCAACGATCCCGGCCGCGAGGCTCCAGCGCCCCGTCGCCCCCTCGAAGGCCGCCACCGAGCCCGGCGGTAGGCCGCCGCCCAGAAGCTCATCGAGCTGCGGGACCGCGGTGGGGAGGAGGCCGTCAACCTTAATGGAGGGCAGCTGCGCCCGGGCGCTTAGCTGAGCCTTGAGGGCCTCGAAGGTCTTCCGCCTACCTTCTTTGTCATCCTGAGCCTGTCGAAGGACGGGTGCCAGCGCCGCCATGGGAGCTTCATGCTAATCGAACATATGTTCGATTGTCAACCCTACTACTGGGGCTGCAGCCGGTAGTTCTCTTCTTCGAAGATTTGGAGGATCCGTTGCGGGTCGCACGGACGTTCCTGGAGCGACTCAGGGTCCCATTCGCTGCGATTGGCGTTGAAGAAATCGCCGCCATACACGTGGAGGGCGCCGGTCAACCGGCCGATCGGATTCGTCACGGAGTGAATGATGTCGCGCCCTAACTGGACGGCATCGCTGTCGCACAGCGACTTCGCGCCGGCCGCTTCGACGCGGTGAGCATCACCCGGCAGGCGACGCCAAAAGATATTGTCTTCGCGCCCCGAGTAGATCCCAATGACTGCCCACATGTCGTGGTTGTGCGGAAAGATCGTCATCTTGGGCGCCCAGATGACGTTCAATATCGTAAGCTGCGGCGAGTGGTAAAGGCGCTGGATCTGCCCGCGCGTGGGTTCGCCAATTGCCCCGATGATGGCGGAAGGCTCGCTCACGGCTCGCGCGACGACCTCGCGAACGGCGGCGGAGGATTGGTCCCGCTCTAGCGCGGCACGACAGTTTGCTGCAAACTCCTCAAGGTCGAACATAGCACGTCCTTCGTGTTTCGACTTAGTTCAGGGTGACAAATTGGAGAGGACGGCGCGGTCGTGGGGTGCATCCAGATCCATGAGTGGGCCGATGGGAACGATTCGCGTCGGGTTGATTTCGTTTTGGGTGACGTAATAGTGGCGCTTGATATGATCGAAATTGACGGTTTCTGCGATTCCGTCGATTTGGTAGAGATCGCGTAAGTAGCCGTATAGGTTCGGATAGTCGGCGATCCGGCGCAGGTTGCACTTGAAGTGGCCAAAGTACACCGGATCGAAGCGGACGAGCGTCACGAAAAACCGCCAATCGGTTTCGAGCGGCTGCGGCCCGAAAAGATAGCGGAGATCGGCCAAGCGCGTTTCCATTGCGTCGAGCGTCATGAACACGCTGAATGCCGCATCGTCGTAGGCCGATTGCGCCGTCGCGAAGCCTGCGCGATAGACGCCGTCGTTCACCGTCTCGTAGATCAAGCCGTTCAGCTCGTCGATCTGGGAACGTAGCGCGCTCGGATAGAGGTCGAGTTCCGGATTTCGCGCGAGGGCGTCGAACTGCGTCTCGAACATTCGCATGATGTCATCGTCGGAGTTGCTGACGATGCGCTTTGTGACTGTGTCCCAGAGCACGGGCACCGTGACGCGCGACGCGTAGCCGGGATTACTGGCGAAGTAGGCTTCGCTCAGAAAGGCCCAGCCGTAGAGCGGGTCGGGATCTTCTTTAGTGAATCGCCAGCCTCGCTCGTCGCGGATTGGGTCCACGACGGTCATGCCGATCGCATCTTCTAGGCCCTTCAGCTTACGCGCGATGATCGTGCGGCATGCCCACGGGCACGCCAGCGAGACGTAGAGATGGTAGCGTCCGCTTTGCACGGGATATGCGGAGCTGCCGTCCGCGGTGACCCAATCGCGAAATGCGTCTTCTTGTCGTTTGAAGCCGCCCTCGTCGGTCTGTTCTTGAGGGAACTGAGCTTTTGCCGTCATGTCGATAGAATCGTACCCGTTAGCGAAAGGCTTCTTTAGAGACGCAGCGTCTGCGGCGGGTTGAGGTAGCTGAGGCCGGCACGCTCCAGGATCGCGCGGCCGTCGCCGCTGAGAATGAACTCCGCAAAGCGCCTGGCCTCATTTGGATGCGGCGCGGCTTTGAGCGTCGCGAACGTGTAGGTGATGCGGTCCGTTAGCGCCGCCTTTCCGGGAAGCGCGATGAACCGATAGCCTCGCGCCATCGCCTCGGTGCGATAGAAGAACCCTACGTCGGCCTGACCCGTATCGACCCGCGCCAAGAGATCTTCTTCGGGAAAGATCTGCTCGGCGTTTTCGTCGTCGCCGAGGATGTGCCGGGCGGCGCCGGCGCCGAGCCAGATTCGCATGCCAGCCAGCGTGTAGCTTCCTTTGGGGTCGAGTTTCGGATCGGTGCGCCCGATGCGCAGTCCGTCGGTTTCGAGCGCTTGCTCGAGGGGGCGTTTTCCGGCGGCGACGTCGGAAAAGAGCGATGCGTACCGCGACGACTGGGACCAGCCGATGCCGAGGCTGGTCGCCGCAAACGTCGTGGCGGATGCGACCTTGTCGCGCAGCGACAGTACGAGCGCCGGGTCGACGCTGATGAACACATCCGGGGTGCGAAGGCCCGCGGCGATCAGGTGCGCGAGCGCCTTGCTGCCGCCGGGCTGTCCCTCGAAGTCGATGTTCGACTTGCGCAGCTCGTCTTTGATCGCACCCTCCATCGGCGTGACGAGGGAGCCCGCATACAACACGGAGACGGATCGCGGCGGCGCCCCGCCGTTCTCGGCGCCGGTGGAACTCAGGACCGTTGCGAGGGCGAGAATTCCAGCGACAGCGAGTTTATGCAATAGCGCGTTCCGAGCGGAGTGGGACCGTCGTTGAAGACGTGACCGAGGTGGGAGTCGCAGCGCTTGCAGCGGACCTCGGTGCGGTGCATGCCGTGGCTGAAGTCGTCGAGAAGCCGGACGTTCTCTTGTTCCTGTGGTTGCGTGAAGCTCGGCCAGCCGCAGTGCGATTCAAACTTTGCGTCGGATTGAAACAGCGGCTGACCGCAGCCGCCACACGTGTACGTTCCGTCCGCGCTGACGTTGAGGAGCGGTCCGGTAAAGGGCGCTTCCGTGCCGGCCTCACGCAAAATATGATAGCGGTCGGCGCCGAGCTCGGCCTTCCACTCTTCTTCGGTCTTTTGAACCTGGGGCGTCGCGTCGTCGTGATTCATGGGCCGGCTTTTTTGGTGCCTCGAGGCGCAAAGGCCTCTGAGGAAGCCTCACCGGAATATGCCGCATGAAGCTCGTTCTCGAAATTCTGCTCTCGGTTCTGCTGCACCCGATCGCGATGATCCTGATGTGGATCAATCTCCTGACGCGTGGCGATATGACCAGCTTTAAGAAGTTCGTCTGGTTCCTGGTGAGTATTCTGTGGGGCCTCGGCCCCATTCTTTACGTACTGGTAGCCGAAGGCTCGCTGTGGTAGCGAGCCTTCGTTACGTTGTGTTGCGGTTAGCGACGCGTCGGGGGCCGACCATGCAGCGTGCCGCTCGGGGGCGCGCTGTGGACGGTGCTGCTGCCGCCGGCGCCGTGTAGCGTTCCGCCGCCCGGAGGCGAGCTGAGCGTACCGTGCGGACCGCGGTAGAAGCCGCGCCCGTTGTAGTACCGGTTGACATAGATCGTATTGCCGCCACCGTAGTACGGATAACCGCCGTAGCCGTAGCCGCAGCAGCCGAATCCAAACCAGCCGATGCCTACGCCGAACCCAGGATAGAACCCGCCGTACGGGTAGCCGTAACCGTAGCCGTAGGGATAACCGTAGCCGTATGGGTAGCCGCCATAGCCGTACGGATAGCCGCCGTACGGATACCCGCCGTAGCCGTAGCCACCGTAACCGCCGTTATTATAGCCATAGTTCGACGCCGCGACGTCGATGCGATACGCATCGAACTGCTTCCCGTTGGCATAGCCGTAGATCGTGACCTTCATGCCCTCTTGGAGCTTGATGCCGGTCGGGTTGATGACCGTGCCGTCGTGCATCACGACGTTGTCACCGTAGCCTTTGTCGTCTTGGACGTAGACTGTGTAGGTGCCGTTAAACCCCGAGATCGTGCCTTTGACCGATTCCTGGCCCGCCGTGGCGTAGCTAGGATAGCCTTGCGCGCCCGCGATTGCCGGGGCAGCGAGAGAAGCGACCGCGCACAGCGCGGCGATTGCAGTTGGACGTGAAATTGAGAAGCGCATAATTAGGCTTATTATAGCGCCTTGGCCGGCGCCAATGGGTTAGAATCCGCGCAAAACGAGTGCTGTCTCGCTTTGCAGGCAAGCGTCGGCGTTCCCGGGGAAGCAGCCGAAGCGCTTGCGAAATCTCGGTGGTGTTAGGCTCTCGGACTGACGTCGAAGCCAGCGCCAAGAGCGGCCGAACGTGGCCGAGTTGGCACAAGGCGGTGAGTGATGGGCTTGTCGTGTTCAGTTGGTAGGGGCGATTTAGGACGCTGCACCGCTGAAGATGGAGCCGTCGACGGGGATTGAACCCGTGCTCTCCTCTTTACCAAAGAGGTGCTTTACCACTAAGCTACGACGGCAATAAGAGGCTCGACCCCGCTACTGCGTCGACGACCTGAGCACCTACTACGAGGTCAAGCACCGGCTCAACCGAGATGAGGTATGGCTCCGCCCACCGCACGTGGGAATTCTGCCCGTTTTTCGTGGCATGAACCCGTAACGATCCAGAGCTTGGTGCCGTATCCGAAAGCGGGATCAAGTAGACCGAGCATAGCTGCGGACAATAGACTCCGAAGAAGTCTATCTGATCGACATACGACTTACAAACACCGCCTTTGCGGTGGTAATGAGAACTGTACGTATTGAAGAGAATCGCTCCGTTCCGTAGGCGGCCTGTCTTAACTTGCACGCGGGAGAGCTTTTCATCCAGATCAATAATCAGGTCGTAGCGCGCATTCTCGCCAATGGGTTTTGCGACGAGATACCCCTTACGCGCCAGGGCAGTGGCAACGATGAGCTCCGAGAGTTCGCCGATACTCTTCGTGTCACGAAGAAACGATATGCAGTTCGTAAGACTCATAGCCCGATGTTCGCATTTTAGTGTGCCAACTGGTGGGCATTGTGAAGTGCGTTCCCAATTTACCGGCCAGGGTTCTATCGCTCTACTCACGAAGTTGGCTTTACTTTAGGAGGGACCCTTATAATGTATTTTTCCTCGGCAACGCTGCGGCGTATTGGCCTCGGCGGTCTCGTCGCAGCCGCATGCCTCTTTACGGCAGTACCCGTGAAATCGCAAACGCTTCGG
>JAFAXS010000169.1 GCA_019240755.1 Vulcanimicrobiota bacterium
TGAAGCACGCCGGTCGAATCAATTGCGCCCGTTCGATACACCGGCGTCGTCCAACGGAAGTTCGGACCGAGTAATGCTAGGCTCGTGCCTTCAGTTAGCAGCTTCGTGGTGGACGCGGCGACCATCAGCAGATTCGCGTTGCGCGTATAGAGCATGCGATGCGAATCGAGATCGTAGACCGCGCCGGCGACGGTCGAATGGCGCAGGCGCGGCGTCAGCGTCGGGGCAGTGATTGCCGCTGCAAGCGCGGCCGCCGTTAACACCTACGCGAAGACTTCGACCAACTCGAGGAATGGCTCGATGTCGGCCGCATCTACGTCCATGCCCACGCCCTGCGTGTGATACCGGATGTCGTGAAAGTCCATGCCGCCCGTCATCACTAAGCCGTACTTGCGCGCGGTTTCACGAAACTCGCGCGTATCGGCCTCGTCGTGGAGCGGATAGAAGACCTCGAGTCCGCGCAAGCCGTGGCCGACAAGGTCGTCGATCAGAATCCGGTCGCGCAGGCGCCCCGGATGCGCGAGCACCGGAATTCCGCCGGCTGCGGCGATCTGTTCGATCGCGTGTTGCGGCGTCGTATAGATTTGCGGCACGTAGCCCGGTTTGCCGCGGCTCAGCATCCGGCGAAACGCATCGTCCACGCTCTCGGCGATGCCGAGCCCCACCAGCGCTTTCGCGACGTGCGGCCGCCCGATCGAGAGCGAGCCGCCCGATTCGACGAGGACGTCGTCGAGCGTGAGGCTGTAACCCGCGGTCTGCAGGCGCTCGACCATCGTCTCGGCGCGAATCCGGCGCTGCGCCTGATTGTACTCGAGCAGCTCGTTGATCTGCGACGGCCCGAGCGGCACGCCGTAGCCCAGCACGTGAACCTCGTTCTCGCGCCACGTCGTGTTGATTTCGATTCCCGTGATGACGCGCGCGCCGGGCGGCGGCACGAACTTGCCGTATGCCGCCGTCGTGTCATGATCGGAGATGCAGAACAGCTCGACGCCGCGCTCGCCCATGAAATCGGAGAGCTCTTGCGGCGACAGCGTGCCGTCGCTCATGTTCGTGTGCGAATGGAGGTCGATTTTCACGCTTCTTCTGCTGCCTTCTCTTCAAGAGCGCGCCGCTCCACAACCAGCGAGATAGCGGTTCGCTCGGTCTCGCCGACGGGGACGACGACAAATGACGGAATGCAAACCGCGTCGAGATGCGCGCCCTTCAAATAGTTGCGCGCAATCGCCACGGCTTTGATCGCCTGGTTTATCGCGCCGGCGCCGACGGCCTGCAGCTCGGCCGTCGCACGCTCGCGCAGGGCCGCGGCCAGCGCCCCCGCGACGGCGTTGGGCGCGCTCTTCGAAGAGACTTTCAAGATCACGTCGGAGTTCATGCGATGCCCTTCAAAAAAATCCGTTTGATATCATTCGCTTTTCCGGAAATCCGGTCGATCGCCACCACGGCCCCGCAGAGTTGTTTCGGTCCCCGCCGCTCCACGCTGAACCGGTCGGACAGCCCACGAAGGAACCGATCGAGGACGGCGCCGCCCTCCATGCCGATGATCCCGTCGGTAGGGCCGGTCATGCCGAGATCGCTCAGATACGCCGTGCCGCTGGGCAGAATCTGTTCGTCGGCCGTCTGCACGTGCGTGTGCGTGCCCACGACGCACGACACGCGCCCGTCGAGATATCTGCCGAGCGCGATCTTCTCCGAGGTCGCTTCGGCATGCACGTCGACTACGAGCACGCGCGCGCTCGCGCGCAGATCCGGTACGAGCTCGTCGGCGCAGCGAAACGGGTCGTCCACCGGCGGCATGAAGGTGCGCCCCATCAAGTTGAGCACGCCGACGGTGACGCCGTCGGCGCTAAATGTTGCGGCGCCGCGGCCCGGAACGCCGGGCGGATAGTTCGCGGGACGCAACACGCGTCCGCTGCTCTCCAGATACTGCACGAAGTCGCGCTTGTCGAAGATGTGGTTTCCGCCCGTGATGAAATCCACGCCGTTCTCGAACATCTCCTCGGCGGTTTGAGCCGTTAGGCCGAATCCGCCCGCGGCATTCTCACCGTTGGCGATGCACGCATGGATGTGATGCTGATCGCGCAGCAAGGGGAGACAGCGTTTGAGCGCCTCGCGGCCGGGCGATCCGACTACGTCTCCAATTATAAGGAGATTGAGCGGCTCGGTGCTTAGCGGCGAGCCGATGCCTTCGCTTTCTTCTGCGCCTTTAAGAAATAAACGAGCACCCGCTTTTCTTCTCGAAATCCGACGAGACTCTTGGACTGCGCCGGATCGCGCAGCGCCTCGATCGCGTAGAGCGCCGCCTCGTCGTCGGCCGCCGGGTCGCTGTCGAAGTGATCGTCGGGCGGCGGATTGCGCACCAGCGCGTCGCCGCAGCGCTCGCTGAAGAACGCGACCTGCAGCTCGAGCTCTTCCTTAGAGAAGGACTCGAGGTCGCGGGTGACGTGCACGAACGACAGCGTGCGGTCGCCTTCGCACTCAACGCGCAGAATGGCCGGCTCTTCCTTGGCTAAGGCGAGAAAGCCGCGCACGTGTTCCTCGAGCGCCTCGGCCATGAGCGACGCGGCGGCGCGGTCGATGCGCTGACGCACCGCGAAGGTCAGGCGCAAGGAACGGTCCGTCGGGCCGGAGCGAAGCGAGGCCAACTCCGGAAAGCGCACCAGCAGTGCGCAAATCAGGCTGACCGTATCGGCATTTTCGACGATGCGCGTGCTCATGTTCTTAAATAGACGTTCCCGCTTCCATCCCGCTCGAGCGGGCGATTCGCAAGGGGCAGGCTCTGTACGACGCCGCCCCCAGGTCTCCCCTCACCGGGCTCTAGAAACAATCCGCGTGACCCTGCGGAAGGTTCCGGGCGCGCTTGCGTTGGGCTTACTCGCCTCGCTCGCCGCCCACGCCGCGCTCTACCGGGGTGCCCATGCCATGGGCGCCGAGTATCACGCGCTGCTGCTGGAGACGGCGGCCCTGGGAATCCTGGCGCTGGCCGCAGCCTTTGTGCACGCCGCCTGGCGCGGCGCGAAGGCCTTCAGCGACGGCAGCATTTTGGCGTACCGGTTGAGCCGGCACTTGCCCTCGGCGCCGGCCGTTTTCGCGGCCGCGATCGGCTGGTTTGCGCTGGCCGAGAGGCTCGAGCCGCATCACGCCAGCGTCGCTACCGCCGCCACGGCCATCGTCCTGGCGGCCGTCGCGTGGCTGATCGTCGCCATGGCGCGCGGCGTGCTGGCCGCGCTGGCGCGCGTCGCGATCTCGATCGCCGCGCCGGCGTTTGTTCCGCGCGCCGTCCCTGCGCGGCGCGTCGTTCTTCGCGCTC
>JAFAXS010000088.1 GCA_019240755.1 Vulcanimicrobiota bacterium
CTGCTCGCTACAATGTCCATCGCCTATTCGATTCGGAATTCGGTCAGCCACCATCACACGCAATTGCACGAGAAAATAGAGGCACTGCGCGCGTTGGTAGACGAACTCGCCGCCGCCGAGGACGAATAGCCGTCGCTCTTGCGTAAACCGCTCCCCGCCGGACTAGCACTTGCGGCGCTCGGCGTGGTCTTTGGCGACATTGGAACGAGTCCGCTCTATACGCTGAAAACCTGTTTTACGACCGCGCACGTCGCGCCCACGGCGCAAAACGCCGTCGGAATCGTCTCGCTCTTGATCTGGACGCTCTTCTTCGTGGTTTGCATCAAGTACGTTACCGTCCTGATGCGCATCGACCACGACGGAGAGGGCGGCATTCTCGCCCTGCTCGCGCGTGCCGAACCGCCTCGGATTATCGGCGTGCCGATACGACCCAACTGGCTGGTTTGGATCGCCGTGATCGGGGGCGCAATGATCCTCGGCGACGGCATGATTACCCCCGCCATCTCAGTGATTTCGGCGATCGAAGGCCTCAACGTCGCTACTCCGGCTGCGCAGCCACTCATCGTGCCGATCTCCGCCGGAATTCTGCTCGGTCTTTTTGCCATCCAATGGCGCGGCACGCAAGGCATCGGTGGCGTCTTCGGTCCAATCATGGCGCTGTGGTTCGCCGCAATCGCACTGACGGGCGTCGTCGCAATCCTCGCGCACCCCGCGATTCTTGCCGCCCTTAATCCGCTGCGCGCGGCTTGGTTCGTAACGCATCACGGCGTCTTCGGTTTCCTCATCTTTGGCGCGATCGTTCTGGGCATGACTGGAGCCGAAGCGCTCTACGCCGACATGTCGCACTTCGGCCGCATTCCCATCACGCTCGCGTGGTATGTTTTCGTGCTTCCGGCACTGGTCCTTAATTACGTCGGTCAAGGCGCCATCGTGGCGTCCAGCCCCAAAGCGCTCGACTCGCCGTTCTATGCGCTGACGCAAGGCTGGGAACTCATGCCGATGGTCGCTCTGGCGACCGCCGCCACGATCATCGCCTCGCAATCGTTGATTTCGGGCGCCTTCACGCTCACCGAACAGGCCATCGCGCTCAATCTGAGTCCGCGTATGGCCGTGCTCCACACGTCGAAGGACGAACGCGGGCAGGTCTATGTGCCGCTCATTAACGCCATATTGGCAACTGTCTGCGTGCTGCTGGTCATTACGTTTCGCAGCAGCGATCGTCTTGCAGCGATGTATGGGCTCGCCGTCGCCGCCACGATGCTGTCGACCGACGTCGTCTTTTACGTGGTCGCGACGCGGGTGTTGCACTGGAACCGTGTTCTCGTCACGGCGCTGGCACTGGCCTTCGCGCTGGTCGACGCAACCTTTGTCGCAGCCGGCTTGCCGAAGTTCATCGACGGCGCCTGGGTGCCGCTCCTCGTCGCGGCCGCGATCTCGCTTATTGCCGTTACTTGGCTTACCGGCCGGCGTGCGGTCGCGCGTGAGATGCGCGCGCAAATCGAACCGCTCGAGCAATTCGAGGCCGAGCGCGGCAAGGTCAACCGCGAGCTACGAGGCGCCGTCGTTCTTCTGAGCGGCGATCCTACCGGGGTTCCGTTCCTGAACAGCCATCGATGGCTGCTGTCATTGGTCGAAGAAAAACTCGTGGTGCTGCTAACGATTACGTTTCTGCCGCGCCCATACGTGCGGGAGGAACAACGGGTCGCGGTCGATCGCACTCCACACGGCGTCGTGCGCGTCCGCGCCGCGTTCGGCTACATGGAGTCGCCGCGAATCGGCTCGATCCTGCGGGCGTGCGAAACGGCGAACCTCTCGATCGACGACGATACGACCGCGTTCGTCTATGCCAACCCTGTGATCGTGCGAAAGCCGCGCGGGGGCATGCTCTCCGGGCAGCGCCGTCTGTTCGAAATCATGCAGCGCCTCTCGCGTTCGCTGGCAACGGATCTCCAAATCAAGGCGAACCGGCGCATCGCGCTCGGCGTTGAGGTTGCCGTATGAATGGCAGGGAGCCGGCGCGTGTTGCGATGTGCACGGCCTGTAACTCACTCATTGCCCCACCATCACGTGCCAGCGCGGCGATCTCACCCTCGCTAAGCTCATCTCGCAGCGCGGCCATCAGCAAGTCGTAGGTATAGCGCTCGGTATGCTCGCGCCGGTACCCCTGCGCGAAAACGCCGTCGACGTATCCCAGCAGCTTTGCCGCAGTTTTCGGGTCGCTGCGTGACAAAAGCTCCGCCAGGTGCTGGAGCGCACAGGCTACGATGCCTGCATCGCCCGCCTCGCGCGCATCGACGATTGCGGCCCGCGCCATCGCCAGGGCTTCGCTGTCGCGACGCGCGCCTACAAGGTAAGCTGCCAAATTTGCCTTCGTATTAGCCCGCAGGCGTATGTTCTTCTGCGTCGTTTTACTTGCCAGGAGTTCTTCGAGGCGCAAGGTCGCGCTTTCGATTTCGCCGAGCGCGAACTCGGTCTCGGCCAGGTTCATCAAAGTGATGCCGGCGATTCGCTCGTCGCCCTCTCGGCGCGCCATCGCCAACACCTCGAGCGAAGCCGTTCGGCCATCTTCGAGGCGCCCGGTCATTTCATAGGCAACGGCGATCGATCCGAGCGTTCGCATCACCCCGCGGCGGTCGTTGTGCTCTCTGCTCAGCTCGAGCGAGCGTTGCAGGTCGCGTTCGGCTTGCGCGAAGTCGCCCAGGCGAAGGTTGGCGACGCCTCGCCCCCGCAGGGCGCGGCCGATCCCTGCATGATTGCCGAGCTCTTCATAAAGGTCGAGCAAACGCGACGAAGCTTCGTGCGCCTTCGCGGCGAGCAATAGATCGCCGCGCATCGCGGCGATGGTCTCCCATGCCATTGCCTGCAGCGGCTTCGTCAGCGGCGTAGAACCGTCGAGCGCACGTTCGGCCCGTCTCGCCGAGTCGGCGCTCATGCCGCCGGATAGGAGGAACTCGTGCATCGCCGACAACAGCCGAACGCCGAGGGCGACGTCGCCCTGCTCGTCGATCGCCCAATCCAAGGCGCGGCGTAAGTTATCGTAATCCGTTTCGAGCAGGTCAGTCCAATTGGGCGCGCCTTCGTCCACCGATTGCACGAGCTTGAAATAATACTCAGCGTGCCGCCGGTTAAGTACGCTGATGTCGTCGCCGAGTTTCTCGATTCCATACGCCCGCATCGTTTCGAGCAAGCGAAACCGACGCGTCTTTCCGTGGCGCTCGCTCGTCAACAGCGACTTATCGACGAGCGATCCAAGAATATCGAGCACTCGCGAAGATGCGATGCCGTCGCCTCCGCAGATCGCCACCGCTGCTTCGAAAGAGAACTGGGCCGGAAAAATCGCTAGCCGAGCAAAAAGCTTGCGCTCCTCCGGGGCGAGCAGGTCGTAGCTCCAATCGACGAGCGCGCGCATCGTTTGATGGCGCGCGAGGCGGCCGCCGGTGAGTACCGCGAAGCGCTCGGACAATAGCTCCTCGATTTGTGGAAGGCTCAGCAACTGTACGCGTGCGGCCGCAAGCTCAATTGCCAAAGGGATCCCGTCGAGGCGGCGGCAGATGCGCTCGACGACCCCGCGATCGCCATTGAGTGAAAACGACGCGTCCGCGCGTTTTGCATTCTCTGAAAAGAGCACAACTGATGCCTCCAGGGAGAGCGACGCAAGCCGGTACGTTCGTTCGCCAGAAATTCCCAGGGGCTGGCGGCTCGTCGCGAGGATCCGCACGTCCACGCAGTCTGCAGCGATGGCAGCGACGGCTTCCGCGGCGGCGCTAACAACGTGCTCGCAGTTATCGAGTATCAGCAAGAGTTTCTTGCGTGCAAGCGCTGTGAGGATGGCGTCGATAAGAGGCTGATCTGCGCGCTCGCGAACACCAAGTGCGTTCGCTATTCCAGGCGTCACGCCGGCAGTGTCACGCACCGTAGAGAGGTCGACAAAGCACACCCCGTCCTCATATTCGTCAAGCGTTTGATAGCCGAGTTGTATGGCGAGTCGCGTCTTACCGACGCCGCCCGCGCCGGTGAGCGTCAGCACGCGCGAATCGGGAATCAGCGCGCTGATGTCAGCAAGATCCCGCTCTCTTCCGACGAGAGGCGCCACGAGTCGCAACAAGTTGTGCTTGCTCGCGCCGGACCGTCTTGACCGGCGCGGACGTGACGGGCGTTGCGCGGCGGTCTCTATTGCCGCTCGCTGCTGTGGGTCGAGTTGCAAGGCTCCGACGAGCAACGCCAGGGTTTCGCGTTGCGGCGCCGTGTTAATGCCGCGCTCGAGCGCGCTGATCCCGTCGGCGCTCAT
>JAFAXS010000030.1 GCA_019240755.1 Vulcanimicrobiota bacterium
CTAGCCTTGGACGATCTTGGCCGCTTCCGCTTCGCAGGTAAGCTTGAGCGTCGCGTCGTCGCAGCGCGAAGCGAGCCGCTCTCCGCGTGCGTTTCGCAATCCCATCGCAAGCGCGATGGCGGCGAGCGTAAACGACTCGATTCCTGCAAAGGTCGACCCAAATGCGCCGAGCAGACCGGTGGACACCGGCGGCGCGATAACGCCGGAGAGCGAATCGAGCGACGAGCTCGTGCCCAGCACCGTCCCTTGCTCGCGGTCGGATGCGGCGTTGCTGATCAACGCGGTGATTCCGGTGTTCGTCAACGCCATTCCGAAGGAGAAGAGAATCATCGTCGCGCTCAGCAGCCCCAGGCCGTGGACTATGGGAACGATCGCGAATCCAACGACCAGCGAGGCGAGACCGACATTCGACATCATTCGATCGCCGAGTCGCGCCGACACGCGTCCGACGACCACCACGTTCATGAAGACGTTGAAGATTGCAAAGACCGAAAAGAGATAGTCGGTCTGCGTGAGCGAGAAACCGAGCTGGCGCGCCAGGAAGAGCGCGAAGACCGCAAACCAGCCGTAGAGTGCGAGCGCAATGGCAAGCTTCTGGAACAAGAGCCGCGCCAGCTCCGGCTTCTCGAAGCTGACCAGCAGCGCGCTGAGCCCCACGCGCTCTTCGTCTCGCGCGCGCGACCGCGACTCGGGCAACATCACGATGGTGAGCACCAAGGTGACGAGCTGCAAGGCCGCCGCCACCAAGAACGGCGTGGCGAAGCCGAATCGCGCGTACAGTATCCCGCCGCCGAAGGGCCCGAAGACCATCCCTGCGGCGAACATCGCGCTGATCAGGCCGAACGCTCGTGCGCGCTCGCCCGGCGCGACGAGGTCGGCGACGTACGCCTGCGTGATGCTGATGTTTCCGCCCGAAATGCCCTCCAGGATTCGCGCCGCAAAAACCACCGCGATCGGCGCCACGGCCAAGCCCGCGGCGATCGGTGAGGCCAGGCCCATCATCGCCCAGCCGATCGTCGCGCCGATTTGGCTGACGATCAACACGGTCTTGCGGCCGATTCTGTCCGAAACGTTGCCCCAGAGCGGGGCCGAGAGCAACTGGCAGAACGAGAACGTCGCCATCAATCCGCCGACGACGACCGCCGACGCGCCGAAATGCGTGACGAAGTACGGCAGCATCGGGATCAGCATGCTGAATCCGACGATGTCGATGAACGTCACGCCTAAGATCGGCAAAAGCTTGCGGATCATGGTCTCGTCACCATTGCGGGCTTCTCTGAGCGGCTCCTACCGGGTCGCTTCGATCGGCAACACGAGCGTCGATATGCGCTCCGACTTGCGCACGGCGTCGATCTTGTAGGAACGGCGCAGATCGATGCTGGTCAAGATGCGGTGCAGCGTGTCCACGTTGTAGAGGCGTTCGTTTTCAAATGCAATCAGGACGTCGCCCTCGCGCAGGCGCGCGGTATCGGCGGGGCTTCCCGACTCGACGGAGATCGTCATGATGGCGCGCGGATCGTCCAATCCAAGGCGACGCACCGCTGGCTTGGGCAGCACGATGTCCTGTCCGGCGATGCCAAGATATCCGCGGCGCACCTTGCCGTATCGAATGAGTAATCCGGCAATGCGCTTGGCCGTGTTGATCGCGATCGCGAAGCACAGACCCTGACCGGGAAGGATCGCCGTATTGACCCCGACGACGTCGCCGCCCGCGTCCACGAGCGGTCCTCCGGAGTTGCCGGGATTCAGTGCAGCGTCGGTTTGGATGATGTTGTCCATCAGACGCCCGGATTGCGAGCGCAGGGAGCGTCCGAGCGCGCTAACCACACCGGCAGTCACGGTGTACGCGAGACCAAAGGGATTGCCGACCGCGACGACGAGCTCGCCCGGTTGTAACGACGCCGAGTCGCCGAGCGAGGCGGCGATGAGGCCCGGCGCGCTGACGCGCAGGACGGCCAGATCCGAGTGGGGGTCGTCCCCAACAACGCTCGCCGATAACTCTCGTCCGTCCAACAACGCGACGCTGACGTTACGCGATTCCGCAACGACGTGGCTGTTCGTCAGCACGAAACCGTCCGGCGTGAAGACAAAGCCGCTGCCGCTGCCGGCGCGCCCTCCGGTGCGTGCTTCTATGCTGACGACGGAGGGGCTAACGCGTTCCGCCGCCGTCGTCACCGCTTGCGAATAGGGATCCATCGCGCGTCGCTGCGCGAGCGGTTGCAACGTGAGGGCCATGCTCATCCCAAACCGCGGCCTCGCGGCGAAGTTTCGTGACAGGGCCGGTGCACGGAGTCCCGAAGCGTTCCGGCTTCCTGCCCAGATGGCGGAATTGGTAGACGCGCTGGTTTCAGGTACCAGTGGTGGCAACACCGTGGGGGTTCGAGTCCCTTTCTGGGCAGGTAACGCTACGGTGTTGCCACCACAGCGGAGCACGCAGTGCGAAGCGGTACTCAAACATTCGGGGCCCCCGCCGCGATAGCGGTGGGGAATGGCAACACCATGGGGGTTCGAGTCCCTTTCTGGGCAGGTAACGCTACGGTGTTGCCACCGCAGCGGAGCACGCGGTGCGAAGCGGTACTCAAACATTCGGGGCCCCCGCCGCGATAGCGGTGGGGAATAGCAACACGGTGGGGTTCGAGTCCCTTTCTGGGCAGTTCGAGCGCTCGTCACCTTTGTAGGGAAAGCGCTTTCTGCCGCACTATACTCTGCCGCGCCGTGGTAGTGCTTTTGAAGATTCATCGCTTTGTGCGCGATCGTCGCGCCGCGCTGTTCGTTACGGCGGCGTGTTGTCTTGCTGCGTGTTCGCCGAGCGCCGGCTCGTCAGCGGTGCCCGCCGGCGTGCCGGCAGCGGACGTAGCGAGCGCTCTCAAGGGTTACGCGAAGCTCTACGCGTTTGCCGGTTCGCCGTCGGGTTCGCAGCCAACGGGATTGACCGTCGCGGGAAAGGCACTCTACGGGACCACGCTGATGGGCGGCAAGCACAATTTCGGAACGGTCTTCGCGCGTTATCGCTCCGGTAAGGTTCGAATCCTGTGGAGCTTTCGCGGCGGAATCGACGGCGCGCAACCGCAGGGCACGCTCGTACTCGTCGGCAATGCCTTCTATGGAACGACCGAGTACGGCGGAGTGTTCGGTAACGGGACGGTCTTTGCGATAACGCCCGGCGGCACGGAACGCGTGATCTACGCGTTCAAGGGTGGCGCGGACGGCGCGGCGCCGGTCCTTCTCGGAATGGTCGCCTCGAAGTCGGCGCTGATCGGCACGACCAGCGCCGGAGGCGACGTGAAGTGCAGCGTCGAGAACAGCGTCGGCTGCGGAACGATCTTTAGTGTCACCACTTCGGGGAAAGAGCGCGTGCTGTATCGCTTCAAAGGCAAATCCGACGGAGCGTTGCCGTCCGGAAGCCTCGTACTGAGCGGTAAGGTGCTCTACGGCACCACGAACTTCGGCGGAGTTGCCAATAACGGAACCGTGTATGCGTTCACCGGCAAGGGCGGCGAGCGCGTAATTTACGCATTCAAGGGCTATCCCGACGGAGCGGTCCCGTTCGGCGGCATTACGCAGCTGGGCGGCTACCTCTACGGCACGACCGGTTTCGGAGGAGCGTCCAACTATTCGGGTACGGTTTATAGGATTGATCCTTCCGGCCGCGAGCACGTGCTCTACAATTTTCGGGGCGCTCCCGACGGAGCGGTTCCCTACGGTACGCTGATTGTCGATAAGGGGCTGCTCTATGGAACGACCGCATACGGTGGAAACTCTACGCGACCGTGCGTCGGCGGCGGCGTCGTGGGATGCGGAACGATCTACGCGGTCGGCACGTTGGGGAAGGAGCGCATCCTCTATCGCTTTGGCGGAAACCTCGATGGGGCGAACCCCTGGACGGGGCTCGTCGCGAGCGACGGCGCCTTCTTTGGAACGACAGTGTTGGGTGGTCGCTCCAAAGCCGGCACTATCTTCGCGATCGCGCCATGATGCGGCAGTTTGTTCGTGGATGCGCGGCCGCGTGGCTCATTGGCGGCGGCGCGTGCGCAGGTAACGGCGGCGCGCCGGCGGGCCCGTTTCTGGCGCACGTATCCGATGGCGCCGCGGCCGGCCCATCCTCGAAGATACGGCACGTCGTCATCATCTTTCAGGAAAATCGCAGTGTCGACAATCTCTTCAACGGCTTCCCGGGCGCCGATACGGTAAGCAGCGGAAAAAACTCGCGCGGCCAAACGGTTAAGTTGCGCGCGGTACCGCTGGCCTCCAACTACGACATTAGCCACGCGCACAGCGCATTCACCATTGAGCGGGCCAACGGTCAGATGAACGGCTTCGATTTGGTGCCCTCGCGGTGCGTCCCGCTCAAGCACTGTCCGCCGGCCGCCATACGCGCGTACGGCTACGTGCCGCACCAGGAGATCAAACCGTACTTTGCGATGGCCGAGCACTACACGTTCGCCGACCGCTTCTTTCAAACGAACGAAGGGCCGAGTTTCCCCGCGCACCAGTACATCATCAGCGGCACCTCGGCGATCAAGAACGGATCTCCGTTCCTCGCGTCGGGCAATCCATACACGCGCCAGGGCGGCTTCACCGGCGGCTGTGACTCGCCCGCGGGATCGTTCGTTTCGCTGATCGATCCGTTCGGGAACGAACGTCAGGCCGTCTATCCGTGTTTCGAGCGGTTAACGCTCATGGATCTGCTCGCCGCCAAGTCTCGAACGTGGCGCTACTATCAAGCGCGCACCGGCGCCGGACTCTGGAACGGGCCCGACGCGATCCTGCACCTTCGCAACAGTCCCCATTTCTCGAAGCACGTCGTCACCCCGCCGAGCACCGTGCTCACCGATATCAAGCACGGCCGGCTGGCCGACGTTGTTTGGGTGACGCCGACGTTCTTGGCCTCCGATCATGCGGGAATCACCAACGGCTCCGGCCCGTCCTGGGTCGCCTCGGTCGTCAATGCCGTCGGACGGAGTGCCTATTGGAAAGACACGGCGATTTTTGTGACGTGGGACGACTGGGGCGGCTGGTACGACCACGTCGCGCCACCGCAGTACAACTCGTACGAGCTGGGGTTTCGCGTTCCACTGATCGTGATCTCCCCCTATGCAAAGCGGCACTATGTCTCGCATCGCCGGCACGAGTTCGGCAGCATCTTGCACTTCATCGAGGTCACGTTTGGTTTAGAATCGCTCCATACGACGGATGCCCGAGCGGACGATCTCTCGGACTGTTTCAACTTCACGCAGCCGCCGACCGTGTTCGAGACGATTGCGGCGCCGCTGCAGGCGCACGATTTCCTGCGCGACGCATCGCCGGCGGGCTCTCCCGACGACGATTAGCTCGCGGATCGCTCCGGCGCCGCTCGGGCGATCGCGCGACTCGCTAACAATGCCGGGATCACGCCGACTGCCTCGAAGATGCCGTAATAACGCCACGCCGTCGCATAGCCGACCGTCTGAATGATCGCGCCGAACAGAGCCGGAGTGATGAAACCGGCGGCGAGCGTCCACGTCAATCCCACACCAAGCGCGCTGCCCGAATGCTCCTCGCCGCCGATCTCCGCGAAGCCGATGATGCTCAGGCCGAACCAGCCTTCGGCAGTAAATCCAAAGGCCAACGCCACGAGCGTCGCCGCCCATACCGGTGTGCCGAAGTTCAACGCCGCAAAAACAAAGCCCGCGACTGCCACCAACAGGCAGTTCAGCGCGAGCGGAAGCGCGCGGCTCCCCCCAAACCAACGGTCGCTCATCCAGCCCCAACTCAGGCGCCCGGCGGCGGCCGCAAGCTGCGCGACGGTAAACAATCCGACCGCGACGCCGACCGAGTAACCCAAGCGATGCACGAGCGTGAGCGTGAAGAACGCCAGAAACGCGAACTGCCCGAAACTCAAAACCACCGACGTCAAACTCAATAAAATGAGGCGCGCTTCGCGCGAGAACCCGATCATCTCGGAGATCAGCGCGAGTATGGAGGCGCGCCGGCCGCGCAGTTCTTCGGGTTCTCGATAGAATGCGGATGCGCCGGCACAGGCAATCAGCGTCAGCAGCCCGGCGAGTGCGAGAGCCCCGCGGTACTCAAAGCGTGTTGCGGTGAGGGGCAGCAGCAACGAGCCGAGCGCGCCTGCGATCGGCACGCCACACTGCCGAATTCCCATCGCGAAGCCGCGGTCGGCCTTGCGGAAGAAATAGATGATGGCGTGACTTCCGGCGGGCGTCACGGCGGCGTAGCCGATTCCGTAGATCAAGAGCCAGCCTAAGAGCCACGCGTAGTTCTGTGCGACCGCCGCGATAAGCAAAGCGGCGCCCATTACGAGGCCGCTCCACAGGACGATCCTGCGGTCGCCGAACCTATCCGTCAACATGCCCGCGACCGACGTCATCGCGACCGAGCCGATCAGTTGAATCGAAAGGATCAAGCCGGCCTCGCTTTGGCCGATGTGGAGTCCGGCGATGAAGAACGGCAGCATGCATCCGGTGGAGACGAGCCATAACGACGAGCCGACCATCGCGGCCGTGAAGAGGGCGAGCACTTCATAGGGCGATTCCGGCATCGGATTATGCGGGCGCGGCCGGTGAGTGCGTTGCACCATGGCAGGGTTTCTTCGCGGCAATACGGCGAACTCACCCGGCGTGCAACGCACGAACGAGATCCTGTGGCGCCTGGTGGCCGCGCTCGCGAGCGCGATCGGCGCCGTCATTCTCTGGCTGATCTATCGCTCGGTGTCATTCAATCTCGGCGAGTCGGAAAAGGCAGTTGGTTACGTCGATCCGATGACGCAGGCCGGAATTCTTTTCGGAAACGTCGCGATGATCGTAGGAATCGTCGTTCTCGCCGCTATCGCGCTCTGGCTGGCGATCGTGTGTATCCGGCTATTCGTGCGAGGCTGAGGCAAGGTCCATGCGGACATCGCTCATCGTCAATTCCAATTCGCGGCTCGGCCGCCGGCACGGTCCCCTCGTCGCGGAGGCTTTGGAACGGCGTGGCATTACGTTGGTACGCGACGCCGTCACCGAGGCGGTCGACGCAATCGTGGTGGCAGGTGGCGACGGCACGTTCGCGCGTGCGATACCGCTGGCGCTCCGGCGCGGCGTGCCGATGGGCCTCGTGCCGCTAGGTACGTTCAACGACTTGGCCCGCACGCTGCGCATCCCCCTCGAGCTCGAGGCGGCCTGCGAGGTGATCGCCCGCGCGCACCGGCGCCGGATCGACGTTGCGGAAGTCAACGGCGTCTATTACGTGACCGAGGCGAGCATCGGTCTCTCCAGCCGTCTCACGCGGTTGCAGAGCAGCGCGGGAAAACAGCGCTTCGGCTGGCTCGCAGTCGCGCTGAGCGGCGCGGCGGCGCTGCGGTACCTGCGTCCTTTTCGCGTTGAGGTGAACTACGATTCCGCTCGCATCCTCCTGAGGACCGTTCAACTGACCGTTGCGAATAGCAACCATTTCGGGCGTTTCATCACCGTCGGCGACGCGGCGATCGACGACGGTTGGCTCGATCTCTACGCCGTAGAGCCGAGCGGCCTGCGGGGCGCGGCTGTCGTCGCGCACGCCATCCTGAGAAAGCAACGGTTTGAGGCGGAAGGACTGCGCGCATACCGCTCCACCCGCTTCCAGGTCGCGACCGCGCGCCCTCATCGCATCACGGCCGACGGCGAACCGGCTGGAACGACGCCGGCTTGCTTTCAGATTTTGCCCCAGGCGTTGCAAGTGCTCGCACCGGGTCCTTAGACGCAAACATTCCGCTCGGCCCGGCGTATATACACTAAAGAGAGCGGGACGCACTCTCGCACGCCCTCGATAGGAGCAAAGTCATGAGCTTTTATCTTTTCGGTCCCTTCCAGCTCGACGCCGACCGGTTGCTCTTGCTCGATCGGGGCGTGCCGATCGCGCTGGGGCCAAAGGTCGTTGAAACGCTGCTGGCGCTCGTTGAGCGCCCGGGCGAGGTTTTTGCCAAGCGCGCGTTGCTCGAGCGTATTTGGCCAGAAGGATATGTCGACGAAGCGAATCTCGCACAGAACGTCTACGTTCTGCGCAAGACGCTACGCGCTCGTTGGGACGCCGAGGCGATTGAGACGATTCCCCGCCGCGGTTACCGCTTTATCGCTCCCGTGGCCCGCAGCGAGGCGGCCCCGCTGCGGCCCGCGACGGCGAGGCGGCCCGCGCCCGCACCCATGGTCTATCGCTGGTCCGCGATGGCTGCGTCCGTTGCGCTGGCCCTCATCGGAGCGCTCAGCCTGACGATCGCGCTCTCCCACGGCGTCTCCGCGCGCGCCACTCGTTCCGCCGAGGGAACGCGGCTCTACGAGATCGGGCGTTACTATTGGAACCTGCGAACGCGCGACGGCATCGGGAAGAGCATGCAATACTTTGCGCGCGTCATCGATGCGGACCCGCGCGACGCGCGCGGATATGCGGCACTCGCCTCCGCGAACGCGATGATGGCCGATTACGGCTACGGCATCGCATCTCCACGAGTCTATGGCGATCGTGCGCGAGCCTACGCGCACAAAGCGCTGACGCTCGATCCGAACTGCGGCGAGGCGTACGCCGTGCTGGGAGTATTGAAGGAACAGAAAAAGATGGGCGCCCCCAATCAGCTGGATCCCGCATTGCGGGATTTACGGCGCGCGGTCGCGCTCGATCCGACGAGCGGCCCGGCGCACGAGTGGTACGGCGTTGCCCTCCTCAATACGGGAAACGTGCCGGCGGCGTATCGCGAGCTCAGCACTGCCGCGCAACTCGATCCGCTGTCCGTAGCAACGACGGCCTGGCTTGGATCCGCCGCATATCTCGCCGGACGCTATACCGATGCGCTTGCTTATGCGCGCGAAACATTGGATCTGTCGCCACAGCGATCCGACGCGTATGAGATCCTCGGGCTGTCGTACGAGGCCCTCGGCGACCGGTCAGCGGCGATGAAGGCCTTCGAACAACTGGGCCGGACCTGTCCGAAGTGCCGCCCGCAGGCCGCCGTGCTCTTGGCGCCGCTCAATGCGGGCGCCCACCGCATCGCGGCGGCTCACGCCGAAGTCGCGCTCGCAATAGCACACCCGCAAGAGGTCGCCCCCGAAGATGTCGCGGTTGCCTTCGCCTCGATGGGCCGGACGGCGGCCGCGTTGACGTGGCTACGCCGTTCCAACACCGCGTTCGCAGCCACCGAGATCGCGAACGACCCCCGCTTCCATTCACTGCGGCGGGCGGCCGGGATTGGGCTTCAAAAACCGGCCTAGAAAATTTTTCGCCGCTGCCTTGACGGCTTCACCCTATTCTGCTATTGTACTAGTGTACTAGTAAAACAGCAGACTAGTACGGCTGAAAAAGGAGCGACATAAATGATTAACACCCTATTCTTCCTCGAAGGCGAAGTCAGCCGCGAGACTCGCACCCCGGTTCGGCTGCCTGATCGGCGCCCGGCCGGCCTCTTTCCGGGCTGGGGACCGAAGTTCTAGGAGCCGCAGATGCCGGCAGTCCTCACGGTCGATCCACGCAGCGGCGTGCCGATCTACCTCCAGATCATCGAACAGGTCAAGCGTTCCGTCGCGCTGGGAGTTCTGCAGGCCGGCGAGCAGCTCCCGACCGTCAAGCAGCTCTCGATCGATCTGACCGTTAACCCCAACACCGTCGCACGCGCATATCGGGAGCTGGAGCGCGAGCAGGTCATCGAGACGACGCCCGGCCGCGGCTCCTTCGTTCGGCCCGACGGCGTTGCCGAATCACCGCGAGTTGCCGCCGATATCGGCCGCGCCGCGTTAACGGCGGCCCTGCGAGAAGCGAAAGCGGTCGGCCTGGGGCGCGACGAGACTCGCGCGCTCTTCGAGGCCGTCTTAGAGCGTTGGTTTCCAACGGAGAGCACATGAGCACGATTACGATTTCAAACTTGCACAAGCGTTACGGCAGCGTCGCGGCCGTGGACGGTGTGACGTTGGAGATTCCAACGTCCAGCGTCTTCGGCATCCTCGGCCCCAATGGCGCCGGCAAGACGACGATCTTCAAATGCATGCTGAACCTCGCTCAACCGAACGCCGGCGCAATTCGCTATGAGGGCCGCCCGTTGAGCGCGCCCCTGTTCGAGCGCATCGCGTACGTGCCCGAGCGCAGCGTGCTGTACGACTGGATGACCATCGCCGAGCACCTCGAGATGAATCGGCGCGCGTATGCAACCTTCGACTCCGGCCGAGCCGGCGAGCTGCTCGAGCAGTTCAACGTCGATCGCCGCAAGCGGGCTCGCGCGCTCTCCAAAGGGATGCGCACCGCTGCCATGGTCGCCTTCGCCTTTGCGCGCAACGCCGAAGTCTTGATTTTGGACGAGCCGACCGGTGGTCTCGATCCCGTCAATCAGCGACACGTCTTGAGTTTGATGATCAACGAGGCGGCGAGGGGAAACTCCGTGATCTTTTCCTCGCATCAAATAGGCCAGGTAGAACGGGCAGCGGAACGGATCGCCATCGTCGACCGCGGACGCCTCGTCTTGGAAGGCCTCGTGGACGATTTGAAGGCCGACCGGAAGATCGTGGAAGGCATCTTTCCCGACACGCGCTTCCGGCTAGATGGAATCGCCGACGATGCACGCGTGGCGCGGACCGACCGAACCGAGCGAATCGTTCGGCTCTTGGTTACCGCCGGGGCCGACGAAATAGCGCAGCGCCTCTCCGGGACGGGCGCGACGGCCGTGCGCGTGCTCGATCTCAACCTCGAAGATATCTTCCTGTACGCGGTGTCGCCGGCAACGGCCACTACCGATGTTATTGCAGAGGAAAGGGTTCTATGAACTACGTTGAGTGGCTGCGCGTTCGCAACTTGCTTCGGATCGTCGCCATCATTCTTGGAGTCTTACTCGTGTTGGCGGTCGTCCTACGGATCTCGGTCGCGCGCTATACGACGCCCGCGCACTGGATCAGCCAAATCGAGGGCCAACCGGACGTGAAGGTGCAGCACGTTACGCTGCCCGACGGCACGAAGCGAACAATAGTGGATCATCCCGCCCAAGGCACGCACGTGGTCGTGGACGACCGCGGGTATGCGGGCACCCACATCGTCGTTACGGAGCCGACCAAGTCGCATCACGAGAACGACAACTTCAGCGTCGGAAGCGTTTCCGTATCCGAATCCAAGCATGGATCGGTGAAGACGACGGTGATCGATACGAACGGCGCCGTGCCGATGATCTACTACATGGCCTTGGCGGATCTCGTGGCGCTGATCGTCGCGACGATGCTGGCCGCCCCATTCGCCCGCGAGGCCGACGGCCATCTCGAGGTCGCGCTGACGAAGCCGATACCCCGCGCTCGATACGCGATGGAAGCGATCGCGGCCGACGTGGCCGGCATCATCGTAGCGTCGTTGCTGACCATCGCCGCGCTCTACATCTGCCAACTGCTCTTCGAGTCGCCGCGACTCGACTTCAGCGGCGTCAACGCCCGCGCGATCGCAATCGGCATCGCGTGCCCGCTCGCGTGGTACGCCCTGGTCTGCGCCGCGACTACGTGGATGCATCGCGCGTTCGGTGCGGTGCTGGGCTTTGCGTGGCCCGTTGCGATTCTCGTCGGCGTCCTCGCGGCGATCCACCCGCGCAACGTCGTCGGCCTTTTCATCCACGACGTTGCATGGGTGCTCTCGCGTTTCAATCCGATCAGCTACGTCACGTTTCCCAACGAGCCCACCTCCGCAGCCTTTTTCGCATCGGATCCGACGTTCTTGCCGCGACTCGCGGTCATGCTACTGATGTTTGTCGTCTATAGTGGCCTCGCCATGGTCAAATGGCAGCGCATGGAGGCGTAATCATGGAACTACTCGGCACGAATTTTACGCTCTCGCTCGGCTCGTGGCGCCTCCGCTTCGTGCTCGCGCTCGAAGACGCCGACGAACTGCCCAAGGAGAAAAAGCCGATCCCGCACCGCGTGCGCATCGTCCCTGAAGACGAATACGTCCGCTGATTTTTGAGGCGGTTCGCCGACATAATGCCTCGGAGACGCTCGTCGCGGCGCGTCCATGCGCCGCTCCTGCTGCCGTGCGGCTCGCTCTCGGCATCCTTGCCTCCGCTCGCCGTCACGAGCCTCCACGGCATTACGTCGGCGAGCCGCTGATTCTTTGGCAGTATTAGTTAGCGGGGGCGCAGAGAGGGTTCATAGTACGAAGCCGGTGCGGATCGCAGGGCGATCGTATTTGAAGCCGTCTTTGTGAACCGTGTATAGGTAAATGTTGGGGATCAGTGGGTCGCCGCTGATGTTGAAGCCGAACTGCCCCACGATCGTGGTGAATACCCCGCCGCTTTGCAGCGAACGCAGCACCGTCGTGCGCGTCGTGGCGTTGGCGCGCTGCGAGGCGGAGATCAGCAGTTGCGCGGCGCCGTACGCGTAGGCTGAGAAGGCAGTAACCTGGCTCACTTCGCGCTCGAAGTCCGTGACGAGCTGCACCGCGCTCGGGACGCGCGTCAGCGGCGGAAGCGGCGACGCAACGTACGCGCCGTCGAGGACGCTGGCGTACGTTTCAATAGTCTGCGTGTTGTAGAAGCCGTCGCTCGCACCGAAGTCGCCTCGGTAGCCCGCGGCGCGCAGCGCTTCGGCCACCGGGCCGAGCTCCGCGGTCTTGCCGGCCAGGAAGACGTACTGCGGCGAACGATCGAGCACCGTTCGCGCGGCCGCGGGCGGCGTCGTGGACTTGAGCGGGAAGAGCACGACGTCGGCCGGATGGCCGTCGCGCTTCGCTTCCGTCACGAAGCCTTGCGCGACCTCGTAACCATAATCGCCATCGAACGCGACGGCGATCGCGGGCACGCCTCGCTTGCCCTCCAACGCGGCGCCGGCGAACAGCCTTCCGGCGGTGCTGTCCTTGGCCGGGAGGCGATAGACGTTATGAAAGCCGCGCTGCGTCACGGCGTCGGCCGTCACCGTCGGCACGACGACCGCAAAACCCGTATTGGCGTAGCGTCGCAGCGCGGCGAGGGTCATCGCGGCGCTAAGATTGCCGACGATGGCGACGACAGTGGAGTCCCCCGCGGCCACGTTGGCGTTCGCCGCAGCCAGCGCCGGATCGTCGCGGTCGTCGAGCGGACGTACGCCCCACACGTGCGAGACGGGCGCGTTGAACCGATTGGTCTCGTCCACTGCCGCCGTTACGCCCTTGACGATCTCGTTGCCGTATTTTTGCAGGTCGCCCGACAGCGTGACGTTGACGGCGATCGTGAGCTGCGGCAAAAACTGCGGCGCGCCGATCGGCGGCGGAAGCGTTTGTGCCTTGATCGGCAACGCCCGGCCCGCCAGCACGGCGGCCGCCGCGCATCCTACAAAATGACGCCGCCTCACCGATAGCCGCCCACGGTCGTCAGTAAGAAGCAGATTGAAAAGATCATGTTTGAGACAAAGACCCGTTCGTTGATGACGAAGAGATTCGCTCCGGTGCCGAAGAGATAGCGTTCGTATAGAATTAGAACTCCCACCGCTGCGACGCCGAGATAGTACATGCTTCCCGCCGCATCGAGCACCCCGGCGCCGGCCAGCAGCAGCAGCATCGCGAGATGCAGCGCGAACGGCAACGTTCGGGCGCTGCGCTCGCCGAAGCGCACGGGCAGCGACGCGATGCCCTGCTCGCGGTCCACTCGCAGATCCATCAGCGCGTAGATGATGTCGAAGCCGGCAACCCAGAGCGTTACCGCGATGAAGAGCAAGAGCGCGGGTAGCGTGATCGCGCCCGCAACGGCGACATAGGCCCCCAGCGGCGCGAGTCCGTCCACGGCGCCCAAGACGAAGTGGCCCATCCACGTAAAGCGTTTGCAGAGAGGATAGACCAGCAAGAGGACGACGGCAATCGGCAACAGCTCGAAGCACAACGGATTGAGTTCCAACGCCGCCCACGCGAGCAGCGCAAGCCCAATGACGGTTGCCCACACCATTGTGGAGGGCGCCAGTGCCCCGCTCGCCACGGCACGCCGCGCCGTGCGAGGATTACGCGCATCGATCTCGCGGTCGAGAAAACGGTTTGCCGCCATGGCCGCCGTTCGCGCGCCGAGGACTGCCAGCGTAATCCAGCCCAGCGTCGGCAGCGGCGGAATGCCGCGCGCCGCTAGGATTGCGCCGACGTAGGCAAACGGTAACGCAAAGAGCGTATGCTCGACGCGGATCTCGCGCAAAAATATCCGCACCGAATTCACGGCGTCCCCCGCTCTTGCAGCAGGCGCTGATAGGCCTCCATTCCCTGCCCCGACCAAGCGTCGGGGACGACGTGACGCACGAGTCGGTCGAGACCGTAGGCTGCCCAACGCTGTGTGACCAATGCACGCGTCGCCTCGTCCATCCGCATGTCGGGTGGCCACTGCCGGTCGTATCCTTCGGATGCATCCTTGCGCGTTGCGTCAATGCCGATCTTCATACCGTACGCGATGCTATACGAGCCGTGGTCTAGATCGTCAACCGGGCCGGGCATGGTGACGACGTCACGCTCCGGCGCCAAATTGTTCAAGACGAACCATGCAACCTCGCGGGGCGCTTGCACGTCGACGTCGGCGTCCACGACGATCAGCACCCGCGTGAGCATCATCATGTGCCCCAGGCCCCACAGCGCGTTCATGACCTTCTTCGCGTGTCCGGGATAGCGCTTGCGAATCGAAACGAGGGCGAGATTATGGAAGCCGCCTTCGACGGGAAGATTCAGGTCGACTACTTCGGGCAGCATCGCCTGCAAGAGCGGCAAAAAGATGCGTTCCGTAGCCTTCCCGAGCCACGCGTCTTCCATCGGCGGCTTGCCCACAACGGTCGCCGGATAGATCGGGTCGCGCCGGTGCGTCATGCACGTAACGTGAAAGGTTGGATACCGGTCGGACAGGCTATAGACGCCGGTGTGGTCCCCAAAGGGTCCTTCCGTACGCAAGTCTGCGTTGTCAACGTACCCCTCCAGCACGAACTCGGCGTCGGCCGGCACCGGAAGATCCACGCTCTTGGCGGGAAGCAGCTCGACCGACTTTCCGCGCAAGAGGCCGGCGAACGAGAACTCGTCGAGCAATGGCGGCAACGGCGCGGTGGCGGCATACGTCAGCGCCGGATCAGCGCCAATCGCCACGGCGACCGGAACGCGATCGCCCCACTCGTCGGCGTGCGCGCGCCCGTGCTTGTGCCGTTGCCAGTGCATCGCCGTTTCCCGTTTGCCGTAGACCTGCATGCGGTAGACGCCCGCATTGAGCCGTCCGTTGCGGGGATCTTTCGTGATGACGATGGGCAGCGTGATGAAAGGGCCGGCATCGAGCGGCCATGTCGTCAAAACCGGAAGGACGCTTAGATCGGGCTCCGCGAGCACGACGTCGTGCGCCGTCCCGGCGCGCGACGTTTTCGGTATGGCGCTCGCGAAACGAGTCAAGCGAAACGCACCCCAAAACTTCTCGGGCAGCGAATCGCCGGGCGGCGAGATATCGATGAGGCGGCGAACCCGCTCCTCGACCTCGCGCAGATTCGTTGCATCCAATGCCATCGCCATCCGCCGCTCCGATCCGAACTGATTCGTAAGAACGGGGAACTGCGAATCGCGCACGTTAGTAAAGAGCAGCGCCGGGCCACCGGCCTTCACGACGCGCTCGGTGATCTCGCTGATCTCGAGCCGCCGGTCGACCGGCGCGCCGATCACGTGGAGTTCGCCCGCCTTTCGTAACGCCCGTACGAAGGCAGCCAGTGAATCGAACGGCATGGCGTCGTCACTTACGCGGCGGCAGAGCCGTATCCGCCCGCGCGCGCAAAACCTCTGAAGATGCTGTGACTATGCGTGGTATGCGGGAATCGCGGTGACGAATCGAGCGCCGCCGCCGGGGGCCTCCTCGATGCTGATGCTGCCCTCGTGCGCGCGGGCAATCCAGCGGACGATCGCCAGACCGAGGCCCGTGCCGGACGCGTCGTCGTTGCGGCGATAAAAGCGCTCGAATACGAGCTCGCGCTGCGCCGGCGCGATGCCGTCGCCGTCGTCCTCTACGATCAGCTCGCAGGTCGCATCATTGCATTGCGACGCGATCGTTACTCGTTCGCGCGCGTGGCGCACGGCGTTGTCGAGCAGGTTGCGCGCCAGCTCGCGCAAGCGCCGCGCGTCGCCATCCACGACCGCGCTCTGCGCGGCGCTCTCAATCCGGATGTCGCGCGCTCCGGCAATCGGCTCGATGTCGGCAACGGCGGCCGCAACGATGGCGGCGAGGTCGACCGGTTCGCATTGGAGCACGCCTCGCGCCGGATCGCGCGCTAGGGTGAGGAGATCGCCGACAACGTCCGACGCGTGGAACGCGCTGCGAATGATCGCCTCAAAGGCGCGCGCACTCTCCGGCGATGCGCCGCTGCGGGCCGCCTGCGCGATCGCCGAGATTGCGGTCAGCGGCGAGCGCAGTTCGTGAGCGGCGTCGGCCGCAAAAAGGCGCTCGCGCTCGCGCGCGGCTTCAAGCGGCGCGATCGTGGCGCGGGCCAAGAGGTATGATGCGACAGCCACTAGTGCGATCAGCGGTGCATCGATCGCCAGTATGGTAACGAGCACGCTGCGCATCGTTGATGCAAGCCCGATGCGCCCTTCCGGCGTGCCCAATACGGGAGCGAGTATCGAGGAATACTCCTGCCGCATGAAAACGTACGCTCCGGCGCTCAGCGCGGCGAGAACACACGCGAAGATCCCGAGATAGAGCGCCGCCGCACGCAGCGTTAGGGATGCAAGCGGTATCCGATACCCCACACGGTTTCAATCACGTTGGCCGCCCCGAGCACCTTCAATTTGCGCCGCAGCTGGCTGACGTAGACGTCCACGATGTTGTTCGAGCCGTCGAAATCATAGTCCCAGACTCGCTCGACGATCTGCTCGCGGGAGAGCGCCAGGCCGACGTTGCGCGCCAGATATTCGAGCACCCGGAACTCGGTGGCCCCCAGCGTGACCGGCTTGCCGTTGTAGTGCACGGAGCGCGCCGCGAGATCGATGCGCAAGGCGCCGGCTTCGACGACGCCCACGACGGGGCGTTCGCCGCGCCGGAGAATCGCCGAGATGCGCGCGATCAGCTCTTCCTCGGCGAACGGCTTTGCAAGGTAGTCGTCGGCCCCGCAGTTCAGGCCGGCGACGCGATCCTCGACGGCATCGCGCGCCGTCAGCATCAGGATCGGCGTCTGCACGCCTTCGGCGCGCGCGGCACGCGCCAAGGCGAATCCATCCATGCCGGGCAGGCCCACGTCGACGACCGCCGCGTCGTAGCAACGGCGCAGCAGGTGATCGAGCCCCGCTTCACCGTCGCCCACGACGTTGGCCGCGTACCTCCGCGTTTCGAGCATCTGCCGGATGGCTTCCGCCACCGGAGCGTGATCTTCAACGACGAGCACTCGCATTGCGTTTGCCTCCCTAGTATTTCAGCGGGCCCGGAAATGCGATGGTAAAGGCGCCGCTGAGGAATGGATGCTGACCGGGCGGCTGCACCTCTTGCAGGAGCACGCGACACGGCGCGATCTGGACCGCTCCATAGTAGACGACGTCGCGAGTGATGAACGGATTCGCGTAGGCGTCGTACCGTATGCCGAGGTAGGCGTGTGGAATCGGATAATACTTCAGGCGCACGTATCCGCCCGACGAGTGTTGATTCGTCAAGAATCCGTCGGCGTCATGATCGTCACCATACCACTGCTCGGCCTGTAAATCGAGATCGCCGTACCGGACGTGCGCGAGCAAGCCGTAGCGCGTGTACAGATCGGCGAATGGAAGACGCCCCGTCGGCAACACGCCGAGCGTTCCGCCGAGGGCCGTTCCGCCGACGTCCAACTCGCTGGTTCTGGACTCCACCAACTTTTGCCGCAGCCAAACGCCGACTTCCGGCTGTTTGTTCCAGGTAAACTCGCCGGTCGGAACGGGTTTGCCGCCGTACGCCGCGCCCTGGTACGAGCCGAAGGCCATCGTGACGTCGGCGGTGAGGTTGCCGAAGGTTCGCTCCGCCATCAAGCCCCAGCGCGGCGACGACAGCGGGAGATTGTTCAAGCCGACGTGCGCGCCGTAATAGCCGTACTGTTGCAGGTCGTCGAGGCGCTGTCCGGGCGATTGCGCGAGCGGCAACTCGAAAAGACCGCCGCGGTAGAGCGTTTGGGTACGCGCATTGTACCCGGCGGCGAAGGCCAAGAAGGTTCCACCGGGGCCGCCGGCTGCGCCCAAACTGTAGTGAACGAACGCGGTGATCGGTCCGATGTTTCCGCTGCCGAGGACGATGCCGCCGGGTTGCCACTGACGCGCGCCGGCCGCTGGGTGCTCGTCGTACTCAACTTGATAGCGCATCGCGAAGATCGTCGTGCCGTGCTCGGGCAACGGTAGCCGGTAGCCGTGCGAGCGAAAGTAGTTGCCGAACGCGTTGAGCTCCGGAAGGACGCTATGGCACTGGCCGCAGCGTAAGTGATAACGCTGCGCGAATATCGGAATCGCGTACGCCGGCGCCGACGCCGCCACAAAGAGTGCCGCGAGCGCGGCGCCTACGACGCTACTGCGCAATGATCGCCGCCCGCATCGGAGCACCGTAGTGGAAGAAGCAGCCGAAGAGATACGTGCCCGGACGGTCGGCAGTGATCGTCTGCGATGAGGCTCCGCCCTGCATGGCGCCGCTGCTGAATCCGCCGGAGAGCGTCGTTCCGTGTTGCATCAAGGCCGAGACGCCGAACGGCGAACCGCTGGGAAACTGCGTCGCGTTGGGAATCTCGGTCGCCGTGTGCGGAAAGCTGTCGGTGTTCATGAAGCGGATCTGAGTTCCGACCGCGACCGTCGTGATCGCCGGCATAAAACCGCCGCTCTCCCCGTACGGTGTCTTCGAGGGCTGACTCAGGGTCAGATTCACTTGAATCGTTGTGCCGCCGCCTCCGCCCGATGACGTCGGAACGCCGCCCGCGGTGCACGCCGTCAATACTGCGGCGGTGAGGGCTATGCCGTAACGGGAGCTCATCGTTGCGCTACCTCCTTGTGTCCGCGCAATGCATCGACAATTGCATCGCTCAGCGCGGTCGAGGCGAGCATCGTCTGCGCGAGGCGGCCCTGCGCGTCGAGCAGATAGACGAACGTCGTGTGGCGCTCGCTCTCTCCCGGACGTCCCTCGACCGAGATCACGCCGAAGCGGCGCATGACGGCTGCAACGTTCTCGGGCGTGCCGCTGGCCAGCAGCCAGTAGTGGGGATCGGCCGAGAAGCGTTGCGCCAGCGCGCGCATCACGCGCGGCGTATCGCGTCGCGGATCGAGCGTCACCGTCAATAACTGCGCGGCGACGCCGTCATGTCTCAGGCGTTGCGCCGCATCCGAGAACTGAGCGTTGATCAGCGGACACGCGTCAGTGCAGTGAGCGGAGATGAAGGTAACGACGACAGGTTTGCCGTGCAGCGCTTGCATCGTGAAAGCGCGCCCCTGCTGATCGATCAGATGCGCCTGACCGATCGGATCGGGCCTCCGCTGCGAATATCCTCCGGGTCCGGGAGAGGCCGTTGGCCCGGGCGTCGCTCCGGCGACGACCTGAATTACGTCGCGCATGCCGAGGCCGTAGTGGAACGCGCACCCGATCAAATAAATTCCCGGCTTGGATAGTTTTACTTTGACGGACGCTCCCGCGTTGAGCGCGCCGCTCGCAAAGCCTATACCGAGTACGCCGTTGCCGCGAGGACTAAATGGGAGACTGACGCTGCCACTGCTGGGAAAGTGCGCCGGCGGCCCTTTCGTCTGCGAGATGACGTTGAGCGTGTGCGGCGTCGTCTTCGAAAAATTCGTGATCGTAATCGTTACGCCGGGGGCAAACGCCAGCACTTGCGACGTCTTGTTCTGCGTGTAGCCGCCCACCGTTCCCCATACCGGATCGTTCTCGACGCCCATCCTCGCGGTCGGAATGCCGACGCCGATCCCCGTTGCCGGAGGTGGTGACGGCGAGCCGCCCCCACCACCGATCGTTCCTAGACCGCCGCCGTTCGTGCAGGCGGAGACTGCGGCGGCAACGGCCGCGGCAAAAGCCGCCGCAACGCGCTTGGGTGTCATCGCGCCGGGTGCGTCGCCTGCGGGCCCGGAGTCGCGCCGACCGCGACAACGAACACGTCCTGCATCCCGAATGTGTAGTGGAACGCGCAGCCGATGAGATAGTTGCCGGGCTTCTCGAGGTTTACCGTGACCGACTTACCCGGACTGATGATGCCGCTCGCGTAACCGTTTTTCAGTGGTCCTCCCGAGGGGGTGGTCGAAAGTTTTGGATTCTTTGGGAAGACTGCGGGCGGTCCGGCGATCTTTCCGACGACGTTGAGCGTATGCGGGTGCGACGTCGAGATGTTCTTGATGATCAGTTTCGTCTCGGGCGGAAAACCCAGCGCCTGTGAGAATTGCTGCTGCGTGTAGCCACCGAGCGTCGCTTGCCAGTGGGGATCTTTGACCGTTCCCAAACCTTCGGTCGGGAGCTCTTCGCTGACGGTTCCCGACTTATGATTGGGCAGAATGTAGGTCACCTGCAAGTCGGGCTCGCCGGGCATCGCGAACGTGCCGGTATTGCCGGCGCCCGTGATTCCGTGGCCGGCGCAAGCGGCGAGCAACGCGCCGGCGAGCGCGATGCAGAAAGCAATCTTTTTGGACATGTAAACCTCCAAGGAAGCAGAGAGTGTGAGAGAAGCTTACGGAGCGTTGATAAAAAAAGTCTAAAGGCCTTTCTGCGACGTCTTAAGGACCTTTAATCGCGTCGCGCATGGCCGCCGCGACGTTCTTCAGCGCAGGATCGGCCGACGCATCGGCCATCGCGCGCGAAAATTCGTCTCGCGCGGCGCCATGATGGCCTTCGCGAAGCAGGACGACTCCGAGCGCGAAACGCGCGCGCGCGTAGGCGGGCGCGAGCTCCAGTGCCGCGCGCAACTCGCGTTCGGCCGCGTCATAGTTACCGAGTCGCTCCTCGGCCAGCGCGAGATCGTAGTGCGCGATCGCGTACGAGGGATTCGTGTGAAGGAGCTTTCCAAAGTCGTCCCGGGCCGTGGCGGCATCGCCCGCATGGAGCGCGACGAGACCGCGAGAGTAGAGCGCGCGCGCCGACTGGGGATCGAGCGCGACGTAGCGATCTGCGACCGCGCGCGCTTCTTGCAAGTCGCCGCGACTAAGGTCTACCGCAATCAGGTTTGCCATTGCGGCGAGGAACTCGTGGTCGAGCGCGAGTGCCGCCCGCAAGGCACGGGCCGCATCGTCGTAACGATGCAAGTGCGCGTACGCGATCGCCAAGTCGTAGAGCGCCGTAGAGCCTTTCGGTTCGGGCGGGCGGAGCGCTGCAACGCGCGCAAACTCGGCGGCAGCCGCCGTCCAGTCGCCGCGGGCGTCGGCGTCGAGACCTAACTTGAAGCGCTCTTCGACTTCACGCGCGATCGCGTAGGCGCGCAGTGCCGGAGCAGAGGTCGTGCGCGGAACCGGCGTCGCGGGACTATAGGCTTGAGCCGCAGCCCGGATTTCGGCGGATGCTACGAGGAGGGCAGCGAGAAGCAGAACCCGCATCGGTCACGGAATGTTTGGGTCGTCGGGAAGCTGCGCAGCGTGCACGCTCGCCGATGCGGCGGCTCGCTCGGGCTTGCATTCCCACCCCGTGCGGCCGGTCGAGGTGATCGGCCCCAGCAAGGCAGGGGATGACGACGGGACGAGCGCCCCCGCCAGCAGCGTCTCCAGCGAGGCTGCTTGTGCGACGGCAAAACGGCCGCAGAAGATGCTGCCGGCCAGCAGGACGGCCGCGAGCACCGGTGCGGCGAGACTTCTTGACACTCTCTCTATCATAACCGAAAGTCTAAAGAATCGGTGAAGCAGGCCGTGGTCTCCGTTACGGCGGCGCTCCTCGCCCTCGCCGCCACCCCGCTCGCATTGGCCCAGGCCCCGCTGACCGTCGGGTCGGTGCGCGACCAGGAAGGGCGGCCGATCGAGGCCGCCACCGTCTCTGTCGTGCGACCCGCCGGCTCGACGATCTCCGCGCAGACGGACGCGGCGGGGACCTTTGCCTTGCCTGCCGGAGGAATTGCCGCCCTGCGAGTGACCTGCCGGTACTGCGAGGCCACCACCGTCGCCGTGCGGCCGAACGAGCCCGTGGTCGCGATCGTCCGGCGATACCTGGCACTGAGTGCGAGTGCGCCGTCGCCGGAGGACCTTGCCGGCCTTCCCTACGCCCACGTCGAATCGGCGATCGCGCTGCATCCGTTCACCCTCTTAGCAGAGAGCAGCACGTCCTATCCGGGCTCTCGCCTGAGCGACCGCGGCCTTTCTTCGGTCGGCTCGCTGCTGGTCGACAACGGCGCGCCGAACTACGACATCGCGAACGGCCAGTCGCCTTTCGAACTGATCCCGGCAAACTACGAGCGCAGCGCGGTGATCCGCGACGCGGCCACTGCGTTCTTGTACGGCGACCAGAGTGCCGGAGGAATCGTCGAGCTCGAGCCGTTTAGCGCGGGATCCAATGCGCAGGTCGCGACGGTCGGCAGCAACACCATTGCTCGCGCCGAGGTCGGCTCGGATTCGTTCGGTTTGGCTTTTGGGTCGTCGAGCAACAATACGGAGTCCCGTCAACGCAGCGACCTTTTTCAAACGTGGAACCTTAACGCGGATCAATCACTCAGCGTCGCAGCGGGTTCGGAGCAGGGACGCTCCTTTCAACTCCCAGACTCGTCGTTTGCTGGCAGCTTTTCTTTCGGCGATGCCGCATTTCGCGATCCGCGTGCGCTCAATCTATACGTCTCCGCCGTATCGGATCGGGGCGGCTACACCATGACTGCGGGCGAATATCCGATCTCGGCGGGCTGGTCGGATGCAAACTTCGCCGCGGGGATCCATTCCAACGGCGCGGTTTCGGGCTTTGCCGACGTCGCGGTGCGCTCGTCGACGGGATATTACGACGCGCAGGCGCTGCCGTTCGGCCTGCCTCGGGTCGGCGCGACACTCGCTCAAACCCACGCGGACGTCGGCTTCCAGGCCGCCGCCGACGATTATAATATCGTCGGCGGGGTGGGAGCGTTCTGGGTCAACTATGCCGGCGGTACGCTCGGCGTCTCGCAACCGGCGAAGACCGCGTTCGTCTTGCCGTCCATTAACGCCGCAGTCTTTCCGAACGCGAAGTTTAGCGCAGACTTTCAGGGGAGCGGTTCGTTTACGTTGCCTACGCTTGTTGACCAGTACCAGTATTCCGGAGGCCTTCCGATGCCGGTCGGATACGAACGCAACGCGCTGGGGGCCGTTTCCTTTACCTATACGGACGACTCACGCGTACGGCTTTCGTTCGAGGAAGCCGATGAAAGCGCGCATGGAGTATGGACGGGAACGGTGACGTCGACCGGATTCTCCGCCGTTTGGCAAGTTACGCCGACGGTCGCGCTGCGCGCGTGGACGATGCACGTTCGCGACACGGTGCAGTTGTACGGCGGAGGATTCCCGTATGGCGGTGCCGCGCCGACGGTGAACGCCGCGTGGGTTACGTACGATCCCGGCGCCGGGTTGCGGGTCGATGCGATCTATCGCCGGGACCTACTCGACGGAGGGCCCTTCTATCATTTCGACGGCGCCATCTCCGCCCCGATCCGGGGCGGATTGCGCTGGTATGCCGGCGCCGAAAGCTGGATGCATCGCACCTTCATCGACGCCGGCTTGCGACTCGGCGGCCCTTAGGGCCTCAGTGATCGTCGTGCCGCGAGTGCGGGCGACGGCGCCGCCGAGTCGGCGGCGCACCCGGGCCGGCCATAGGCCCGGCGTCGCGATGTTCGCGATTCGGCCGAGGCGCGCGCGTGGTGAAATCGCCGTTGCCGGAAACACCGCCTAGAAGGGCCTTGCGCGACAGATTGATGCGCCCTTGCGGGTCGATTTCAATCACCTTGACCATGATCTCGTCGCCCACTTTGACGACATCGTCGACCCGCTCGACCCGCGCGGGCGCGAGCTGGCTGATGTGGACGAGCCCTTCCTTCCCCGGGAGAATTTGCACGAACGCGCCGATGTTGATGATGCGCGTTACGGTGCCGAGATAGCTCTCTCCAACCACGACGTCTTTCGTGAGGTTCTCGACGATCTGCTTGGCCTTGTCGCCGGATGCGCCGTCGAGCGATGTAATGAAGACGCTGCCGTCGTCCTCGATGTCGATCTTCTCGACGCCCGTATCGGCGATGATCTTGTTGATCACCTTGCCGCCGGGGCCGATGACGTCCTTGATCTTCGCCGGATCGATCTTCAGTACGATCATTCGCGGCGCGAACTCGGAGAGTTGTTCGCGCGGACGCGCGATCGTCTCGGCGAGCTTATCGATGATGGCGTGCCGCGACGTCTTCGCCTGCGCCATCGCTTCGCGCATGATCTGCAAGGTGATCCCCTGCACTTTGATGTCCATCTGGATTGCGGTGATGCCCTTTTTGGTGCCGGCAACTTTGAAGTCCATCTCACCCAGCGAGTCTTCGAGCCCCTGGATATCGGTAAGGATCGCGTACTTGTCGCCTTTGAGGATCAATCCCATCGCGACTCCCGCAACGTGATCCCGAATCGGCACACCGGCGTCCATGAGCGCGAGCGTCGAGCCGCAGACCGACGCCATTGACGAGGAGCCGTTCGATTCCAATACCTCGCTCATGAGGCGCAACGTGTACGGGAACTCGTCTTTGGGCGGCAACACTGGAATCAGAGCTCGCTCGGCGAGCAGACCGTGCCCGATCTCCCGGCGCCCGGGACCGCGCATCGGACGAGTTTCGCCGACTGAGTACGGCGGGAAATTGTAGAAGTGCATGTAGCGCTTGTCTTCGAGCGCCATGATGCCGTCGAGTCGTTGCGCGTCGCTCGTCGAGCCGAGCGTCGCCGCGGTGAACACCTGGGTCTGTCCGCGCGTAAAGATCCCGGAACCGTGAACGCGCGGAACGTAGTGCACCTTGCACCAGATCGGCCGCACTTCTTCGGGCTTGCGCCCGTCCGGGCGAAGCTTCTCGTCGACGACCATGGAGCGCAGCTCGTCCTCCTCCATGAGCTTGACGATCTTGTTGAACTCCTTCGCGCTCGCAGGACTCTCGAGAAGCAGCTTGACGGCGTCGTCTTTCTTGCCGCAGCGTTTGATCGCTTCGTCGACGTTCAGTTCGCTGAACGCCAGCTCGCGTTTCTGCTTGTCGATCGTGCGCATTGCCTTCGCGACGTCTTTCGCAAATGTCTTGCGGACCCAGCGTTCGAGCGCCGGATCGGCGGCGCTCACCGGGTACTGGCGCTTCGGCTTGCCGGCCTTGCGCGCGAGCTCCTCGATGGCCGCGACGATCTTGCGGATCTCGCCGTGCGCGAACTCCACGGCGCCCAGAAACTCCTCCTCGTCGATTTCGTGGGCGCCGCCCTCAACCATCATGACCGCATCCGACGTTCCCGCGATGACGATGTCCATGCCGCCGCTTTCGTACTGCGGCAGGGTGGGATTGCAGATGTAGTTGCCGGCTTCGTCGCGGCCGACGCGCACCGCGGCGACCGTTTTATCGAACGGGATATCGCTGAGCGCAAGCGCGGCGCCGGCGGCGCAGACGCCGAGCGCGTCGCCATCGAGTTCCGGGTCGATGGAAAGCACCGTCGCAACGATCTGCACGTCGTTGCGAAAGCCATCGGGAAAGAGTGGGCGAATCGGCCGGTCTATCTGTCGCGAGCTTAAGACGGCGTGTTCGGGCGGGCGACCTTCGCGCTTGATGTAACCGCCGGGAATTTTACCGGCGGCGTACATTCGTTCCTCAAAGTCGCACGTCAGCGGGAAAAAATCGATTCCTTCACGAGGTTGCTCGGAAGCGGTGACGGCGCATAGCACGACGTTCTGATCCCCATAACGAACCAATGCGGAGCCGTTTGCTTGCTTCGCGAGTTCGCCGGTTTCGATGGTCATCGTGCGCCCGCCGACCGTTAAGCTTACGGATTCGGGCACAGTTTCTCCTAATTCTATTTGTCTTCTCTTGTTTGTATGAAGCGCTCGTCGTTCGCGCCGTTTGCGCGGGCGCCCTGCTGCGACGAGGTTCCCAGGCAAATCGGCTGGTATTAACGGGCCCATGCAAACGCTCTCTCCGGAGCGCCTACAGGAGCTCGAACTGCGAGCAAACGACGTGCGCCAAGGCATAATTCGTTCGTTGCTTGCAGCCGGTTCGGGACATTCGGCGGGACCGCTCGATATGTCGGACATCTTTACCGCCCTCTACGGTCACCTCATGCGCCACGATCCCGCGCGTCCCGATTGGCCGGATCGGGATCGTTTGATCCTCTCATGCGGCCATATTGCTCCGGTGCGTTACTCGGCGATGGCGAACTTCGGCTATTTCCCAGTCGAAGAGTTGCTCACGCTGCGAAAGTTTGGTTCGCGATTGCAGGGGCACCCGGAGCGCGCCAAGCTGCCGTCGGTGGAGACCACGTCCGGGCCGCTCGGGGAAGGCCTCGGTCAGGCGGTCGGCATGGCGCTCGCCGCAAAGATGGACGCAAAAGACTTCCACCTCTGGGTCATCGCGTCCGATGCCGAGCACCAATGCGGCCTACATTGGGAGGCGGTGCTGACCGCCGCAAAGTTCAAGCTGGACAACATCACGGTCATCGTCGACCGTAACTTCATTCAGATTGACGGCAGCACCGAAGACGTGATGCCACTGGAGCCGTTCGCGCAGAAATACCGAGCGTTTAACTGGGAAGTGTTCGAGTGTGACGGTAACGACATCGCAGCGTTCGTCGAGACGGCGCAGCGAGCACGCGAAACCACCGGCAAGCCGCAAGTGATTGTCGCGTTGACCGTTCCGGGCAAGGGCATCTCGTACATGGAAGGCGATTATACGTGGCACGGCAAGCCGCCCAATGCGCAACAGGCCGACGAGGCGTTGCGCGAACTCACGGCGCAGCGCGAGAGCATTCTCGCCCGTGGCTAGCGGCATGAGGATGAGCGACGCGGCTGCGGATGCGATGCACCTGGTCGATTACCGCGCCGGCGACTTGAGGCAAGTTCCCACCCGCAATGGTTTCGGCGAAGGGCTGATCGAGGCGGGAGCACGCGACCCCAACGTGCTCGGAATTTGCGCGGATCTGTCCGAGTCGACGCGATTCGAAGGCTTCCGCAAGGCGCATCCCCGCCAATATATCGAGATCGGCGTTTCGGAGCAGATGCTCGTCGCGATGGCCGGCGGGCTGGCGTCCGTTGGAAAGATTCCATGGATCGCAAGCTACGCGATGTTCAATCCCGGACGTTCCTGGGAGCAAGTGCGCACGATCATGGCGCTCAACGAGACGAACGTCAAAATTGCCGGCGCACACGCCGGCGTCTCAGTAGGTCCCGACGGCGCAACGCATCAGGCGATCGAGGACATCGCGATCATGCGCGTCATTCCGCACATGACCGTCGTCGTGCCGTGCGACGCGGTGCAGACGAAAAAGGCGACGCTGATGCTGTCGCAGACGTGGGGACCGGCGTACCTGCGCTTCGGCCGCGAAAAATCGGCCGTGATTACCAGCGACGATACGCCGTTTGAAGTCGGCAAGGCGCAGCTGTTTCGCGAGGGCCGCGACGTTGCCATCGTCGCGTGCGGAATATTGGTCTACAACGCCTTGATCGCCGCGGATCGCCTCGCGCGCGAGGCCGGGATCGAATGCCGCGTCGTCAACAATCACACGGTCAAGCCGATGGATCAAACCGGCGTCTTGGACGCGGCGCGCGCGTGCGGCGCGATCGTCACGGTCGAAGAGCACCAGCAGCAGGCCGGCATGGGTTCGCGCGTGGCGGAGATCCTGGCGCAACATCATCCAACTCCGGTCGAGTTCGTCGGCGTTGACGATTGCTTTGGACAGTCGGGCGATCCGGCCGAGCTGATCGAGCACTACGGCATGGGCGTTGCGGCGATCGAACAGGCCGTGCGCCGCGCCTATCGGAGAAAGAAGCTCTAGCTTACCGATCCGGACCGGTACATGTACCAGCCCGGCTCGTTTAAATTAGCGCGGGAAAAAAGGCAGGGTAAACGTTTAGCGCCGGAGGCCGAGGTCGCCGATGAGCTTGCGGTACCGCTCGAGATCGGTCTTGTTGAGGTAGTTCAACAGGCGGCGCCGCTGGCCGACTTGCAGTAGCAGTCCGCGCCGGCTGTGATGGTCTTTCTTGTGGATCTTCAGATGCTCGGTCAGCGCGTTGATCGACGCGGTCAGCGTCGCGACTTGCACCTCGGCCGAGCCGGTATCGTTTGTGCTCCGGCCGTACTTTGCGCTGATTTCTGCTTTTTGTTCTTTGCTCAGGGGCACGACGAGAGTCTCCTTGCGGCAGGATAGGCTCGCTCGGGTACAGGCGGCTACGTCCGTCCCGGCGACCGGCCAAGAATATCAAAGGCCGCGCCCCGAAGCAAGGCCTTCAGATGGATTTGGGAATTCGCGGCCGCACCGCGCTGGTGCTGGGCGCGAGCGCCGGCATCGGAGAAGCCGTCGCCCTTGCACTGGCTCGAGAGGGCGCCGGTCTCGTGTTGGCCGCACGGCGCTTGGAGCAGCTGCAATCGGTGGCGCGACGCGCGACCGAGCTTGGAGCCAGCACCGCGCGGGCCGTCCCTATCGATCTTACGGACGAGCACTCGATCGAAAGTTCGGTCGAAGTCTTGCAGCGCGAGGTCGGCGCCATTGACATCGCCGTGTTGAACGGCGGCGGGCCGGTGTCCGGAAAGTTCAGCGACGTTTCTCTGGAGCGATGGGACGATGCGTACCGTCTGGTGTTGCGCTCGATGTTGCAGTTGACTGCGGCGCTCGTGCCGGTCATGCGAAGGCGGCGCTGGGGACGCGTCGTCGCGTTGACTTCGACGTCGGTCAAACAACCGATCGATGCGCTCGTGCTGTCGAACGCATTTCGCACCGCCCTAGTGGCGGCGCTACGCACGCTGGCGTCGGAGGTCGCCAAAGACGGCGTTACGGTGAACTGCATCGCGACCGGGCGCGTGGACACGGCGCGATTGCGCTCGCTCTATCAGGGTGACGAAGCGAGACTCCGAGAAGCCGCGGCGGAGGTGCCGATCGGCCGTATCGCCTCGGCGGACGAGTATGCGCCGCTGGTTGCCTTTCTCTGCGGCGAACCGGCACGTTATGTCACGGGGCAGACGATCTCGATTGACGGTGGGCTCGTTCGCGGTCTCTTTGGATAGAGGGTAGGGTCTAAAGGGGGCGGCTCGAATCACGGGGCCGGTATGCAAGCTGTAGAGGGAAAACGCGTTGCCGCGCTGATCGGCGACGGCTTCGAAGAGATGGATTTGATGGAGCCGCGCCGCGCGCTGGAAGAAGCCGGCGCAATTGTGACGATTGTCGGATGCGACGAGCGTTCTCGTCAGCGCATACGCGGAAAACGAGGGCTTGACGATGGCCAAATCGTCCGGGCGGAAGAACTGGTCGGCGACTGTACCGCCGAGGACTTCGACGCGCTCCTCATTCCGGGCGGCACCTCGCCGGATCGCATCCGCGTCAATCGGGAGGTTCATCGTCTCGCGCGTGAGTTCGATGCCCTGAAGAAGCCGATGTTTTCTATCGGCCACGGCGCGCAGGTCCTGATCTCCGCTCAACTGCTGCGCGGGCGGCAGGTCACGGGCGCGAACTCGATCGGCGACGACATCCGCAACGCCGGCGGTCTCTATCGCGATCAACCGACGGTGATCGACGCCAACTGGGTGTCGAGCCGGGGCGGCGAGGATCTCCCCCAATTCAATCGCGCGATGCTCGAAAAGCTGGCGATGGCGGTTCCAGTACAAGTCGTAACATAATCACATAGGATCGTAACGCGCCAGCGCTTCGCCGTATTGGCGCACGGCGAAGAACGCCGCGACTGCACAGAACAGCAGCTCTCCCCACACGCACCCAGCGACGGCGGCGATCGAGTAGGCCGCGGCTCCGGCAGCGACGGCAACGCCGAGATAGAGCGCGCGCGGCAACCCTCTGCGGATGGCCGCGCACAGCGCGACCAGCGTGCACGCAACGACGGCCGACAGTACGACCGGCGCCGCAAAGGGCGTGCCGCTACCGCCGCGCGTCTGCGCGGCGCCCAGGTATGCGGTTGCTGTGAGTACTGCGGCGATGCAGGGCGCGGACGCCTTCGCTCGCGCGAGCTCGCGTCCGAACAGGGGCGCGCTCTGTTCGCAATGATCGAGATGAGGACGGCGTCCCGGACTCGCCGCCAAAGCGACGGCGATCCCCGCGAGGCAACAGAACGCAATCGGCCCCGCGAGACCTTGGGGTGCGAGCATTCCGACGAGCAGCGCGGCCAAGAGAGTAAACTCGATCGTGCCGAGCTCGGCGTACAGCCGCGCCGCCACGATCGCGACGAATGGCCGCGCTCTCATGCGCGCAGTCTTGCGCGCGGCGCGAACGGTCCGAACGCTGCGGCCTCGACGTCGCTCGTGTGCGTGAAGAAGATAGTCTTTGCCTCGAGCAGCGCCAGCATATCGGCGGCATACGCCGCTTGCGGTCGGTCGAGCACGACGAGCTGCGGATTTCCGATGAGCGCACCGATCAGCGGTAAGGCAAAGGCCGCGTGCATCGAGCGAAGCCGTTGACGCGCGACAGCGGCGGCGCGAAGAGCGTTCGCTTCGTCAACATTCCACAGCGCGGCTCGGTATTTGACGTATCGTGAGAAATCACCGGCGTGCAACGCGGCCGGCTCGTGCGGAACGAGCGCGGCGATGCGCTTGCAGTGAACCGATTGCACGCGTGGATCGTAGTCGCCGATCAACACGGTGCCCGACGATGCCTTGACGATTCCGCAGGCGAGCCGAGCCGCGATCGCCGCTTCCCGCGACGAGTTGAGCACGAGCGCCGCACGGTCGCCGCGCTGAAGGTCGAGCGTGATCGGCCCCGCCCGGCAATCTCCGCGGACAAACGTCGCATCGCGCATGCGCAGGAGCGGCATCGGCAGTATGATTCGGCGTCTTCCGCCAACTCCACTACTCTGCAGTGATCAGCAACAGTGAAATCGCCCGTAAGCTTCTGGAAATTCGTACGCTGATGGAGATGGCCGGCGAATCGTTCTACAAGTATATGGCGTTCGAGAAGGCCGCGGCCTCGGTCGAAAACGCGCCGCCGCTTGCAGATCTGGTCGTCACGAGAGAGCATCTCAAGATTCCCGGAATCGGCAAATCGATCGGCGGCGTCATCGAGCAGCTGGTGCAGACGGGAAGCGCCGCGGAGCTCGACGCTTTGCACCGGCGTTTTCCGCCGACGCTGCTCGAAGTGCTCGGAGTGAGCGGCATCGGCACCAAAACGGCGGCGATGCTCTTCACGGAGTACGGAATCGCGTCGCTTGCGGATTTGGAGGCCGCGATTGCCGCCGGTTCGCTGGACGGCGTGCCGCGTCTGGGAAGCAAGACGATCGACAACTGGAAACGCGGAATTCTCGCGTATAAGGGTCGGCAGCGGCGAACCCCGCTGCCGATCGCGCTGCGCATTGCGCGCGACGTGCGGACGCACCTGGAATCGGGTCCGCCGTTAGAGCGACTGCAGCTCGCCGGTAGCGTGCGCCGCAACGAGGTGACCGTCGGCGACATCGATATCGTCTGCACGTCGGCGCGCGCCGCCGACGTGATCGCTCACTTCACGGGCTGGAACCAGGCCGAAGCGGTGCTCGCCGAGGGCCCGACCAAGGCGAGCCTGTGGCTTCCGGGCGGCTTGCAGATCGATCTGCGCGTGCTTCCGGATCATCTCTACGGCAACTTGCTCCAGCATTTTACCGGCTCGCGCGAGCACAACATCAAGCTGCGCGAGTATGCCGTCCGCAGAAGCCTGCGCGTGAGCGAAAACGGCATCTTGAACCTTGAAACCGGTGACGTCGTGACCTGCTCCGACGAGGCGGGCGTCTACGAGGCGCTCGGCATGCAGTACGTTCCGCCGGAGTTGCGCAGCGGCCTCGATGAGATCGATCTGGCGCGCAACCGCGCGATTCCGCAGCTCGTTGCTCTCGAGGATCTGCGCGGCGACTTCCACATGCACACGACCTGGAGCGACGGCGACGACTCGCTCGAGGCGATGATCGAAGCGGCAGCGTCGCGCGGCTACGAGTACCATGCCATCAGCGACCATTCGCAGGGGCGCACGCGCTTCGGCATGTCCCCGGAGGACGTCCGCCGGCAGCGCGAGCAGATCGCGGCGCTCGGCCGACGTTTTGGGATTCGAACGCTGCAGGCGAGCGAGGTAGACGTGTTGCCCGACGGCTCGCTGGATTACGCGGACGAGGTGCTGGCGGAGCTCGACCTGGTCATCGCTTCGGTACACAGCGCGACCCGCCAGTCGCGCGACGAAATGACGGCGCGGCTGATCCGCGCCTGTGAAAACCGCTACGTCACGATCATCGGCCATCCGACCGGACGGCGCTTTGAAAGCTCGCCCGGCTACGAGTTCGATTACGACGCGGTGTTCGCCGCCGCGGCCCGCACCGGCACGGCGCTCGAGATCGACGGTCAGGCCGCGCGGCTCGATCTTCCCGCACCGCTGGCGCGCAAGGCGAAGGAGTGCGGCGTGACGCTCTCACTCGACAGCGACGCGCATCGCACCGGCGACCTCGCGGCGATCGAATTCGCCGTCGGTCAGGCGCGCCGCGCCGGGCTCGTGAAGGCGGACGTCTTGAACGCTCGCACGTTTGAGGAACTTCAGGTCTTCATCGCGCGCAAACGCGCCGCATGATCGAGAACGTTCGCTGCACCGCGAGTGACGGCGCGCAGACCGGCGCGCGCGTTACGCGGCCGTCAGAGGAGTCCCGCGGCGCGCTCATGTTCGTACACGGCGTCGGGTCGACAGCCGCGATTTGGGATCGGCAGCTCGAGGCATTCGGCGACGAGTACGTCTGCGCCGCGATCGAATTACGCGGCAACGGCGCGCTTCCCGATCCGGATCCGGCGTTGATTACGCGAGCGGGTTACGCCGCGGACGTTTGTGCTGTCGCGGATTCGCTCGGCGCCAAACGCTTCACGGTCGTCGGCTGCAGCCTTGGCGGCGTTGTCGCGTTCGAACTTTGGGAAGGGGCTCCGCAACGAGTCGAGGCGATGCTCATCCTCGGAAGCTTCGCTCGGTACCCCGACGCCGAGCGCAACGCGGAACAGCTTCGCGCGCAGGCCGTAGAGCTCGGCAACATGCGCGCCTTCGCCCAGGCGCGGGCCGCCAAGCTCGGCTTGCCGCCGGCTCGAATGCGGGAGACCATCGAGCAGTATGCGTGCAAGTCATTGGCGTCGTTCTTGGCCGCGACAGACGCGACGTGGACCGGCGACTACCGCGCCGTGTTACCGACGATTGACGTTCCGGTGCTCGTCGCCTACGGCGAACACGACACGGTGGCGCCGCGCGCACTAGCGGAAGAGATCGCCGCGGGCATTCCGGGCGCCCAGCTAGCCATTATTCCCGATTCCGGTCACGTGGCGAACGCCGACAATCCCGCCGCGTTCAACCGGCTCTTACGCGAGTTTTTGGCAACGCTACGGTAAAGGCGAGCTCGCGAGTATGCGGTCAGTGCCGGAGTAAACGTTCGCGCGTTCGCCCCGCAAGAAGCCCACGAGCGTGACGTTGAACTCGCGCGCGAGCTCTACCGCGAGGCTGCTGGGCGCAGAAACGGAGCAGACGACGGGAATGCGCGCCATCGCGCTTTTCTGCAAAATCTCGTAACCCGCGCGCCCGCTCACGATCAAGATCGAGCGCTCGAACGGAAGCCGTCCATTGAGCAGGCCCCAGCCGACGAGTTTGTCCACGGCGTTATGCCGGCCGACGTCCTCGCGCACCGCGACGGCAGCGCCGCATTCGTCGAACAAGGCAGCCGCGTGAAGCCCGCCCGTGGCGGCAAAGACGCGCTGGCTCTCACGCATTCGCTGCGGGAGCTGGTAGAGAACGCTCGGCCAGATCGCAAAGTCGTCGTCGAGCGGCGCGACCCCGAGCTCACGGAGCGAATCGAGTTGAGCGCGCCCGCAGACTCCGCAGGCGCTGCTCGTGACGAAGTGCCGCTCGAACCGGGAAGCGTCGACAGGCGCGGCGGTCGCGAGCTCCGTCGTCACGATGTTGTACCGTTGTTGCGGATCGACCGCCGGATCGAGGCAGTAGGTGATCTCCGTGAACTCCCGTCGCGAGCGCACGATCCCCTCACCATAGAGAAAACCTGCGACGAGCTCGAAATCGTTCCCCGGCGTGCGCATCGTGACCGCGAGCGTCTGCGCGCGTCCGTCGCTCGTCAGTCGAATTTCGAGAGGCTCCTCGCCGACGACCTCGTCCTGTTTGGTCGAACGCCGCTCGCCGTCGAGCGCGGTGACCTCGGCGGGTACGCTTCGCCCAACTCGTCCCTCGACTGAGCCTGAATGCACGTCACTCATTTTCGGGACGGCTTTGGACGTACGAGTAGCCGAAGCGGCCCTTCACGCAGAGATGCCCGTGCGTGACGCCGTTTTCAACCGGCGAGGTGACCTTCACGATGTCGTTGTCTTGCACGTGCAGCGTTAACGTACACCCCACGCCGCAGTACGAGCAGATCGTGTCCGTTCGAGTCTGCTCGTCCTCTTTCCACAGTCCACGCTCGCGCAGTTCGTGCTCTGAGGAGAACATGAGCGCGCCCGTCGGACAGACGCCGATGCAGTTGCCGCAATAGACGCACGCCGAGTCGGGGAGGGGCACGTCATATTCGGTGGCGATCGCGGCGTCGAACCCGCGCCCCGCGGCGGCGATCGCGAACGTGTTTTGCGCGTCGGCGCCGCAGGCTTCCACGCATTTGTAGCAGAGGATGCACTTCGAGTAGTCCCGGACGTAGAGCTCGTTGTCGATCTTCACCGGCTGCGCGACCGTCGCCGCCGCGGAGCCGTAGCGTTGCGCCTGCGCGCCATACTCGTCGCAGTATCGCAGCGCGTCGGGGGCGGTGGACAGATCGACCGACGAGGCCAAGAACTCCAGCACCATCTTGCGGCTGTGGCGCACGCGTTCGGAATCCGTACGTATCACCATGCCGGATTCCGCCTTGCGCGCGCAGGCCGGAACCAACACGCGGGCGCCCTCGAGCTCCACGACGCACACGCGGCACGCGTTCACCGGAGTGAGGGATTCGAGAAAACAGAGCGTCGGCGTCGCGATGCCCAAGCGAGCGCAGGCATCGAGTATTGTCGCGCCTTGCGGAACGCTGATCGCCCTGCCGTCGATCGTCAGCTCGACGTTCGCTCGAGTTTGCATGAACCTAGATGACCTGCAGGCGCGTGGCCGACGCGATGACGCTCGCCGCCGTTTGCCCCAAGCCGCAGATCGAGGCGTCGCGCATGGCGCGGCCGATGTCGTCGAGCAGCGAAATATCCGCCGATCGTTGCCCGGACGATTCCCGGCCGTTGGTGAGTCGCTCGAGCGCCTCTTCCTGGCGAACCGTGCCTACGCGACAGGGGACGCACTGACCGCAGGATTCGTCGCGAAAGAACCGCGCGATTCGTCGCAAGATCGCCGTCAGATCAACCCTGTCGTCGAACGGCATGACGACGCCCGAACCCAGCGTCGTCCCGACTCGGCGCGCGTCTTCGAACGTCAAGGGAAGGTCGAGCGCATCCGGACCGACCAGCGTGCCGGCCGCACCGCCGAGCAGAATCGCTCGCAGCGAACGCCCCTTGGGCACTCCGCCCGCCATCTCGATGAGCGCGCGCAGAGTCGTTCCGTGCGCGACCTCGTACAGCCCGGCCCGCGCGATGGAACCCGACAAGCAGAAAAGACGCGTTCCGGTCGACTCCGCCGTCCCGGTTCGTGCGAACGTTTGCGCGCCGTCGCGCATGATCGGCGGCAAATTGGCCAGCGTCTCGACGTTGTTGATCAGCGTCGGCTGTTTGAAGAGCCCAACGTCAACCGGGAACGGCGGCTTGCTGCGCGGTTCGCCGCGCTTGCCCTCGATCGAGTTGAAGAGCGCCGTCTCCTCGCCGCAGATGTAGGCGCCGGCGCCGCGCCGCACTTCGATGTCGAAGCGAAGCTCCGTTCCCAGGATATTCGTGCCGAGCAGCCCCGCCGCGCGCGCCGCCTCGATCGCCGCCGCGACGCGGCGTGCAGCGAGCGGATACTCGCCGCGAACGTAAACGAATCCGTACTCGCAGCCGGCGGCGTACGCGGCGATCGTCATCGCCTCGACGATGGCGAACGGATCCTGCTCCATCAAGATGCGATCCTTGAACGTGCCGGGCTCGGATTCGTCGGCGTTGCAGATCAGGTAGTGTGGACGTGCCGGCGCGCGCGCGACGGCCTCGATTTTTCGCCCGGTCGGAAACGCGGCGCCGCCGCGGCCCATCAGTTTCGACGCGCTGATTTCCGCTATCGTCCGTTCCATTCCGAGCTCCAAAGCACGGCGCAGTCCGCGATACCCGTTAGCCTCGCGATACGCCTCGAGACTCTCCGGGTCCGACCGCCCCACGCGCTGCAACAGCCGCAGCTCCGGCCCGCCGATCTGCGCCGGCGTGAGAGCGGTGCCGTTGGCAGACTGCGCCGCGAGCGCAGTTGCCGTCGACGGCGCAATTGGCGCGACCTGTTGCGCGAAGGAATGCTCGCCCGCGACCGTCAGCAGCGCCGCGGGCGCGCGGTCGCAGAGGCCCAAACAGGGGCTGCGCAACCAGACCGGCCGGTCGTCCTTCGTCGCGCCTTCCGGGCCGAGCGCGCCTTCGAGCGCGGCACAAACATCGTTCGCACCGGCGCAGTGACAGGCGATGTCGTCGCAGACGTGCAGTACACGCGGCGCCTCGCCTGCGCACAGCCGTTGCGTCGCAAGAAGCTTGTAAAACGTTGCGACGCCGTACGCCTCGGCCGGAGCCACGTCCAGACGCGCGCCGACATAGTTCAGCGCGCCGGGGGTGATCCAGCCGATGCGTTCGTTGACCGCGTGCAGCAGCGGTAGCAGAAGATGACGGCGACCGGGTAGGTTCGTCGCAGCCTGCCGCGACTGCAGCGCCGCGTCCACTGTCGCGCGCTCGAGCGGCGTCGCCGTCGCGGACGTGAAGTGGAGATCCACTATGCCGTCGCCGCGGTGCGCACCGGCTCGATTCGCACGGCGCACGCCTTGAACTCGGCGGTGCCGGACTGTGGATCGGTGGCGTCGATCGTCAGTACGTTCGTCGCGACGGCGTCGTTGAAGTGGAACGTCGTGAAGACCAGACCGGCGCGCAAGCCGGGATCAATCCGCACCGGCAACACGACGGAGCCGCGCCGCGAGCTCACGCGGACTTCGTCGCCATCACTAAGGCCGTAGCGCGCGGCGTCTTCGACGGAGATGTCGAGCGTCTCGCCTCGCCGCAGCGGCGAGCGATAGCCGCCGCTCTGCACGCCGGTGTTGAACGAGTCCAAACGACGCCCCGTCGTCAGACGAATCGGATACGCGTCGTCGAGCGCCTCGACCGGCGGATCGTGCTCTACGGCAGCGAAGGGCGCGCGCGGACCCCGCAACGGCTCTTGCCACAACCTCGCGTGCAAGAACTGTTCGCCTGGATGCGACTCGTCGTAACACGGCCAGTGAATGCCGCCGAGCGCGTCGAGACGCTCGTAGCTCATGCCGGCGTGCCACGGCGAGAGCGAACGGCATTCATCCCAAGCCTGCTGCGCGGAATACTGCGGCCAATCGTGGCCTAAGCGCCGCGCAAGCTCGCAGAGGATCGAGATGTCGTCGCGCGCCTCCCCCGGCGGCTCGAGCGCCTTGCGGCAGCGCTGCACGCGCCGCTCGCTGCTCGTCACCGTCCCTTCGGACTCGCACCAGCTCGCGCTCGCGGGAAAGACGACGTCGGCGAGCTCGCCGGTCCTGGTGAGAAAGATGTCTTGCACGATCAAGTGCTTTAGGCCGCGCAGGAGCGCCGTCGCATGCGACTGATCGGCTTCGGACTGGGCTGGGTTCTCGCCGATGACGTAGAGCGTGTCGAGCTCGCCGCGCTCCATCGCGGCAAACATTTCGGTGAGATTCCAGCCGCGTTCGCGCGGCAGCGTCGCATTCCACGCCTTTTCGAACTTTTCGGTGTTCGCCGCGTCCTCGACGTCTTGGCCGCCCGGGAACTTATTCGGAATGGCTCCCATGTCGCCGCCGCCCTGGACGTTGTTTTGACCGCGCAGCGGGTTGACGCCCGAGCCATATCGCCCCACGTGGCCGCACAGGAGAGCCAGGTTGATCAACGCGCGAACGTTGTCGACCGCGTTGTGATGCTCGGTGATCCCGAGAGTCCAGCAGAGTTGCGCGCGCTGCGCCGTTGCATAGACCGCAGCCAGCTCCGCAATCGCCTGCGCGGGCACGCCCGTGACGCGTTGCGCGTACTCGAGCGTGTAGGGCGCAAGCGTCGCGCGATATTCCTCCAAGCCGCTGGTCGCGTGCTCGATGAACTCCCGATTCTCCAGACCCCGTTCGAGGATCTCGCGGCCGACCGCATTCGCGAGCGCGATATCGGAACCAACGTCCAAGCCGAGCCACCCCTGCGCCCAGCGCGCGCTCGACGTGCGGCGCGGATCGACGACGTAGAGTTTTGCGCCCTTCCGGATGGCGCGCAACACGTGATGAAAGAAGATCGGATGCGTCTCGCGCGCATTCGAGCCCCACAGTACGATGACGTCGGCCCCTGCGACTTCCTCGTAGGAGCTCGTGCCGCCGCCTGCCCCGAAGACCGCCGTCAGACCGACGACGCTAGGAGCGTGTCAAGTACGGTTGCAGCTGTCAACGTTGTTGCTGCCCATTACGACGCGAGCGAACTTTTGCGCGATGTAGTTCATCTCGTTCGTCGCCTTCGAGCAACTGAACATGCCGTACGAGCGCGTCGCGTTCCGAGTGCGAGCGTCACGCAGAAAGCCGGTCGCAGTGGCCAGGGCCTCGTCCCACGTTGCCTTCCGCAATCGGTCGCCGTCTCGCACCAGCGGAGCGGTCAGCCGAAGATATCGCGATTTCATGATGTACAGAAATTCGCCCGCGGTCGTCGAGCTCCCACTGCATCGGGTCCTTTGGCCAAAGGAGTTCTTTCGGGCGCAGGCAACACGGGCCGCAGAGGGAGCACACGCATGGATCTTTCTTCGGTTACGGTCTATGCCGGAGGCGGCTTTGCCCGGTATGCTGACGTCACGGTCGGACTGCTCACGCACGGCCTGCAGTACGGCACCGGCTGCTTTGAAGGAATTCGGGGCTATTGGTCCGCCGACGACCGGGAGCTCTTTCTGGTGCTGCTGCGCGACCATTACGAGCGTTTGACGCAGTCCGCGAAGATCCTGACCATCGGGCTGCCCATGGGCGTCGACGAGCTCATCGAAACGACCGTCGAGCTCTGTCTGCGTAACGATTACCGGACCGACATCTACATCCGCCCCTTTGCCTACAAGGCGGCCGAAGACATCGGCGTTCGCCTGCACAACGTGCCGGACGCCTTCGCGATCGTCCCGGTGCCGTTCACTGCGTACCTCGATACGTCGAAGGGTCTGCACGTCTGCGTGAGCTCCTGGCGGCGAACCGACGACACCATGGCGCCGCCGCGTGCAAAGATCACGGGGCTTTACGTCAACTCCGCCTTGGCTAAGAGCGAGGCCATCCTCAACGGATACGACGAGGCAATTCTGCTGTCGCACGATGGTCACGTGTCCGAGGGATCCGCCGAGAATATCTTCTTGGTACGCCGCGGCGTTCTCTACACTCCCGATCCCTCGCAGAACGTGCTCGAAGGCGTGACGCGCAAGGCGATCATGGATCTCGCGCGCGACGAGCTGGGCATCGAGGTCGTCGAACGAGCCATCGATCGCGGCGAGCTCTACTGTGCCCAGGAAGTATTCTTTACCGGAACGGCCGCGGGGATCGGACACGTCGCTTCGGTCGATCGGCGCACCGTGGGTGACGGAAAGATTGGTCCGGTGACCCGTCGCTTGAACGAGCTGTACAACCGGATCGTTACCGGACGCGAGCCCCGCTACGAGTCCTGGCTCACGCGCGCGTACGCGTCGACTCGAGTCAGCGTCTAGGGAACTGCGGGTTCGGCGTCGGGCTGCCCGCGTCCCAATACGGCACGTCGGGTGACGTGTCGGTCGTAGCGGGCGTGATTTGCGTGCGCCAGCGCGCCGATTGCAGCTCGTCGGCGTAGGCGAGCCGCGAGATCGTGTGAATGAAGGCGCGTCCTAAGTCTTTTGACGGCAACGCGGTGGTCATCACCGCGATCACGTAGGGCGCGTCCGCCGCATAGACGATGCCGGCATCGTTCAGGGTATCGACCAACGAGCCGGTCTTATGCGCGATCGGAATATTTTCGGGCAGCGGCGCCGGAAGCAGCGTGTTGATCTGATCGGCTTCCAGCAGCCCGATCATCTCCTTCGACGACCACTCGTCGACGAGTTCCCCGTGCGCCATCAGCGCCAGCAAGTGGACCAGGTCGCCCGCCGACGTGCGCAACGCTCGCCGGATCGCCCAATCGTCGGTGCGTACGTCTTGCGCCAGGTGCGTGCGCCGCAGGCCGAGCTCGCCCATCTTCGCGTTGATGCTGCGGCGCCCAACGAGCCGGATCAGCATGTTCGTGGCAGTGTTGTCGCTGATGTCGATCATCTTTGCCAGTAGCTGCTCGACCGAGAACGTCTCGCCGACCGGTGCGTCGCATAGGTCGCCGGACCCGTAGTCTTTATCGGAAGCCGTCAGCTCGACGCGGCGATTCAGATCGAAGCGGCCCGCCTCCAACTGATCGAAGACCTCAACCATCACCGGAACCTTAATCGTGGAGGCCGCCGGCATGCTCTGCGACGCGTTGAAGCCCGCTGTGTAACCGGTGTCGAGATCCAGCACGTCGAGGGCGATCGCGGCAGGAACGTGCCGCGCGATGGTCCGCACGTCGTGACTCAAGGCGCGGAGCGACGGCGGAACGTACGCAGTCGCCGGAAGCGCGCAGGCGGCGACCACGCAGAACGCAAGCGTCAATGTGGCGATTGCACGTCGCGACATTGCGCGGACTATCCGCTCGCGTTGCGCACAACTCCTGCTAGCAGGCTTCACGGGGCTCGCTCGTCCAGACGGTGAAGCCAGCCGCATGCGGGAGCCGCACTCGAATCCCTGGCGCTGGATGACCGATGCACGATTGACCTACGCCCTCAAGGTCTTGATGGTGATTGTACTGGCGCTGTACGCCGGGCAGTTTATTCTTGCGATTCTCGGCAGCATCCACACCGTCGTCTTCATTCTGATCGGATCCGTCTTTCTCGCGTACCTGATCTATCCGGCCGTCCATCGCTTGCAGCGACGCATGCCGCTCGTCGCTGCGATCGTCGTGGTCTACGCCGCGACTCTCGGCGCTCTGGCGCTGGTGGGTTTCTTTATCGTGCCGCGCATCAGCGACGACGCCTCCGCGCTGGTTTCGCACTACCCGTCGCTCGCGGATCGGCTCCATTCGATCCTCTACGATCCTCGGGACCCTCTGACGTCGCGCATGCCGGCGTTCGTCCGCGTCGAGCTGGCGAAGATGCCGCAGCAGTTCGGCGCGTGGGTCGCGACGCGCGGTCTGCAATCCTTCGGTCACCTGATCGTCGTGCTCGCGGGCACGTTCGCCGTTATCGCCGTTTTCATCATCGTTCCAATTCTCACGGCCTATCTGCTGTTGGATCTCGACAACCTGAAGACCAGTCTCGCGGCGATCGTTCCGGAGCGGCGCTGGCGCGCGACGCTGGTCTTTCTCAACGATATCGACGACGTAATCGGCAGCTTCATTCGGGGCCAACTGATCGTCGCGATTTCCGTCGGAGTCCTGATCACCGTCGTGCTCCTGTTCTTGCGGGTGCCGTATCCGTATCTGTTCGGGCTGCTCGCCGCGCTCGGCGACTTGATTCCGTACGTGGGCGCGGTGCTCGCCTTCATCCCGGCGTTCGCTTCTTCACTGCTTACCAACGGATGGTTCAACGCGTTGTTCGTGACGGTCGCGTTCGTTGCGATCTACGAAATCGAGGGCCACCTCATCGCGCCAAACATCGTCGGTCGCCAAGTGAAGCTCAGCGCGTTCATCGTCTTGCTATCGCTCCTGATCGGCGCGGAGCTCGCCGGCCTCTTGGGAATGCTGGTTGCGGTTCCGGTCGCCGGCGTGCTGCGCGTGATAGCGCTGCGGGTCGTGCGCGCCGGCAACACGAAGTAGCGCGACGTGATAACGGTCGCTGCAACGGTGCCGCGCGTCGACATCATCGGCGTTCCGATGGATTTAGGCGCGAGTCGGCGCGGCGTGGACATGGGACCATCGGCGGTCCGCTACGCCAAGCTGCACGAGCGACTGCGCACGCTCGGCATTCCAACGATCGTGGACCGCGGCGACCTCGTGGTGCCGATTCGAGAGTCCGCAGAGACCCAAGACACGTCGGCGAAATACTTCGACGTCATCGAAGCGGCGTGCAGCCGGCTCGCGGAGCTGGTGGAAGATGCGGTGAAAGAAAAGGGCGTTCCCATCGTGCTGGGCGGGGACCATTCGATCGCGATGGGTACTCTCACCGGATTGACGCGAGGACGCGGCGCTCCACCAGGCCTAATTTGGGTGGACGCGCACGCCGACATCAACAGCCCGGAGACGTCGCGCAGCGGTAACGTTCACGGCATGCCGCTTTACTTTGCGTTACACAACGGCGTAGCGCGCGCCGAGCAAACGGTGCAGATCGGATTGCGCGACGTCGATCCCGGCGAGAAGCGCATGTTGCGGGAGCTCGGCGTGAAGGCCTTTACGATGAGCGACGTCGACAAGCGGGGCCTGATGCACGTGATGGAAGAGGCGCGCGCGATCGCCGGAGGCGAGGATCGCCCGATCCACGTTTCGTTCGACATGGATGCCATCGATCCGAGCGAAGCGCCGGGAACCGGGACGCCCGTTCAAGGCGGACTCAGTTATCGCGAAGCGCATCTGGTCATGGAGATGCTGTACGACAGCGGTCAACTCGGCTCGATCGAGATCGTGGAGATCAATCCTATCCTAGATCATCGCAATCAGACGGCCGCGCTCGCCGTGGGACTGATCTGTTCCGCTCTCGGAAAGTCGATACTGTAGGCTACAGCTTTATTGTCGCGTGGCCTTCGCAGGATACTCCGCCGCCGCAGACCGCCGGGTCCCACGCCGCGTCGGCGAGCAGCGAGCGAATGCGCGTTTCCATCGCGGGGTCGAGCGTCGGCGTAAACACGACGTTCTCGGTGCGGCCATCGTCGCCGACCGTGACGAGGAGCGTGACGTGAACGCCGAGCGCGTCCAGTTGCTTCTTGACGTCCGGATTGAGGACCGGGTCCGGCTGCTGCGCTCCAAACGGCATGTAGCCGGCGACCTGATGGGTCCCCACGCTGGCGACGGCTCGGGCCTGCGGCGGCGGCGTGACATTGGTCTGCGCTACTCCGTTGGAGCTCCCTTCGCCGGTTTGGGACACGGTCGCCATCGCGGGGGCGGCGGGCGCCGCGTGCAGGGCCATCGGCGCCGGTGACGCGTGGCGGTGCGGCGAGAGCGCGACGGTCCGAGCGCTCGTCACGAACGTGATCTGCGGGCGAAGGCTGTGACGCGGCGCCAACGCTCGCCGGGCGTGTTGCACCGGCCGCGGCGGGGTGACCTGGATGTGCAAAATGTGAGTGAAGCTGATCGTCTCGACGGGCGCACCGGCAGAGCTCGTCCAGGCCAGCGCCGGGATCAGGAGCGCAACGAGCAAATGAATGCCCATTGAAACGAGCGTTGCCCGCCCAAATCGAGCCTGTGCGCCAAGCGCTGCACTCATGGACCCTTCTCTCTTCGCTTTGAACGTGCAGCCGCCCCGGCTCGTGACCTCGGCGAGGCGCGCGAATGAGTGACCGCGGGGCCCATGCGTCGCGTCTCGCGCGCCGCGCGCCGGCGGTCGCGCCGCGGAGCGTCCCGTCCCTACCGCGGGGTCCCTTTGACATCGTCTACGCCGACCCGCCGTGGTCGTATTACGGCAGTCCGATCAAGGACGCGGCTGCGGCAAAGCACTATGCCTTGATGACGCAGTCCGCGCTCGCGACGCTCCCCGTGCGCGAGATCATGTCCAAGCGAGCCGCGCTCTTCCTGTGGGCCACCGGACCGCGCCTGCACTACGCTATTGAGTTGATCGAACGCTGGCAGCTCCACTTTCGCGGCGTGCTCTACGTTTGGGTCAAGACGAACCGCCGCGGAGAGATCATTCGAGGCCAAGGCATTCCGCCCACCTTTACCAAGCCGACGAGCGAGTTCGTCTTAGCCGCGACCACGATGCGCGGCGGCCGTCCTTTTCCCGTGCGCGACTTGGCACAGGCGCAGGTCGTGCTCGCGCCGCGAATCGAGCATAGCCGCAAGCCCGGCATATTTCGGGCGATGATCGAGCAGCTGTGCGGCGACCGTCCGCGCATCGAGCTTTTTGCGCGCGAGCCGGCGCCGGGGTGGGTGTCATGGGGAGCGCAGAGCGAGCGCAACGGCGGCGCCGGCCAGCGTCGCAGCGACGTTGACGGCGTCGTTCTCCACCCAGCTCACGCCCCGCCGTAACGTCGTTAACGCGCCGCAGCCGTGCCGTTTCGTTTCGCATTCGCAGCGGCAGTTCTCGCACCAGCGCGCCGATTGAAGCGTCGCTCCTAACACCGAATCGACGAGCGCGCCCGCGACACCGCCGATGGCAACGGACGAAAAGGCGGCGAGGTGCAAGGCTGAGGCGGTTGCGGCGACGACTAATGCGCCGACGACAGTTGCCACCGTTCCGGCTGCGGTCACGCCGCCGGATCGACCGCGAGCGATCCGCCGAAAACTCAGAATAGACACCGGGCTGCCCCCGAAACGAACGCCGATTTCGGTACCCCACGTATCGGCCGCCGCCGCGGCAAACGCGCCGGCGAACCCGGCCGCAAATGCCGGTGAGATCGCGGCTGCGCCCAGCGCGCAGAGAGCCGCGACCGCCCCGTTGGCCGAAACCTGCGCGGCAGTGCGGCGTTCGTCGTGATCGCCCACAGGTTGCGTCGCGCGATGAGGCAGACGCGTCAAGGCCGACGCCGGCACGAAGAACGAAAGCAGCACGGCTGCGCCGGCCCAGCCGAGCGTCGCAAAGATTGCGGTGCCGACCGCGACCGCGGCGACCGCGCCCGAAGCGTCGAGAGTTCGCGCACGATAGGCCAGCAGCGCGATAGCGGCGGCAAACGCGAAGCCCCCGGCGACTTGCATCACGGGCGCGCTGCCAAATGCGCTTCGAGCGCCGCGAGCAGATCGGCGGTCGTGTAGCGCTGTGCGATCACGTCAACGTTCAGTCCCGCATCCTGCGCCGCGCTTGCGGTTATTGGACCGATACAGGCGACGCATTTTCCGTGCGCCGCCGCCGTGGCGCGCGTTTTGTCGCCGAGGAGGCTCACGAAACCCCGTACGGTGCTTGCGCTGGTGAACGTCAGCACGTCGGCGTCGCGGACTTTTTCGGCGAAGGCGTCGTCCGCCGGAACGGTCGTCGAATACGCAGCAATCGCGGTCACCGATCGCCCCGCCCGGCGCAACGCGTCGGGTAGAACGTCGCGCGCGTCCCGGGCGCGATACAGCAACGTTCGATCCCGCGGGGCGGAGTTGGCTATCAGCGCGCTCGCAAGCTCTTCGGCGACGAATGCGGGCGCAACCAGATCGGCACGCACGCCGAAATGCAGCAGACGCGCCGCGGTCGCATCGCCGATCGCCGCAACGCGCGCGGTTTGAAGCGCACGAGCGTCGGCCCGCTGTTCCGCAAGGTCGCTGAAGAACGCCTCCACCCCGTTTTGCGACGTGAAGACGATCCACGCGTAGGACGGCAATGCCGACAGGTCAATGCGCGCATCGAGGTCCCGCTCGATCTCGATGGTCGGCGCACCGATCGGCTGCGCGCCGCGCGCGAGCAACGCGCGCGCGAACTCCTCGGATTGATGGCCCGCGCGCGTGATCAGCACGCATTTGCCGAAGAGCGGCCGGCGATCGTACCACCGCAACTCGTCGCGCAGCGCAACGACGTTTCCGATCACGATGACGGCCGGAGAGCCGATGCGCTCCTCGCGCGCGCGTTTTGCGATGGTCGCCAGGGATCCGACGACGACGCGCTGCGTCGGGCGCGTCCCATCTTGGATCACGGCGACCGGCAGCTCCGGCGGCACGCCATGGGCCGTTAACTCCGCAACGATGTACTCCAGCGTTGCCGTTGCCATCAAGAGGACCAACGTGCGTTGCGGATCGGCAAGTTTGCTCCAATCCAAGCCGGAAAGCGTCTTCGCGGGATCTTCATGCCCGGTGGCGACGGTGAACGCCGCCGCGTGCTTGCGGTGTGTCAACGGGATTCCGGCATATGCGGGCACGGCCGTCGCCGACGTCACACCCAGCACGACCTCGAAATCTATCCCGGCGGCGCGCAAAGCTTGCGCCTCTTCGCCGCCGCGCCCGAAGACGAACGGGTCGCCGCCCTTGAGGCGTACGACTCGGCACCCATCGCGCGCGCGCGCAACCATCAACGCTTCGATCTCGGATTGGGCCATCGAGGGCGCGCCGCCCCGCTTGCCGACAGAGATCCGGTCGCAGCGCTTCGGCGCGAGCGCGAGGATTGCGTCGCTGACCAGTGCGTCGTAGAGCAGCACGTCGGCGTCGCGAAGGAGCTCGGCGGCGCGTAACGTCAACAGGCCCGGATCGCCCGGGCCTGCACCGACCAAATAGACCGTCGGGCAGCCCCTACTCACGCACGTCGGCCACGGTTCCCAAGTCGAAGAGCTCGTCGAGCACGCGCGCGTTGGAGAGCGCTTCTTCCTCGCCGGTCGTTGCTTTCTCGCGAATCTTTAGGATCGCCGAATGCAAGAGCTTCGAGACGATCGTCATCGTCATGCCGGTCACCAGCATGCGTTCGCGGTCGTCTAAATTGGGACAGCGCGTCAGCAGCCGCTCGAGTTCGGCCGCGCGAATCGCTTCCGCTTTCTGCGTCAGGCGCGCGATGACGGGGACGGCGCTGCGTTGACGATACCAACGCTCGAAACGCTCCACGTACTCGGCGATGATTTCCTCGACTGCCGGAATCGCCTCGCGGCGTTCTTCGAGCCGTTGATCCACGAGTGCCTTCAGGCCATCGATGTCAACGAGCGAGACGTTCGGAATCGTCGCCACGATTGGATCGGCATCTCGTGGCACCGCGATGTCGACGATGAACAGCGGTCGATCGGACCGGCGTTCCATGGCCGCCGCGACGCGCTCGTGATTGAGGATGAAGTGCGACGCGCCGGTTGAGGCGACGACGACGTCTGCCAGCGCGATCGCTTCAACGAGTCCCGGCATCTCGATCGCTTCACCGAAACCGGCCTCGGCGACGAGATCGCGCGAGCGCGACAGCGTTCGATTCGCGACGATCACGCGCGCGGCGCCTTCACTACGGAGACGTCGGACGGCCGTCTTGCCCATCTTCCCCGCGCCGACGACGAGCACCGATTTGTCCTCGAGCGAACCCAAACGGCAGCGCGCGGCCGCCACGGCGGCAGTGGCGATGGACGCCGATGCGCTGCCGATCCGCGTCTGTGCGCGAGCCGTCTTTCCCGCCGCCAGCGCATCGTGAAACAGCCGATGCAGCGTGCGCCCCAACGATTTGGCTTGCGCGCCGGCGACGTACGCGTCTTTCACCTGACCCAGAACTTCCGCTTCGCCGATCAGCATGGAATCGAGGCCGGTGCAGACGCGAAAGAGATGCTCGACGGCTACGTGGCCCAAGTGGGTGTAGAGGTACGACTCCAGATCGTAGCCGGTCGCGCCGTGCCGGAAGTTTGCCAAGAAGGATTTGATCTGCGTAACGCCGCGCTCGTAATCGTCGAGCTCGGCGTAGATCTCGAGGCGCCCGCACGTCTGCAGCATCACCGCTTCCTGCACGGCTTCGTAGTCGCGTAACGCGACCAGCGCCTCGGCCATGCGCGACGTGGGGAACGTGTGGCGCTCGCGGACCTCGACCGGCGCGGTGTGATGCGAGAGGCCGATACAGGTAATCGGCATCAGACAGTACTCGCGGCGGCGATTTCGTCGAGTGCCGCGTTCGCCGCCGTGACGGTGCGATCGACGTCGGCCGCCGTGTGGGCGGCGGAGAGAAAGTTCGTTTCGAACTGCGACGGAGCGACGTAGATGCCGTTGTCGAGCATGGCGCCGAAGTATTTCGCGAAAAGCGCTCGATCCGACTCTTGCGCTCGGCGCAAATCGGCGACCGGCCCCTTGGTGAAGAAGATTGAGAACATCGATTCCACTCGCTGCAAACAGTGCTCGACGCCGTGACGGTTGAGCACCTCTTCCAAGCCGTCGCACAGCCTCGCGCACAATTCAGCCAGCCGGTCGTAGAGCGCCGGGTCGGCGGCGATTGCGCTCAACGTCGCAACGCCCGCCGCCATCGCGAGAGGGTTGCCCGAAAGCGTTCCGGCTTGATAGACCGGACCGTCGGGCGAGAGGTGGGCCATGACGTCGGCCCTGCCGCCGAACGCGCCGACCGGTAAGCCCCCGCCGATGATTTTCCCGAGGGTCGTGAGGTCGGGCGTAATGCCTTCGCGCCCTTGCGCCCCGCCGGGTCCCACGCGAAAACCCGTGATCACTTCATCGAAGATCAGCAGCGCGCCGTGGGCCGTGCAGAGCTCGCGCAACCGCGGCAGAAATCCGGTCAGCGGAAGTACGAGCCCCATGTTCGCCGGATACGGCTCGACGATCACCGCGGCGATGGCGCCGGCACTGTGGGCGAAGGCGGATTCCACAGCGGCTGCGTCGTTGAAGGGAACGACGACCGTGTCCGCGGCGCTCGCAGCGGTGACGCCGGGAGAATCCGGCACTCCATGCGTGAGCGCACCGGAACCCGATGCGATCAAGAACGCGTCGGCGTGGCCGTGATAGCAGCCCGCAAACTTCACGATCTTCGGCCGTTGGGTAAACCCGCGCGCCAACCGGATCGCGCTCATCGTCGCTTCCGTTCCGCTGGAAACGAAGCGCATGCGTTGCAGCGACGGCATCATGCCGGCGATCGTTTCGGCCAGTTCGCTCTCGAGCTCGGTGGGCGCGCCGAACGACGTTCCTCTCAGCGCCGTGTTCGCGATGGCGCGGGTGATCGCCGGCGCCGCGTGCCCGAAGAGCAACGCGCCCCACGACATCATGTAATCGAGGTACTCGTGACCGTCGAGATCGTACAGCATTGCGCCCACTCCGCTCTTCACAAAAACGGGCGACAGCCCGACGGCACCGAGTGCGCGCACGGGCGAGTTCACGCCGCCCGCGATCGTCTTGCGCGCGCGAGCAAAGGCCGCGATCGAGCGTTCCAGCTTCATGGGGCGTTTCTCGCCGCCGAAAGATCGCCGGGACGATTGACGTTCGTGAAATAGGCCGCCGGCAACGGGACGAAGCGCGTTGCGAGCCGTTCGATCAGTGCGTGCATCGAATGCGTGTCATTGTTCCGCAGCGCCGGGCACGCGTCGAGTAGGGCGCTGCGCCGATAGAGCGCGGCGAGCGGCTCGATCGAGCCGCCGTGGATGGGCACGACCGCCTCGTCACCTGGCCGGCGCACCTCTGCGAGACGCTCGACGACGCAAGCCTGCAGCTCAGGCATGTCGGCCGCCGCGACGAACACGTAGTCGCAGCGCACCGCGCCGCACGCATCGCATATTGCAGCCAGCGGCCCTCGATAGGGGATGCGATCCACGAGCAGCGGCGCGTCGATCGCGGCATTCACGCCGGCCGGCAACGGACCGTCGGCTACGATCCAAATGCGCCGGCCGGTCGTCTTCAGCGCCTCGTACGTTCGTTGCAGCATCGGCACGCCGTCGACGCGCTGCATCAGCTTCCCCGGGAAGCGCCGCGCCGCACCGCCCGCGAGCAGAAGAATGTCAAGCGTGGCGTCGCGCATATTCGGCCGCAAAGTAGGTGATCACGATATCCGCGCCGGCCCGCACGAAGCAGCTGAGCAGCTCGTCCACCGCGCGTTGGCCGTCGAGCCAGCCGCGTTCGATGGCCCCTTGCAGCATCGCATATTCGCCGCTGACGTTGTAGACGGCGATCGGTACGTCGAACCGGCGGCGCGCCGCTCGCAGGATGTCGAGGTACGGCAGGCCCGGCTTGATCATGACGATATCGGCGCCCTGTTCGATGTCCAGCGCGATCTCGCGCAGGGCCTCGCGCGCGTTGGACGGGTCCATCTGGTACGCGCGACGATCGCCAAACTGCGGCGCGGAACCGGCGGCGTCGCGAAAAGGCCCGTAGAATGCCGACGCATACTTCGCGCTGTAGGCCATGATCGCGACGTCCGTGTAGCGCTGCCGATCAAGTGCGGCGCGGATCGCGCCGACGCGGCCGTCCATCATGTCCGAAGGCGCCACCAGATCGGCGCCCGCTTCGGCATAGCTGACGGCGATGCGCGACAGCAGCTCGACCGTCGCGTCGTTCGCAACGTCGCCTCGCTCGTCCAGTATGCCGCAGTGACCGTGATCGGTGTACTCGCACGCGCAGAGATCGGCCATCACCAGCAGTTCGGGCAACTCGCGCTTGAGCGCACGAATCGCCTGTTGAACCACGCCGTCCGGCGCATAGCTTCCGGTCGCCGCCGCATCTTTTGCGGCGGGGATTCCGAAGATCAGCACGCTGCGCACCCCTAATCCGAAAATCTCGCGCGCGTACTCGACCGCGGCGGCAATGTCGAAGCGCGACATGCCGGGCATGGCGTCAATCGGGCCTGCATCCTCCGGGCGCTCCGAGACGAAGATCGGCTGGACGAGCTGCTCGATTGCAACGCGATGCTCGCGGACGAGCGCGCGCACGACGTCGCTGCGCCGGAGGCGCCGCGGGCGCAGAACGATCATGCGGCTTGCTGCGCGATGCGGCGGCCGAGTGCCTGCGCTTGTGCGAGCGTGTCGACCGGTTCTTCCGCCGTCTGCCGCAGAATGCTTCCGGTGCGCGCGACCGCCAGCGCGACGCGCATTATTCCGCCCTCGCGCGCCGCATGTACGCCGATTGGGGCGCTGCACCCGGCCTGCAGCGCGCGCAGTGCCGCGCGTTCACACTCCACGCACAGCTGGGTGGGGGCGTCGTTGACGACAGAAGCGATGATCTCACCGAGCCACGTGTCCGCGGCACGAATCGTGATCGCCAAAGCGCCCTGGCCGACGGCCGGCACGAGAACATCCGGAGGGAATGGGATCGTGTGCCGTGCCGCGACGCCTAAGCGCTTCAGGCCGGCCATCGCTAAGACGATCGCATCGAAGTCGCCCTCCGCGAGCTTGCGCAGTCGCGTATCGACGTTGCCGCGGATGCTCTCGAATCGCAGGTTGGGGCGCAGGGCCGCGAGCTGCTCTCGCCTGCGCGGACTCGACGTTCCGATCACCGCGCCGGGCGGCAAGGCTTCGAACGAAGGATAGCGCTCGCTGCAGAAGGCGTCGCGCGGATCTTCGCGCGCGCCGACCGCGCACAGCGAGATGCCGTCGGCGAGCGTACTGGGGAGGTCTTTGCAGGAATGAACGGCATAGTCGGCCCGCTCGTCGCGCAATGCGCGCTCCAGCTCTTTGACGAACACGTTGGTCTCGCCGAGCTGGTCGATCGGCCGGTCGCGATGTGCGTCGCCGTGCGTGGTGATCTCGAGCATCGTCGTTGCAATGCCGCGCTGCGCCAACCGCGCCGCGACGGACCGGCTCTGTATCATCGCGAGCGAACTGCGGCGCGTTGCGCAGACGAGCGTCGTCGGGTTCATCGCGGCTAGCTCGTTGACGGGTTTTTCGGAGAGCGCCTCCAGAATGGCGCCGCGCTCTTCCGCAGCGAAATGCTCCTTGACGTAGGCCCGGATACGGCCGAGATTCGCGACGGCCTCGCCATACTCGCGCCCGAGATACTGCGCGACCTCGCGCGCGACGCGGGCGGCGAACCCCGGAGCGGCGCCGCCGGAATCGACGTTGATCGTTAGTGAGCCGATGCGTTGCGTGGCCGGGATGGTGAAGTCGCCGCGAGCCCCATCGGACGCGTCGCAGACGAGCACCCGCCGTGCGCGGGCATCCGAGACGACCCGCCCATTGAGGTCGCGGTCGTTCGTCGCCGCGATCGCGAGCGCCGCATCTCCGAGATCCGCCGCGTCGTAGCCACGTCTTGCACACGTTATCTTCCGTTCGCCCACGAGCAATTCAAGGCGCGGCGAGATTGCCGGAGCTACGACGAAAATCGGATAGCCTGCCGCGAGGAGCGCTTCGACCTTGCGCGCGGCGACGTTGCCCGCGCCGACGACGACGGCGCGCCGGCCATTCGGGCGCAGAGAGATAGGCAACATTCGAATGCACAAAGATTTCCCTGTCCTGCAGTCAAAAGGCCTTTCGTGCTGCGTCTGCGCGCCATTGGAGCACCCGTCCGCGCCGCGACGATCGGCGCGGTGGTCGCGGCGCTCGTCACGCTTCCGGGTTTGGGCGCCGGTACTCTCTGGGACAACAGCGAAACGGCGTACGGCGAGGTTGCGCGCGAGATTCTGCTGACCCACGACTGGGTGATCATGCATCTCAACAGCGCGCCGTACTTCGTGCAGCCGCCACTTTACTTTTGGATCGGCGCGCTCTTTGCGATGCACTTCGGCGTGACGGCGTTCGCGTTGCGACTCTCCTCGGCACTGGCGACGATCGCGCTTTCTGCGGTCACGGGCTATGCCGTCGCGCGTCAGGCGGACGGCCGAATCGGCGCCTATGCTGCGGTCATCCTTTCGACGTGTCTGATGCAGGTGGTGATCGGCCGGCTCGCGATCATGGACGCGCTGCTCGATCTCGCCATCGCGTTGACGATTCTTTGGTGGTTCCGAGGACTCGAGACCGGGCGCGACCGCTATTTCGTTTTCGGATGGATCGCGGCCGGCTTTGGTTTCCTCGCCAAAGGGCTCGTGGCGCCGGTCGCGGCGTTGCTGGTCATCGTGCCGTACTATCTGTGGAACCGCCGCGCAGAGCCGACGAATCTCCCAACGGCGCGCGCGTGGGTGCTCGGGCTCATCGCGTTTTGCGCGGTCGTCATTCCGTGGCCGGCCGCCGTGGCGGCGCATGACGGCCTCGCGGCCTTGCGCACGCTGATCGGCGAATATACCGTCGGCCGATATGTCGGCGTGATCGAGAACCAGGCCGGGCCGATTTGGTACTACGTGCCGGTGATCATCCTCGCGTTCTTTCCTTGGATTGCGTTCTTTCCGGCCGCCGTCGTGTACGCCCTCGGGCAGTTGCGCCGCGCGTCGCAGCCCACCGAGCAACTGCGCCTGTTGCGCCTCAGCTTCGTCTGGATCGTCGCGCCGCTGCTCTTCTTCAGTTTCGCGCGCACGAAACTGCCGAATTACGTGGCGCTCGAATTTCCGGCGCTCGCCATCATTACCGCGATCTACTTCGACGGTCTCGTGCGCCGCGGCGCCACGCGTTCCGCCGCGGTCTCGGCGGCGATCGTTCCCGTTACGATCGGTGCGCTGGCTCTCGCCATCTGGCTCTTCACGCGCAACAACCGCCTAACCGCGGAAGTCGCGACCGCCGTGCCGCCGCTCGTAGGAATGGCCCTCGCGATCTTTGCCGGTTCCGTGCTGACGGCGTGGCTGGTGGCGCACGCGCGCACCGTACGCGCCGCGCCCTATGCGCTCGCGGTTGCGTGCGTGATTGCGGTGGACGTGGTCGCGGTCACCGTGTTCCCTCACGCCGAAGTCTTCAAGCCGGTGCCCCGCCTCGCGGCGCTGATCGAGCAACAACGCCGGTCGGGCGACGTCGTCGCCATTCAAGGCGTTTCCGGCGGCAACGCACTGCTGTTTTACACCCGGCCGGAAGTCCGAACGCTCGCTCCGCCAAACGACGGCGATCCTCAACTAGGCGCGTTGGATCCGCGCACCGTCATCTGCGACGCACCGCGGGCGTGGATCGTGGCTCCCGCGAGCCACGTGACGGAGGACCCAACCTACGGCCGCCATCGCAGCATCATCGCCGTGGACCGCACCGCGGCGCTCCTTTTGTACGACGGCTCCCGCTGCCGGTAACGCGAGCAGCCGCACTCATCCTACGGCTTGTATCCTTTAACTTGCGCTTCCGTGACGGCGGAGGCGTGGTTGCTGCCGAGCGAGGCGCGGATGTAGGTGATCACGTCTGCGACGTCTTTGTTCGAGAGCGTGCCCTTCCAGGGCGGCATCTGTCCGTTGTAGGTTTGGCCGTTCACCGAGATTGCGCCGTGTAATCCGCTGAGCACGATGCCGATCACTTTGTTCGGGTCGCCGGTGACCATCGGATTGTTCGCCAGCGGCGGGAACGAGCCGGGGACGCCGGCGCCCTGCGCGCCGTGGCAGGTCGCGCAGTTCGAGGCGAAGACCTTCGCGCCGTTGGAGTTCGCCGCGGGTGCCGCCCCGCTGCTGCCGGTGTTCGATTGCATCGTGCCGGCGTTGGCGGCCGAGATCGCTCCCGGCGCGCCGGCCGAGACGGGCGCCGCCTGCGCCGCGAGCACGATATTTTCCGGCGGAGAAGCCGGCGCCGCGGCCTGCTTCATCATCGTCTGCGCCTGTCCGAAGATCGACAGTCCGATGATCACGCAGACCACGATCGTCGTTCCCCACAACACGCCCGCCCGCGACGAGAACCCGCGCGTGCGGCTGCGGTCGAGCCAGGGAATCAATAGGACGATCAACAGGAATATCGTCGGAACGATGATAGTCGCGATCAGCTCCAGGCTGATCGTCAGCGGGCCGAGGTGAACCTCCGGCGGCACCAACGCCAGCAGTCCGAAGAGCGACAAGAAATACCAGGCCGGATACGGCACGAAGAACTTCGTCGGATCGGCCTTCTGATCGAGATACGGCGGCGCCACGAGAGCGAGGAAGCAGATGATGATGAAGACGATCAGCGAGAACGCGCCGTCCATGAAGAACTGGTCGGGCCAGAATGGGCCCTTGCGCAGCGTGCGCGGATCCTCGACCACCGGCCCCGCGGGGCCGTTGTGGCGGAAGATCGTGAGATGCGCGCCCACGAGCAGCACGAGCACCGCGGGCATCAGCCAGACGTGCAGGCCGAAGAAACGATTGATCGTCGCGGTCCCCATCGAGCCGCCGCCTTGCGCGATGTGCTGCAACACCGGCCCGAGCACGGGCGCGAGGCCCGTGATGTTCAGCGAAACCTGCGACGCGAAGTACGCATCCATGTCCCAGGGCAGCAGGTAGCCGGTCAAGCCGAGCACGAGCGTCACGAGCAGCAATAGGACGCCGACGACCCACTGCAGCTCGCGCGGCGACTTGTAGGCGCCGAAGATCAACACTTGCAGGAGGTGTAAGAAGACGAGCGCGATCATGGCTGACGCGCCCCAGTAGTGCACGGAGAGCAAGAAGTGCGTCCATGGATTGAGATAGATGGCGCGCGTCGACTCCCACGCCGTTGCCGCCGACGGCGCGTAGAAGAACGTGAGGAATATTCCGGTGACGATCTGCACCATCATGGCGAAGAGCGTCGCGCTACCGAAGACGTACCAATAACTCGCGCCACCGGGGACGTCCTCGGTGAGGAAGTCCTTCGCCATCGTGATGAAGCCGGTGCGTTGTTCGATCCAGTTCAGCATGTCAGCGTTCCTATGCCTGATACGAGACGACGATGCGATTGGGCGTGTTCGATTGATAGATGATCCACGTGACCTCCGCCGCTCCGCTGCGCTCGCGGAAGGGCAGCGGGTCCAGGCCGCGCGGGGCCGGCCCCGCGATGTGCGTGCCGTCGAACGTGTACTGCGAGCCGTGGCATGGGCACATGAAGCGGTTCTGCGCATCGCTCCAGTTGTAGTAACAGCCGAGATGCGGGCAGATGGGGCTGAAGATCACGAAGCCCATGTTCACGACGTCATATGGCACGTCGGCCGCACCGCCGGCTTTGTTGAAAATATCCGGCCGCGCTGCCTTGAACTTTGCCGGGTCTACCTTGATGCCCCAGGCGTACTCAGGAACGCTCTGCTCGGGAAGGTAGCCGTCCGTGAACTTCAACGTGAACGTGACCTTCACGGGTTTGTCGGTGGCCTTCTGCAACGCGTCCAGCTCCGCGGCGCTCAGCGGCGCCCAACTTCCGGCCGATGCGTTGCGCGGCGGCAGAAGGGAGCCGATGATCGGAATCGCCAGTACCACCCCCACGACTCCGCCGATCGCGATCGTGGCGTTTGCCATGAAGGTTCTCCGGCTGATCTCGTCCGGATCGTTGGTCACGGCATGGACGTCAGACAAAATCCTGTTCCTCCAAGGAGCGTAGTAACGAGACGCAGCGTGATTTGCCGATTCCGCATCATTAGACCTTGTAGCTGTGCAGCCCCGAAATCCAAATGTTCACGCCCAGGTAGCAGAAGATGATCGAAAGGAAACCGACCACGCTGACCCAGTTGGTTCGTAGCCCGCGCCAGGCGTGCCGTGTATGCAGATGCATGTACGCGAGATAGATGATCCACGAAAAGAGCGCCGCCGTCTCCTTCGGATCCCACTGCCAGTACGCGCCCCACGCTTCCTTGGCCCACATTGCGCCGGTGATGATCCCGAGCGACAGCAGCGGCAGCCCGACCGCGATGATCCGGTACTGCAGCAGATCGAGCCGCGCGAGTGACGGCAATCCGCTGAGCCACAGCGCCGTCGGGTCCCCCGCCGCGGCCGCCTGCGCGGTCGCCGGGGTGTCGTTGCGCGAGACGCCGAGCGCGGCGCTCGCCGCGTAGGCGCTCATCGTCACGTCGACCGGAGCGCCGCCCGCTGCCGCAGCGACGCCGCGCACGCGCGCGCTGCGCGAGCGATAGCGGTTCTCGAATCCCGCCCGCAGCAAGTACAGCAGCGCCACGCAGAACGAGACCATGAACGCCGCGTACGCGGTGACGACGATCGGCACGTGGATCTTGATCCAGTACGATTGCAGCGCCGGCACGGCGGGCATGTAGCCTTCGTTCCAGGTCGTCGCGTAGCCGAGCGCGATCGCGGCGAACGCCAGCACGGGCCCGCCGATGAACGC
>JAFAXS010000094.1 GCA_019240755.1 Vulcanimicrobiota bacterium
TCGGCCGCTGGCCGACTCGTTGCTCAGATACACGGGCACGCCGTCGAGCAGCGCGGGCGCGATCGGCGAAACCAGAACCACCGATACCACTTCGTCTCGCGCGCCGATGCACAGGTCGGGCAGCAACACGAGATCTTCGTAGTTTGCCGCCCAGGTGAAGGCGCTGATCGGGCTCATCTCGAGGTCGCCGTCGAGCAGCATCGCGTTGAGCCGCGAGGGAACGTCCGCGTGCAGCGTACCGGGATACTCGATGGCTCCCGCGTCGAACGCGGCATAGACGGGAAGGTCGTTCGTGTATTTAATGCGGCCGCAGCGCAGCGTCATGCTTCTACGAGTTCCACCTTGTCATCCTGAGCGGAGCCGAAGGGCGGAGGCGTCCAGTCCCAGGGGAACTCGTCGTACGTCGAATTGCGGCGCACCGGAACGTAGCCGGCTTCTTCGATCAGCCGGCGAAACTCGCGGTCGTCAACGTACTGTCCGGATTGGGTGCCGGCCGAGTGATAGATCATCTCTTCGTCGGTGCTGCCGTGCGTGCCGTCCATATCGTCCGCGCCGAAATGCAGCGCCGCCTGGCAAACTTTCAGGCCTTGAATCATCCAGTAGGCCTTGATGTGATCGAAGTTGTCGAGCATGAGGCGTGCCACCGCGAACGTCCGCAGATCGTCCAGCCCGCTGGTCCAGCCGCAGTAGGAGAGCTCGTTGCCGTCGGGATGAAACGCGAGCGGGATGAACGCGTTGTAGCCCGGCGAGCGCTCCTGCGACTCGCGCAAGCGGATGAAGTGGTCGACGCGGTCCTCCATCGACTCGATGTGCCCATAGAGCATGGTCGCGTTGCTCGCAATACCTTGCCGGTGCAGCTCTTCGTGAATCGCCAGCCAGTCCGCGGCGGAAACCTTGTGCGGACAGATCTTCGCGCGCGTGGCGTCCGCGAAAATTTCTGCGGCGCCGCCGTTCACGTTATCCAAACCCGCCTCTTTCAGCGACGCGGCGATCGCCGGAAACGAGAGGCGATGGCGCTTGGCCATATATTCGATTTCCGCGGCCGTGAAGAGCGAGAGCTGCACGTGCGGCAGGTTCTCTTTAAAGCGGCGCATCAGCGGCAGCCAGTAGTCCAGCGACAACTGGCGCGGATCGTGTCCGCCGACAATGTGGAGCTGGTTGAAGTTCGTTCCCGTTTCGACTGCCTTGGCGTACACCTGATCGGCCGTCATGCGAAAGACGCGTTCGGGCTCCTTGAACTCGTCGGCGGCAAACGAGCAGAACGTGCACCCGGCGAAGCAGACGTTCGTCGAGTTAATATAGCGGTTGAGAACGTAGAAGACGTTCTTGCCGCTCTTGCGCTCCTTGACGCTGCGCGCCATCCGGCCGAGGCTGTGGATATCTCGCGTGCGATAGAGCGCGAGCCCGTCTTCCATCGAGAGCGACTCGCCGGCATCGAGTTTGCGCTCGATCGCGGCGAGCGCCGGGTCTGCAAAACGCATTGGAGCCTTATTCGGCCGCGTGCGCCACGCGCCCCGCAGCCTGCGGTCGTAAAACCGGACGCGGTGAAATCGCCACGCCTGCTGCGACGATCGCAACGGCAAGCAAGGCGCCGCCCACGACGTCGGTGATGTAGTGCGCGCCGAGCGCCAAGCGCGCCCAGCAGATAGCGACGGCCAGCAAAATAAACAGCGTTCCTACGACTTTTCTCGTGCTCGCTCGCAGCTCCGACAGGTAGAACATAACGCCCCACATCGCGTAGAATCCCGTCGCAATCGCTGCGTGCGAGCTCGGATATGAAAATGCCGTCTCGTGCTTGACGATCCAATCGAGCCGGCGGGGACGCGCGAAGACGTGCTGCAACAGATCGGCGCCGCGCCAGCACAGCACCAGCACGATCAAACTAAAGATAACGCGCGCGCGCCACGCGGGCGCGCGCCAGGCGACGATCAACAGCGCGATCGCGATCGGCACGAGCGCAAACACGTAGCACGACCACGTGAGCCACCACGCGACGAGCGCGCTGTGGCCGGCCAGCGCGTGCTCCCACGTTGCGAGCACGTCGGGATCGGGAGCGGACCCGACGGATCTGCCGAGCACCATGAACAGCGCCGCCGCGATGACCGCGACGACGGTGCCCCAGAGCACGTGATGGGAACGGTCCACCTGAAGCTACACGCCGCTCGCGAACAGGTCTTGTTGGCCGCCGGCCCCCTTACCCAAGCGGCCGGCGATGAGTTCCAACTCCGGCAAGCCGATCAAGATCTTGCGCGGCTTCGTTCCCTCGTGCTGGCCGACGATCTTGAACTCCTCGAGCTGTTTCATCACGCGCACTGCACGCGGATGACCGATGGAGAACTGCGACTGCAGCGCCGCCGTTGAGGCGTAGTTGCTCTCGATGATGAACTTGGCGGCGTCGTAGCAGAGCGGATCTACGTCGCGGCGCGCCGCGTCGTCGTCGCTGAGGGGAACGACCTCGACGTCGAGCAGATTCTCCGGCCGCGCTTGGCGCGCCCAGAATTCGACGAGCCGGCTCACCTCGGGTCCGCTGATAAAGGCGCCCTGCGCGCGTTTGGGCTTCGGTGCGTCGATCGGCAGGTAGAGCATGTCGCCGCGGCCGAGCAGCCGTTCCGCGCCGTTCATGTCGAGGATGACGCGCGAGTCGGTCTGCGACGTCACGGCAAACGCGATGCGCGACGGCACGTTGGCTTTGATCAAGCCGGTGATGACGTCCACCGACGGCCGCTGCGTCGCGACGACCAAATGAATGCCGGTCGCGCGCGCGAGCTGCGCGAGCCGCATGATCGTTGTCTCGACCTTCGCAGGCGCGACGAGCATCAGATCCGCCAGCTCGTCGATGATGATCACCACGTACGCCAGCCGTTCCTGCGGATACTTCGCGTTGTACTCTTCGATCTTGCGGACGCCGGCTTTGGCGAAGCGCTCGTAGCGCGACTCCATCTCCTTAGTCATCTCGAAGAGCGCGCCCGCCGCCAGCCGGGGATCGGAGATCACCTCTTTGATGAGATGCGGGATGCCGTTGAACACCGTCAGCTCCACGCGCTTCGGATCGATCATCAGCATCTGCACCTGGTCCGGCGTCGCCGTCACCAAGAGCGACGCGATGATCGTGTTCAAGCAGACGGACTTTCCGGCGCCGGTCGCGCCCGCGACGAGAAGGTGCGGCATCGTCGACAGATCGCCAATCACGGGGTGTCCGGTGATGTCTTTGCCGAGCGCCAACCACAGCGGAGGCACCTGTCCGCGATTGGGCAGCGCATCGAGGATCTCGCGAATCGCGACGACGGAGATCGTTTGATTCGGTACTTCAATTCCGACGGCGGATTTGCCGGGAATCGGCGCCTCGATGCGAACGCTCGTCGCCGCCAGCGCCAGTGCCAGATCGTCGGCCAGCGACGCGATGCGCGAGATCTTCACGCCGCGCTCGGGGCGCAGCTCGTAGCGCGTGATGGATGGGCCGCGCTCTATGTGCGCGACCTTTGCGCCAACGCCGAAGCTCGCCAGCGTATCCTCCAGGATGTGCGCGCGATTTGACTCGTCCACCACTTGGCTCGGCGGCACGTCGAAGAGCGAGAAGTCCGGAAGGCGATAGGCCTTTCTTCCTTCGGACTGCGCGTAGACGATCACGTCCTTCGTGCGCTCCGGCGCATCGATCTGCGACACGATCGCCGGCGCATCTTCAATGAGCGCCGATTGGGCCGCCGCATCCGGCGATTCGACGGCGGCCAACGTCAGCGGCTCGAGAATGGACGGCGGCTCCGGCTTTTCCGCCGGCAGGGCGAAGGCTTCGCGCAGCGTGCCGTGCCCGCGCGGAACCGCAGGACGGAACGTCGGCAGCTTCGGCATCGGCGGCGGCCGCAATCCGCCGAAAAAGACGATCGCGCGGCCGATGAGCTGCTTCATGCTCGCGTTCGTTAGCCAGAGCGTTAACGTGAGCGCTGCGACGCCGAGCAAGATCCACGCGCCGACACTTCCGACGAGCGCGCGCAGCGGCCACCAGATGTTCGCGCCGACGACCCCGCCGCGCGTCGTGCCGCCCGCGCCCAGCATCGCATTGAAGAGCAGAAAATATGCGAGCGCCGTGCCGCCGAGGTTCGCGATCGTGTGGGGCACGTTCACCTCGAGGAAGACGATCGCGCCGAGCAGCGCAATCAACACCGCAAAGAACGGCGCGGCATGTCCGAAGAGGCGGCGCAATTCCCCCGCCGTCCACCCTCCGATACTGCCGGCATGATGCGGCACTGCGAGCGCGATGCCGCAGAAGAGCGCGAACGCGAGCGCCGCGATCCCAACGATCTCGAGATTGAGGGTTCTACGTCGCCTGGCGCCCCGGCCCGGCTTGCGTGCGTCGGAACGCACGCGAATGCGTGCCATGGAATTCGTTGGTTCGGCGCGGCGAACGACTATACTTCCATCACGACCGGAATCACGACGGGGCGGCGTTTCGTGCGCGAGTGCACGGCGCCCGCCAACGCGCTGCGAATGTGTTCCTTGACGCTGTTCACGTCGCGCATCGCGTCTACCGAGATGCCTTCGATCGCCGAACGCAGCTCGGCGCGCAGCTCGTCAAGCACGCCGTCGGCTTCGGGAAGGTAGAAGACGCCTCGCGAGATGAGGTCGGGACCGGCGATCACGCGCGCCTCTTCGCTGTCGATCGCGACCACGACCATCATGATGCCGTCGTTCGAGAGCGCCTTGCGATCGCGCAGCACGGCCTCGCCCACGTCGCCGATGCCCGAGCCGTCCACGAAGACGTGGCCGCCGTACGTCTTGCCGACCTTATCCGCATACTCGTTCGTAAACTCGAGCACGTCGCCGTTTTCCAGTAAGAATACGTTGCCCGCTTCCACGCCGGTCTCTACCGCGAGCTTCGCATGCGCGGCGAGCATCCGGTACTCGCCGTGGATCGGCACGAAGAACTCCGGGCGCACGAGGTTGAGCATCAGCAGCAGCTCTTCTTGCGAGGCGTGACCGGACACGTGCGAGCGGCCGTCGGTGCCGTGAATCACGATCGCTCCGAGCTTGCACAGATTGTTGATCGTCTTGTGCACGCTCTTCTCGTTGCCCGGAATCGGCGTCGCGCTGATCACGACGGTGTCGCCCGGGACGATGCGAAAGTGCTTGTGATCGCGCACCGACATCCGCGCGAGCCCGCTCATCGGCTCGCCTTGCGAGCCGGTCGTCATCACGACGATCCGCTCGGGCGGGTAGCCTTCGATCTCCTCGATCTTCAACTGCGTATCGGCGGGAATGCGCAGATGCCCGAGCGACGACGCGAAGTGCACCACGTTGCGCATCGAGCGTCCGAGGAATGCGATCTTGCGATTGAACCGAACCGCGTGGTCGATCGTCTGCTGGATTCGCGGCACGTTCGAGGCAAACGATGCGACGACGATGCGCCCCTTGGCGTGCGAGAAGATCTGAGTGAACGCCTCGCCGACGATGCGTTCCGAGAGCGTGTGTCCAGGGCGCTCGGCATTGGTGGAATCCGAGAGCATGCAGAGCACGCCCTCGTCGCCGAGCCGCGCGATGCGGGCGAAATCCGCCGGCTTGCCGTCGATCGGCGTCTGGTCGAACTTGAAGTCGCCGGTGTGGAAGATCGTGCCGACCGGCGTCCGCAGCGCGAGCGCGCACGCGCCGGCGACGGAATGATTGACGTGAATGAACTCGGCCTCGATGGCTCCGTAGCGCACGCGATCGCCCGGCCGCACTTCCGTGAAGGACGCTTCGCCGAGGTATTGTTCGCGCGACTTCGCCTTGATCAGCGCGACGGTCAGCGGCGTGCCGACGATCGGCACGCCGGAAAACTCTTTGGCAAAGTATGGAATGCCGCCGATGTGGTCTTCGTGGCCGTGGGTTACGAGCAGTCCGCGCAGCTTCGCGGCACGCTCCCGCACGTAGGTGAAGTCGTTGATGACGATGTCCACGCCGTACATCTCATCGTCGGGGAACATCAGGCCGCAATCAATGACGACGAGGTCGTCGTTGGTTTCGACGGCGGTCATGTTGCGGCCGATTTCACCGCAGCCGCCGAGCGGGACGATTCGAAGGTAGTCTTGTTCGGGCGGCGGCGCGACCGTTAGGGTGTCGGGACTCACGCGCCACTGCTTTTGGCCGCGCGCCTTGCTTCCCCGCGCAACCGGCGTGAATTGGCACGCGGAGGCTGCCAATATGACAAGTATCGTACTCTTCGCGCTGCTCACGGCGCCCGCGATAGCGGCGCCCGCGATGACGCCCTCGCCCCTGCCGAGCTCGCCCGCCGCGCTCTACTCGCGGCGCGCGCTGCGCCGCGCGAAGCTGATCATTCAAATGGAGATGTTGCAGTTGCGCAACGAGCGGCTGGACTGCATCCGCGCCGCGCTGTTGCGGCAGCTCCCGGAGACGTTGCGGCCACAGCAGCCGACGACCTCGGTCAGCCGTCCCAACGAGCTCGCGCGGTCGCCGCGCTGTTCGGAGCTGCTAGACTATTGACCGCTCGCACGCTTGGCGCGGACTGTGACTTTTTCTCCGCGGCGTGGTAAAGGGTTAACAGAAAACTCTTTCAACGCTTACGGAATACGTTTGTAAATGATGAAAAACCGAGTACTTCCCACTGTCATCATTGGGCTTGTCGGCGCCGTGATCGGCAGTTTCCTGATGATGCTTTACGCCACGAGCCGCTTCGGCGGCATAACCGGGCCCAATCGCACGCCGCCTGCCGCCGCCGCCGTTCCGTTGAGCGGCGTCAGCGACCAGGACCGCATCGTCAGCGCGGTCCGGCGGACGAAGTCGTCCGTCGTCGCGATCACAGAACAAGTCAACGGCCAGGAAGTGATTCCGGCCGATCCGTTCTTCCAACAGTTTTTCGGCGGCCAAGGCCCCGGCATCGTGCAACCGTATCGCGGTGAGGCGTCCGGCTCCGGCTTCGTCATCGACTCGCAGGGCACGATCGTAACGAACGCGCACGTCGTCCAGCCGCCCACCGGCGGCCGCGTCACCAAACTGACGGTAGTGTTTGCCAACGGCGACCATGTGCCGGCGCACGTGATCGCGTATAACGTCGCGGCCGACGTCGGACTCTTGCGCGTGGACCACTACGGAAAACTGCCGCCGCCGCTCGAGTTGGCCGACTCGAACAAGCTCGAGCAGGGACAGTGGGCCATCGCGATCGGCGAGCCGCTGCAACTCGAGCAGACCGTGACCGTCGGCGTCGTGTCGGGATTCAACCGCCAGGAGCCAATTCCGACGGAAAACGGCAGCGAGATCGACTTCAAGGGATTGCTGCAGACGTCGGCGCCGATCAACCCGGGCAACTCGGGCGGACCGCTGATCGACATTGATGGCCAAGTGATCGGCATGAACCAGTCGACGGTGAAGTCCGCGTACGCGCAGGGCATCGGCTTCGCGATTCCGTCGAATACCGTCCGCACGGTCGTCGCGTCGCTCGAGCGGAACCCCGGCGCGCACCAGGGCACGCAGACCGGTTTCCTCGGCATCTACATGGCCAACTTGAGCGCCGGCGTGAAGAACCAGATCGGCTACAACGGCAGCTCCGGCGTGGCCGTTCAGCAAGTCTTCTCCGGCTCGCCGGCCGACCAGGCCGGCATCCAGCCCGGCGACGTGATCGTTCAAGCCGACGGCAAGGCCTACGACAGCGTGAAGGCGCTCCACGACTACATCGGCGCGAAGAAGCCGGGCGATACGATTCGGCTCAACGTCTGGTCGCAAGGAGTGAAGAAGTTCGTGGCGATCAAGCTCGGCGAGATGCCGGCTGAGCAACCGGTCTCGGCTCAACCGCAAGAACAGCAGCAACCCGAGGATCAGCAACCCTAGGGCCAGCTACCTAAGCACAAGCGAGGGGTCTGCTAAGCAGGCCCCTCCTGCAACCGGCGAGCGCGCTTATGTGTTGTATTTTTTGAAACACCTAGCGCCGTTCGTCAGGTATGATGAGACGGTCATCACATCCGATGGTTCATAAGCGGCAAGGCGACACCGCGCGGTCCGGCGGGGCTTTCACCTCGGCCCCGGCTTCCAGAATCCGCGGAGAGCTGGTCCAGAGCCGATCGGGTAATCTTACAGAACGAGGTAATGACTTTTATGGCAAAGACGGTCGGTATCGACCTGGGCACGACCAACTCGGTCGTCGCCGTTATGGAGGGCACTGCGCCCGTAGTTATTCCGAACGCTGAGGGGTCGCGTACGACGCCCTCGGTGGTCGCGTTTACGAAGACCGGCGAACGGCTCGTCGGACAACTGGCAAAGCGCCAGGCAATCACCAATCCGGATCGCACGATCAGCTCGATCAAGCGCCACATGGGTGAGGCCGATTATCACGTGAAGATCGACGGCAAGGATTACACGCCGCAAGAGATCTCCGCGATGATCCTGCAAAAGCTCGTCAACGATGCGAGCAACTACCTGGGCGAACGCGTGACCAAAGCGGTGATCACCGTGCCCGCCTACTTTAACGACTCGCAGCGCCAGGCCACCAAAGACGCCGGCAAGATCGCCGGTCTCGACGTGCTGCGCATCATCAACGAGCCGACGGCGGCCGCGCTCGCGTACGGCTTAGATAAGAAAGGCAACGAGACGATCCTCGTGTGGGACCTCGGCGGCGGAACGTACGACGTTTCGATTCTCGAGGTCGGCGACGGCGTCTTCGAAGTGAAGGCGACGAACGGCGATACGCACCTCGGCGGCGACGATTACGATCACCGCGTGGTGGAGTGGCTCGTCGATCAGTTCCGCCGCGATCAAGGCATCGATCTGAGCAAGGATAAGCAGGCGATGCAGCGCCTCACCGAGGCCGCGGAAAAGGCCAAGATCGAGCTGTCGTCGGTGGTGCAGACGAGCATCAACCTGCCGTTCATCACTGCCGATCAAGAGGGTCCGAAGCATCTCGACTACACGCTCACGCGCGCGAAGTTCGAGGAGCTCACCAGCGATCTGACCGATCGTTGCGTGGGGCCGTTCCGCAACGCCATCAGCGATGCGAAGCTCGACGTGTCGAAAATCGATGAGGTGATCATGGTCGGCGGCGCGACGCGCATGCCGGTGATCCAAGAGCTCGTGCGCAAGCTCACGGGAAAGGAACCGAACCTGACCGTCAACCCCGACGAAGTCGTCGCGGTGGGCGCGGCGATTCAGGCCGGCGTGCTCTCCGGCGAAGTCCGCGACGTCGTATTACTCGACGTCACGCCGCTGTCGCTCGGGCTCGAGACCCTCGGCGGCGTCATGACGAAGCTGATCGATCGCAACACGACGATCCCAACGAAAAAGTCGCAGATATTCACGACCGCTGAAGACGGTCAGACGTCGGTGGACATCCACGTGCTCCAAGGCGAGCGCCCGATGTCGGCGGACAACAAGACGCTCGGACGATTCCGCCTCGAGGGCATCCCCGCGGCCCCGCGCGGCGTGCCGCAGATCGAAGTGACGTTTAATATTGATGCCAACGGCATCGTGAACGTAAACGCCAAAGATCTGGGCACCGGCAAGGAGCAGGCGATCACCATCACCGCTTCGACGAACCTCTCCAAAGAGGAAGTCGAGCGCATGGTGCGCGACGCCGAAGCTCAGGCCGCGGCAGACCACACGAAACGCGAGGAAGCCGAGGTCCGCAATAATGCCTCGAGCCTGATCTACTCGACCGAGAAATCGCTCAAGGAGGTCGGCGACAAACTCGACGAGGGTGCCCGCGGCGAAGTGGAGCGCGCGTTGGCCGAGCTCAAGCGCGTCAGCGAGAATGGCACGGTTGCCGAGATCAAGCCCGCGATCGACGCGCTGCAACAAGCAAGCTACAAGATGGCAGAGCTGTTGTATAAGGCGTCGGCGCCACAAGGCGAGCCTGCGGGTGCAGGAGCGGGCACGGGCGGTGACGGCGCGACGAGCGGGAACGGCGCGACGGCCGGCGCCGGCTCGAGCGATGACGTCATCGACGCGGAGTTCAAGGAAGCCAAGTAGCGTCGCGGATCGGTTCACTTCATGTCTGACGAACTGCTGAAGACCGAGGCCGGCGAAGCGTTCATTGATGAAGCCGCGGCAGAGCAGCCCTCGCTCGAGGAGCAGCTCGCCGCGGCCAACGCTCGCGCCGACGAAAACTACGGCAAGTTCTTGCTGGCCGTGGCCGACTTCGACAACTTCAAGAAACGCATGCAGCGCGATCTCGACGCAATGGTCTCCTCGCGGCGGCGCATGCTGTTGGAACGGATCCTTCCCGTTCTCGACAATCTCGAGCGCGCGCTTGAGTCGAACGCCGGCGGGGACAGCCTGCGCGGGGGCGTGGAACAGACGCTCCGCGGCTTCGAGGCCGTGCTCGCGGGCGAGGGTGTGAAGGCTCTCGACGTCACGGGGCAGCCGTTCGACCCGCGCGTCGCCGAGGCCATCGGCACCGCCGAACCCGACGGCGTCGCCGACGACACCGTGCTCCGCGTCGCGCAGAAAGGCTACAAGCTCGGCGACGAAGTGCTGCGACCGGCCAAGGTGATTGTCGCCAAGCGTTCCGCCTGACAGTGCAGTATAAGGACTACTATGCCATCTTGGGCGTTACAAAGAACGCGCCCGAGAAAGACGTCAAGTCCGCGTACCGCAAGCTTGCGCGCAGGTGGCATCCGGACGCCAATCCGAAAAACCCAAAAGAGGCCGAAGAGAAGTTCAAAGAGATCTCCGAGGCCTACGAGGTGTTGGGCGATCCCGAAAAGCGCAAGAAGTACGACGTGCTCGGGCCCAACTGGCAACAGGCCGCGCAACAAGCCGAACAGCAGCGGCGCTATCGCACGACGGGCGACGGCCAAGAGTTCGACTTCGATTTCGGCGAGGGCGGCCCGAGCGGATTCTCCGATTTCTTCGACATGTTCTTCTCGGGCGTCGGCCGTCGCCAGACGACGCAGCGCTCCGGCATCGCCCGTCGCGGACAAGACCTGGAGACGACGATCGAGCTCAACCTCCGCGACGCGTATCAGGGCGGCACGAAGGCCGTCTCGCTTCAAATCGAGGACGTGTGCCCGCGCTGTCACGGCACCGGGACAGAGGGGCGGCACCTCTGCCCGCAGTGTCATGGTACCGGACGCATTCTAACGAACAAGCACTTCGAGGTGACGATTCCCAAAGGAATCCGCGAAGGGCAGCGCATCCGCCTGGCAGGACAGGGCGGCGCCGGCAGCAATGGCGGCCCCAACGGCGACCTGCATCTGATCGTGCAACTGCACGACGATCCGACCTTCAAACGCAAGGGCGACGATCTCTACGTGGATCTACCGGTCAGCATCTACGACCTCGTCCTTGGCGGCGAGGTCGACGTTCCGACGTTGAGCGGCGAGGTGGCGATGACGATTCCCGCGGGCACCCAGAACAATCGGCTGCTACGGCTCCACGGGCGCGGAATGCCGCAAGTCAAGGGCAAGGGCAGCGGCGATCAATACGTGCGCCTCATCGGACAGCTTCCGCAAGACCTTTCCGATAAGGAGAAAAAGCTGTTTAGAGAACTGTCGAATCTACGGAACGGCAAGCCCTAGCTGGTTGAATTTTTCGAGGCTGACGCCGAAGACGATCAGGTAGAAGCAGAACGCGAGTTCCGCGACAAACGACGGTAACAAAATGTAGGGAAACAGCGCATTGGCGAGTGGGGGAGCTAAGAAGAGCGCAAAGCTGTTGATGATATAGCAGAGCCCTCCAATCGGCAGTAGGACGCCGATCGCCTTAGGAAAGTAGCCCGAGTTGTAGACGAGATATCCCCAGCAAATCAGCACGCAGCCGAAAAACAAGAGGCTTACTCCGAAGCCTTGCTCGTGCAAGCGAAGCGCAACGTATCCGAACGCGTCGAGTTGCTGAGCCGTTAGGGTCTTAAGATAGCTAGCAGGATCGAAAAAGATCAATGCCGCGACGTTAGGGATATCCGTGACGAACTCCACGGCGAGGCTCGCAACGTTGAACAGTAGTCCGACGAATGCGATCGCCCCGTTCACCGGCCTCAGCAAGAAGTACTCGATCGCGAGCAGCGGAACCGCGCAGATGCCGATGACCATTTCGGCGGCGAAGGCGGCGCGCCAGAGCGATTCCGATGCGACGATGTTTCGTGCGGTCGCGGTGGGATCGCCGGAGACAACTCGCGGCCCGCTTACAAAAAGCTCGGCGAAGAGTCCCGCCAGAATAATTACGAGGTAGAGTGCGCCGCCGATCCGTGCGTAAAGCTTCGGTGAGGCCTCAATCACGTTGGAGCCGGTCATGACCCTCGTACGAAGGCGCCGTCCGGTTTGTTTCGTGGTGGCCTGAGTCCGGCAACCCGCGGAAGCCCTTCGCGGTTTATCGAAGGGCTATTACCCCCTTCCATCTGCAGTGAGGAAGCACCATGATTAAAGACATCGCTTTCACCGCGTATCCCGCGAAGGACGTCGCCGGATTGCGCAAATGGTACGAAGATACTCTAGGCTTGAAGTTCAGCGGTCCATACGAAGAGGACGGCGTCGAAAAGTACAACGAAGCACCGGTCGGCAGCGGCTACTTCAGCGTGCTGACCACGGAGTGGGCCGATCGGGAGCCGGGCAGCGCCTCGGGAGTCGTCTTTGAGGTTGACGACATGGATAAGACCGTCGCCGACCTGCGCGGCAAAGGCCTCGACGTAGAAGACCCATATAACACGCCGGTCTGCAAGATCGCGTCGTTCCAGGACGCGGAAGGCAATAAGGTGTCGCTCCATCAGGTAACGGTCCCCCACTAAATCGGGATGATGGCCGGCCACGGGCTGATGTGGTCGAACATTTATCAGCCCGAAAAGCCTAAGGTCAAGCGGCGCGTCGAGTGGAAGCGTCTCGGCGCGCTCTTCGCTCCGTATTGGCCGCAGCAGGCCACGGTGCTGCTCTGCATCGTCATCGTCTCCGCCCTGGGGCTCGTTCCGGGCTTCGTCACGGCGCACATCATCGACGTGGCGATCCCGCAGCGCAGTCTGCGGCTGCTGGCGGTGGACGTCGGGATCATCCTAGTGTCGGCGCTGCTGTCGGCGGCCATCGGCGTGTTGCAGGGTTACCTCAACTCCGTCGTGGGCGAAGGGATCATGCGCGACATTCGGACGAGCCTCGTCGCGCATCTGCACCGCATGCCGCTGCAGTTCTTTACCGGAACGAAGACCGGTGAGATTATGAACCGCGTCAGCAACGATGTCGACAACGTAGACAACGTCGTAACCGGCACGCTGACGAGCATCATAACGAACGTCGTGCTGATCGCTACCACCCTGATCGCGATGTTCGTGTGGGACTGGCGGCTCGCGCTGCTCTCGATCGCCGTCGTGCCGCTCATGGTTCTTCCGCTCGGGCCGGTCGGGCGGCGCATGTACGAGATCCGCAAGCGGACGCGCGAGAAGCGCGATCAGATCGAGTCCATTACCCAAGAGACGCTCTCGATCTCCGGGATCACGCTGATCAAGTCGTTCGCGCGCGAGGCGTACGAGCGTGCCCGCTTCTACGCGACCGGAACTCGGCTGATGCAGCTCGAGATCGATCTCGCGATGGTCGGCCGCTGGTTTATCGCGTCGGTGACCGCGATGGTCGTCGTCGGCCCCGCGTTGGTATGGCTCGGCGGCGGCTGGCTCGCGGTGTCGTCCACGCTTAAGGTCGGCGTGATCGTCGCCTTCGTTTCGTTCATTCAGGGCCGGCTCTATGGACCGGCGGCCGCGCTCGCCGGAATCCAAGTGCAGGTCGTGAGCGCGCTCGCCGTCTTCGAGCGAATCTTCGATTACCTCGACATGACGCCCGAGGAATACGATCCCCCCGGCGCGACCGAGCTGCCGAACGTTGCCGGCGACATTCAATTCGAAGACGTGCACTTCTCCTACGGCGGTGAGCGCGACGTGCTGCACGGCGTGTCGTTTCACGTGCGGCCCGGCGACGTGGCCGCCTTTGTCGGTCCGTCCGGAGCCGGCAAGACGACGATCACGGCGCTGGTTCCGCGGTTCTACGATCCCCAGGGCGGCCGCGTGCTCGTGGACGGACACGATCTTCGCACGCTGACGCTCGAGTCGCTGCGCCGCGATATCGGCATCGTGACGCAAGAGACGTACCTATTCCACGACACCATCGCCAACAATCTGCGCTACGGCAATCCCAGCGCAACCGACGCCGAGATCGAAGCCGCCGCGCGCGCCGCCAACATCGCCGACTTCATCGATCGCCTACCCGATCGCTACGAGACGGTCGTCGGCGAGCGCGGCCATAAGCTCTCGGGAGGCGAGCGCCAGCGGCTGGCGATCGCGCGCGTCCTGCTCAAGGATCCGCGCATCTTGATACTCGACGAGGCCACGAGCTCGCTCGACTACGAGAACGAAGCGGCGATTCAGAAGGCGTTGGAGATTGTGATGCGGGGACGCACGAGCCTCGTGATCGCACATCGCCTCTCGACCGTGCTCTCAGCCGACGTCATCTTCGTCGTTGACGATGGGCGAATCGTTGAGTCGGGCCGCCACGCGACGCTGCTCGCACGCGGCGGCCTGTACTCACGGCTCTATAGAACGCAGTTCGCCGGTCTGTCGGCCTAACGCGCCGTCATAGATGGTACATGCAGGCGTTGTTATACCCACAGACCGTATAGACGCGCCCGCTGGCGACTGCCGGGGATCCGAGCGTGGAGCCGCCGGCGCCAAAGGCGCCCAGCAACGTACCGTTCGACGCGTTATACGCGCAAAGGCCCATATTGCAGGCGACGTAGACGACGCCGTTTGCAACCGAGGGCGAACTATCGGTATACGCACTGCTGCCGTCGCCTGAGGTATTGAAAATCAACGATCCCGTGGAGGCGTTGAGCGCGTACAAGTAGCCTTGATTGATGCCACTGAAATAAACCGTGCTTCCGGCGATCGCGGGCGGGTCGTCGTAACCGTTTCCACACCCGCTGCACGGCGCATATTGCCAGATCTGGCTCCCTGTTGTTTCGTTCAACGCGTAGAAGCCGTGGCTGAACGTGTTGACGTAAACGACGCCGTTCGATACGGCAGGCGCCGTGCCGCCATCGCTGGGTCCGTTGCACCAGTTCACATTACCGGTGGCGAGTTGATACGAACATACACCGGCTGCATCAGCCGCAAATATGTTGCCGTTATCTATCGCAGGAGTCGAATTCTCCAGTCCGTATCCTACCGTGTTATTCCCCGCGAGGATTACCCAGAGCACCGCACCGGTAGTGCTATCGAGCGCGGTGATGGTGTAATTGCGGTACACGTGTTTGTTGTAATAGCCGATGACGACGGTCGAACCTGAGACGACAGGCCCCTCCCCAATCGCTGACGGTGGTAAGCAATTGCAGTTGTCGTAGTAGCTCCATCTCAACGCGCCGCTGACCCGGTTTACGGCGCAGAGGCCGTTTTGCTGGCTGCTGCCGCCTACCAGGCACGGAACGTATATCAGGTTACCGGAGATGGCGGGACTCGTCGCCCAAGCGTTGCCGTAATAGGTTCGGAACCGCCACCTTTGCGCGCCCGTGAGCACGTCGATCGCATAGAGATAGCCGTCACCGGAATCGGCGTAGGCGGTGGATCCATCGGTTACGATCGGATTGCCAATCTGTGCGCCCGTCCCAAACGACCAGCCCTGGATCAGCTTGTGGACGTTTCCGACCGTCAACTTCGTTTCGGCGGTGTTGTCGGCAACGTGCGTGGAGTTTATGCCGGGCTGGAGCCAGCTGTACAGCGTCCCAGGCGGCGGAAGGTGACGCGCATTGAGGCCGGCGGGTGCAGTCGAACTTGGAAGCGAGCTCGATCCGGCGCATCCGGCGAGGATTGCCGCGGCGGCCAGAATCGGCAGCGCCGAGCGAAGCGTGGTTGTGAGCATAGCAGACCTCCTGAAGCAGCATGAGCCGCCTTTCAGGCTACCACTCGGCGCAGCGTCTTGGTATGTCGGAAAACCACACTTTCTTCGCCGGCGCAGCGCGAAAAGAGGCCTGGGCCATTAGGCCCAGGCCTTCCCATTTGCCGCGTGACTGCCCTACTGTGCGTACTGGATTCCCGCGTTGACCTCGTTGATCGCGTTCCGCACCAAATTGATGGCATTCGCGCGGTGGCCACCCTTGTCGGCGGTCGCCATCTGAAGTTGATTTAGCGCGTCGTTTAAATAATTACGCGCGTTGACCATGTGGGGCTGACCGGCGTAGGTAATGCCGGCACCGGCCAGGCCGAAAAAGATTGCGAAGACTAATGCGAATGCGCCGAGGCGCAGTTTCGAGATGTACATGATTCTTAAGTGCCTCCTTTGTTGATAAGTGATTTTCGTCTATGAGACGTCCATGACCATGGGTTCGACGGGAATACGCAACTTCGGCTCCGTCGCGGCGACGATCTCGTCGACCGTAACGCCCGGCGCCCGCTCCCGGAGAATCAGGCCTTCCGGCGCGACGTCGATCGTTGCCAGGTCGGTGATGATGCGTTGAACGACGCGCTTCCCCGTTAGCGGCAGCGAGCACTGGCGAACGATCTTATGCGCGCCGCCCTTGGCGATGTGTTCCATCATCACGATCACGCGCTTGGCCCCGTGAACCAAGTCCATCGCGCCGCCCATGCCCTTCACCATCTTGCCGGGAATCATCCAGTTCGCGAGATCTCCGTGCTCCGACACCTGCATCGCGCCGAGCACCGCCAAATCAATGTGGCCGCCGCGAATCATGCCGAACGAGAGCGATGAGTCGAAGAACGCCGCGCCGGGAAGCACGGTAACGGTCTCCTTGCCCGCGTTGATCAAGTCGCCGTCTTCTTCTCCCTCGAGGGGATACGGGCCCATCCCCAGGATGCCGTTCTCGCTCTGCAGCGTCACCGTAACGTCCGGCGGAACGTGGTTCGGAATCAGCGTCGGCAAACCGATCCCGAGGTTCACGTATTGCCCGTCGCGCAGCTCTTGTGCGACGCGGGCCGCTAATTGATCGCGAGTTAACGGCGTCACGCCGTCGCACGCTTTCGGGTCGTGACGCGCTCGATGCGTTTCCCTTGCGGCCCCACGTGCACGATGCGCTGAACGAAGATGCCCGGAAGGTGCACGTTCTCCGGATCGAGCGTGCCCGTTTCGACCAGCTCCTCTACTTCCGCGATCGTGACCTTGCCCGCCATCGCACAGAGCGGGTTGAAGTTGCGGGTTGCCTTGTGAAAGATCAAGTTGCCCGCGCGGTCGCCGACTGAGGCACGGACGAGCGCGTAGTCGCAAACGATGCCGCGCTCCAGCACGTACTCGCGGCCGTCGAATACGCGCGTCTCCTTCTTCGGTGACTCGATCGCGACGCTGCCGTCGGCGTTGTGGCGCCACGGCAGACCGCCGTCGGCGACCAGCGTGCCGTCGCCCGCCGGCGTATAGAACGCCGGAATCCCGCAGCCGCCTGCACGCAGTCGTTCCGCCAGCGTGCCTTGCGGAACGAGCTCGACCTCAAGCTCGCCGTGCAGATACTGGCGCTCGAACTCCCGGTTCTCGCCCACGTACGAGCCGGTCGTGCGGCGGATGCGGCGTTTGTCGAGCAACACGCCCAGGCCCCAACCGTCTACGCCGCAGTTGTTGGAAACCGTCACGAGATCGGTCGCGCCGTGCTCCAGCAACGCCTCGATGAGGTTATGCGGAATGCCGTTGAGGCCGAAGCCGCCGACCGCGATCGACGCGCCGTTGGAAATGTCGGCGATGGCCTCGGCGCAGGACGCGTAGACCTTCTCCATGCCCCGCATAATGCGCCGACGGAACGGGTGCCGCCTTCGTGGAACGTACCGCCGTATGACGACGGCACCTATTCAAATTGAAAGCACCGACGAAGAGAGCATGATGCTCGCGGTGGTCCGCGAGCTGGTCACCGAGAAAGTCGCTCCGCGGGCCGCCGAGATTGATGCGGCCGGCGAGTTTCCTTGGGACGTGAAGGAGCTCTTCGCCCAAAACGATCTGCTGGGCATTCCCATTCCGGCAGAGTTCGGCGGGTTGGGCGGCACGTTCCTCACGTACGTCAAGGTCGTCGAAGAGATCGCGAAGGCGTGCGCATCGAGCGCTCTGATCGTCGCGGTGCAGGAGCTCGGCATGCTGCCGATCGTGATCGGCGGAACCGACGAGCAGAAGCGCCGCTTTCTTCCCAAGATTGCATCGGGACAGCATCTCGTCGCCTACGCGCTCACCGAAGTCTCTAGCGGCTCCGACGCGCTCGGCTCGATGAAGACGCGCGCTGAGCGGCGCGGCGACGCGTACGTGCTCAACGGCCAAAAGATTTGGATCACCAACGGCAGCGTCGCCGACGTCGTCTGCGTCTTCGCGGTGACGGATCCCGCTGCGGGCTCGCGCGGCGTCACGGCGTTCGTCGTCGAGAAGGGAACGCCGGGCTTCTCTGTCGGCAACGTCGAGAAAAAGATGGGCATTCGTGGATCGCCGACGGTCGAGCTGGTCTTCGAAGATTGCGAGGTGCCCGCCGCCAATCGGCTCGGTGAAGAGGGCGAAGGCTTCAAGATCGCGATGAAGGTGCTCGATAAGTCGCGGCCCGGAATTGCCGCACAAGCGCTCGGCATCGCGGCCGGCGCGCTTGAGTACGCGACCAATTACGCAAAGGAGCGCATCGCCTTCGGCAAACCCATCGGTCAGCACCAGGGCATCGGCTTCATGCTCGCCGACATGAAGACCGAAGTGGAGGCGGCGCGTCTGCTGCTCTACGAGGCGGCCCGGCGCTGCGATGCCGGCGCGCAAGACGTCACGCTCTGGGCCGCGCTCGCGAAGTTGAAGTGCGGCGACGTCGCAATGTCGGTCACCACCGATGCCGTTCAGGTGCTGGGCGGCTTCGGCTACTCCGCCGATTATCCGGTCGAGCGAATGATGCGCGATGCAAAGATCACGCAAATCTACGAAGGCACGCAGCAGATTCAGCGTCTGGTGATCGCGCGCTCGCTCGTGGGCCGGGCGAAAACGTGAGAGTCGCTCTTCCCGTCGTCGCGATCTTGCTGGCCGCGGCGTGCGGACAGCAGGCGGCACGCAACTCGTTGCCGGGGATCGGCCCGGCAGTTTCGCAAGGCGCGCAACGGGCGTCCGCACCCGGCGCGCCGGCGGGCGCAATCTCGCGGCTTCTGGGCGGGGGAAAGATCAGCCACGTGGTGATTGTGATTCAAGAGAACCGCACGACCGACAATCTCTTCAACGGCCTTCCCGGAGCGGACACGGTGCAAGCCGGTAGCGACTCGACCGGAGGCCTGATCAAGCTGCAGCCCGAGCCTCTGACCGCGCAATTCGACGTGGATCACGAGCATGCGGCATTCGAGGTCGCCTTCAACGGCGGTAAGCTCAACGGGTTCAACCTCGAGCGCTCCGCCTGCAGAGGGGGCCGCCATCATTGCCCCCGGGCGTTCAGCCGCGCCTATTCCTACGTGCCGCACAAGGGGATCGAGCCGTACTTCGATCTTGCGAAGACGTATGCGTTTGGCGATCGCATGTTTCAAACGAACGAGGGGCCGAGTTTCCCCGCCCATCAGTACCTGTTAAGCGGTACCTCGACGATTGCGCAAGGCTCGCCGGAGCGTGCGTCGGAGAATCCGTTTGGACCGCACCAACAGTTCACCGGCGGCTGCGATTCTTCCCAAGGAAGCCTGGTGCTCACGATCAATGCCAAGGGCTCCGAAAACGAAGAAGTTTATCCATGCTTCGACCGTCCGGCGCTGACCGACCTCATCGAAGCGAAGTCTTTGAGTTGGCGCTACTATCAAGCGCACGGCGGCGCGGGTCTGTGGAACGCTCCCGACGCCATTCGCCATATCCGCTTCAGCCCGCAATACTCTACCGACGTTATCCATCCGCCGTCACAGTTTCTTGCCGACGTGGCGCGCGGCTCGCTCGCGAACGTCACGTGGGTGACGCCGACTGCCAGGGCCTCGGACCATGCCGGCATCACCGACGGCTCCGGGCCTTCGTGGGTCGCGGCCGTCGTCAACGCCGTCGGAAAGAGCTCGTTTTGGAAGAGCACCGCGATTCTGGTGACGTGGGACGATTGGGGCGGCTGGTACGATCACGTCCAGCCTCCGCAGTACGACGCCTACGAGCTCGGCTTTCGCGTGCCGCTCATCATCATCTCGCCCTACTCAAAACGGCACTTCGTCTCGCACAAGCAGTACGAGTTCGGCAGCATCCTAAAGTTCGCTGAACACGCGCTCGGACTCCCAACGCTCGGCGCAACCGACATCCGCTCCGACGATCTCTCCGATTGCTTCAACTTTCTCGCGCCCGCGGCGCCGTTTCGTGAAGTCTCTGCGCCGCTGCCGGCGAGCTACTTCTTAAAGCAGCCGCCATCGGACGAGAGCAGTCCCGACGACGATTTCTAGCCGCGCACGACGGAGCGCCCGAAGAACACGGCCCTCCAAAAATCGAGCATGTGCGCGTAGATCGAGCGCTGCTGCGGCAGGCCACGAATCGCATGCGCCTTGCTCGGATACGGATAGAACTGCACGCGCGACTCGTGCGCGAGGATAAACTGCTGCAAGAGCCGGATCGTGTTCGCCATGTGCACGTTGTCGTCGGCCGTGCCGTGCTGGATCAGCAACGGTCCGTTGAGACGCCCGGCCGAATTCAGCACCGAGCTCCGGGCGTAGGCGTTTCCGTTGTACGCTGGCTTGCCCATGTACCGTTCCGCATAGATGGAATCGTAGAGGTGCCAGTCGGTGACGGGCGCGACGGCGGCCCCCGCGGCGAAGAGTCGGCTGTGCGTCAGTGCATAGCAGGTTTCGAATCCGCCGAAACTCCAGCCCCAGATGCCGATGCGCGCGGCGTCTACGTATGGCAACGACGCGATATAGCGTGCGCCGATCTCCTGGCCCAACAACGACCCCGGACCGAAGTTTCGGTAGAGTAGCCGCTCGTGCTCGTCGTTGTCCACCTGCGAACCCGGGCCGTCCACCGAAAAGACGATGATGCCGGCGCGCGCCAGCAACTGGTGGTAGAGTATCCCTAAGGAATCCCCGGTCGTGGACCAGTCGGGGCCGCCGTAGACGTACATTACCGCGGGGTACCTCTTCGCGGGATTGAACGCCGGTGGGAAGAGCACGGTCGCGTCGAGCGGCCCGAAGCGCGACGCGATCGTAAAGGTGCGCGCCGGTAGCAGCACATCTTTCAACGCCATCTTTTCGGGCACGAGGGTTCTCGCGGCGGCGCTTAACGTGCTGCGCAAGCGGACCTTCGGAGGATCGTTGAACCGGCTCGACGTGTCGACGAAACGCTCGAAACCCGGCGCGAGCACGGGAGTGTGCGAACCCGGCTCCGGCGTGAGATTGCGCAGGCGTCCGTCCAGAGCGACCGCCAAAACCGAACGTTCGCGCCGCGTCGGATAGGCGGCGCGAACGTAGATCGTCGCGCGAGCGATGCCGTAAAGGTCCGTTACCCGATATGTCGCGGTGAGGCGTTGCAGCGACCCGTCGCGGCTGCGCAGGAAGATTCCGGCGGTCGGTCCGCGGTCGAGGAGCCAGATCGATCGGCCATCGCGCAGCCAAAACGGCAACGGTTGCACGTCCACCCACGTCGGCGACGCCTGATAGTAGATCAACGTGGGTGCGTCCGGCGGATTCGCCCAGCGATAGAATCGCACCGTCTGCTGCGGGCGGTCCACGATTTCGGCCTGAAGCGCGCTCGAATGTGCGATCCAATCGAAGGCGGCGATGTACTCGTCGCGGCGCGACGCATCGTACACCATGCGATCTCGCCCCGACTCGAGATCCAGCACGCGCAACGCAACGCGGGGATTCGCCTGACCGGCGAGGGGATAGCGCTCATGTTCCACCGCGTTGTTTGTAGTCATAAAATCAACGATCGGAAAGTTCGTGACGCGCCGCTCGTCCATCGTCAGGTACGCGATACGTCGTCCATCCGGCGACCAGTAGAAGGCGTGCTCGATGCCGAGCTCTTCGGGATACACCCAATCCAGCGAGGCGTGGAGCACGTCGCCCGGTCTGCCACCGGTCGTGACCCGGCGAGAGACGATCCGATTCCCGATAGAGGCAACGTAGAGATCGGCGTTGTGGCTGTACGCCAATGCGGCGCCGCGCGGGGCCCAGCGCGCGTCGTCTACGTCATCCGAAACCTTTTGTAGGCGCGGAGAGCGCAATTCCCTCACGTAAAGAGCGCCCCCGGCGACTAACGCGATCCGCGCGCCGTCGGCAGACCAGCCCAATACCTCCGGCGTTTCCTGAGCACCGAAAACCCGCGCGTGCAGCCAAATGTGTGACGCGCCGCTTCCAACGTCGTAGAGCATCAACGGCAGCGCTTCATCGGGATCTTGACCGCGCCGCACGTAGAGAAATCGTTGACCGTCCGGCGACCAACTCACCCGATCGATCAAGCGTCCCCAGGGCGGCTCTCTGGAAAAGACAGTATCGAGCGTGAGATCTTGCCCGAACGCCGGCATCGCACGGATCGCTGCGGTCGCGACGAGCGGGTATGCTACCCGAGCGATTAACCTGAAAATTAGCGAGGGTGGCATACCCCGAGTCACGACCGTCCCATCCGAGCGATTATCTTTGGAGTCGGGCAGAGCGATCGCAGCGCGCACTGCGGGCAGCGCGGCGTCGGCGCCTTACAAACTTGTCGCCCGTGCAGAATGAGCCAGTGCGAGGCGTCGCCCCACTTCGAGGGCGGGAGCAGCGCGGTAAGATCCTGCTCGACGTGACGCGGCGTAGTGCCGAGCGTGATTCCCAGGCGATGCGAGACGCGAAAGACGTGCGTGTCCACCGCGAGCGCTTCGCCTTTGAACGCGGCGGCGAGCACGACGCTCGCGGTCTTTCGTCCAACGCCGGCCAACGACTCGAGCTCCTCCCGCTCGCTCGGAACTCGTCCGCCATACCGATCGGCCAGATCGCGGGCGGCGGCGATGATGTTGCGTGATTTCATCCGGAAGAAGCCGCAGGACTTAATCATCTGTTCGACGTCGGCTTGATCGGCTGCGGCCAGTTTCTGCGGAGTCGGGTATCTCGCGAAGAGCGCCGGCGTGGTCATGTTAACGCGCGCATCGGTGCACTGTGCAGAAAGAATCACGGCGACGAGCAGCTCAAACTCGTTGCGATAGTTGAGGGCGGTGACCGCATGCGGATAGAGGCTCTCGAGAATTTCGAGCTGCTCGCGCGCGACCCGGCGCGGAACTTTCTTCTTTGGGAAGGGAATCACGGCGCCCTCATTCTGGCAATGCGACGCTCTCTCCGTTGCAGTGCACCAGGCCGTCGCGTTGCAAGTCGTCCACAATTCCGCGCAGCTCTTCGGGGCTTTGCTGCAGCGTCGTTTCCAACTGGCCGTGCAAATCGAGCAACGAGATGCGGCGACCTGCCGGGAGGTCGCGAAGCCGGTCGATGATGCGGCCGCGCGCATAGCGTGTGGTTCGCTCGAACGGCACGCGTTGACGCGCACGCTGCGCCGGTTCAGGAGCGACCGGCGCGGCCGCGCAATCCTGCTTGAGCGGACAGATCAGGCACCTCGGCGCGCGGGCCGTGCAAACGGCGGCGCCGAGGTCCATCAACGCGGAGCTCCAATCGTGGGCCCGGCGACGCGGCACGAGCCTGCGAGCGTGCTCCACGAGCGTTTGCGGCGGCGCGCCCGAGCGACGTTCGACGCCGAAAACGACGCGGCTAACGATGCGCGCGACATTGGTATCCACGGGTGCGTCGTCAATGTTGAACGCGAAGGCGCGGATGGCCGCCGCGCTGTACGGGCCGATTCCGGGCAAGGCCAGGAGCGCATCGAGCTGTGTCGGCAGCGCGCCCGCGTGACGCTCCATGACCGCCTTGGCGAGGTCGCGCAGCCGGAGTGCGCGCGAGTTATATCCCAGCCCTTTCCACTCGCGCAATACGTCGGCCGGCGAGGCCGCTGCCAACGCCGCAAAGTCGCCGAATCGCCGGACGAACGATTCGAACTTCGGAATCACCCGCTCGACCTGCGTCTGCGCGAGCATGCTCTCGCTCACGACGGTGCGATACGGCGAGCGTTGGGCGCGCCAGGGCAAGTTCGCTCGTCCCCGGCGGCAGTACCATCGCAGCAAACGCCGCTGTAGCGGCGTCAGTAGTCGGCTCCCCGTCATGGGCTCCGCCATTTCGTGCTTTTCCTGGGGAACGCTCCCCCCAGCGCGAAAGCCTGAATCATGAGCACCTCAGAATACCAGGTTGACGCCGCCGTCATCGGCGCCGGACCGGGCGGCTATCATGCCGCCATTCGCCTCGGCCAACTGGGCAAGAAAGTTCTCTGCATCGACCGGGACGAGGTCGGCGGCGTCTGCCTCAACTGGGGATGCATTCCGACCAAAGCGCTGCTGCACGTCGGCGAAATCATTCGCCACATCGATCGCGCCGGCGACCTGGGCTTGCGCGTGCCGAAGGCCGAGATCGAACGCGAAGGCATCGCGAAGTTCAAGAGCGACGTGGTCAACGCCAACGTGAGCGGCGTCAAGACGCTCTTCAAAGGAAACGGCGTCGAATATCTCGCGGGTGAGGCGACGTTTACGAGTCCTACGGAACTGTCGGTCAAGCAGCGCGACGGCGGTACGGCGCGCGTCACGGCACAGAACGTCGTGATCGCGACCGGCTCCGCGCCCGTGGACGTGCGCGCGTGGCCGCGCGACGGCGAGACGATCGTCAACTCCGACGACGCGGTGCAGCTCAAGCGTATTCCCAAGAACCTCTTGGTAATCGGCGGCGGCGTCATCGGACTCGAGTTTGCGACCGTCTACGCGCGCCTGGGCGCGAAGGTGCTCGTCATCGAGATGATGCCACAAATTCTCACTGGCACCGATCTGGAGATCGGCAAGACGCTCGGGCGCATTCTGAAGAAGCAGGGCGTTGAGATCATGCTCGACACGAAAGTCGGTGCGATCGAGAAACGTGGCGCCAGCGCGCGCGCGACGTTCAACGGTCAAGGCAGCGCAGGGAAGGACGAGACGCGCGAGTTCGACATGGTGCTCGTCGCCGTGGGACGCCGCCCCGTCACCGACAATCTCGGATTGGATAAGGCCGGCTTGATCACCGACGACCGCGGCTTCATCGCTACCGACGTCCAGCAGCGAACGAAGGTTCCGAACGTTTTTGCGATCGGCGACGTCACGGGCATGCCGCTGCTCGCGCATCGCGCAATGAAGCAGGGCGTGGTCGCGGCGGAAGTGATCAGCGGCGACAAGTCCGCCGCGTTCGATCCGGTTGCCGTGCCGAACTGTATCTACACCGACCCCGAAGTCGCGACGGTCGGACTGTCGGAAGAGGAAGCGAAAGCGGCCGGCCACGAGGTGCGCATCGGCAAGTTTCCGCTCGCCGCCAGTGGCCGCGCGCGAACGATGAACGAAGGCGAGGGCCTGATCAAGCTCGTCGGTGACGCCAAGAGCGACCAACTGTTGGGAATGCACGTCGTCGCGCCGC
>JAFAXS010000166.1 GCA_019240755.1 Vulcanimicrobiota bacterium
CGACGGCGTCGTGGGCGTCAAGTGCCTGACGGTGCAACAGATTCTATCCAACGCCTGCGGCCTCGCGATCGGCGGCCTAAAGGCCACGCAGATTCAGCTCCAGTTCGGCCTCGGCTCCCCAAGCGTATTTCCGTTATAAGACTTTTCGAAGGCAATCATGAGATTATTGAACGCAAAGAACATTGTTAGCGCCGTCGCCGTCGCGCTACTGGCGGCCTGCGGCGGCGGGAGTGCCGCAATGAATCCGTCGCCGGGACTGCCGTTTTATCCGGCCGGCAAAGTCACGCATGACTCGATCTTGAGCAACATCGTCGGCGTCGGCGACAGCCTTACCGCGGGATATCAAGCGGACGGCTTCCTCGGAGAGACTCGCATAAAGAACCCGTACAATACTTTCACGCAGCTTCCGCCGACGCAGGAGAACGGATGGTGGGCGCTGCTCGCCGAGCAGGCGTCAGGAGTGCCGCTCGATTCCGCGGTCGCCACGATGTACGATCCTTCGACGAGTCCGCTGCCGCTCATCAAAGGGCCGGGCCTCGACAATCTCCTCGCCTTCTACGGCACGTTCTTTCCGTTCGAGCCATCGAAGACGGGAGACATCTGCACGGATAACGGCGGCTTCGATCAGGCCGGTTACCGTCTCAAGGGCGTGCCGCGCGTTCGAATGGATCCAAACGACTCCAAGATTCGCGACGTCGGCGTTCCCGGATTAACGCTGCACGAGGCCAACACGCTGCATCAACCGCAGACGTCTACGTGCAAGTCCATTCCCGGCATTCCGGGGCTGTTAAATCAGGTGATCGCCGAAGAGAGTGGCACGTATTGGCCGGTGATGTATAACTTCAGGAACCTTCCGCGGCTGACGCCGGTCAACGCGGCGGCCTCGGTTCATCCGACACTCGCCACGGTTTGGCTCGGTGCGAACGACGTGCTCAAGTACATGGGCAGCGGCGGCCGATTCGTCGGCGGTGATCGCAACGCCGCGCAGGCTGAGGACGACTTGCGTCAGACGATCTCCACGCTGAAGAGTTCCGGGGCGCGTATCGTCGTCGCAAATCTTCCCAACATCCTAGAGACGGGCTATTTTCAACGCGCCAAGGTTCCGTCAAAAGGCATCAGCGCGTGCCGCTACGCGAGCTATGCCTGGTGCATCCTAAAGATTGCCGGAATTCAGTTCACGCTCGATCCCCTTGTGAAACAGTTCCATCTCACCACGCCCAGCGGTTGCACCCCGACCTCGCTCACAAAGCCCTGCGGTTACATCACGCTGCAAGGCATACAGGCCGACGTCAACTACTCCAACACGTACGGCAACGCGACGCTGGTAAATTTCGATTGCACCGTCCCCAAGCCGCACTGCAAGCCGATCCCGGGCAACGGACTGGGCGTGTACTACATCACGCCGGAGTTCGCCGCGAAGGTTCAAGCCCTTAACGACGCGATTAACCAAGGCATCGACAACGCGGCCCACGCAGAAAGCGTTCCGCTCGTCGATATCCACGCGATCTTCAGCGGGCTGGCTAGCGCGAATCCCTCCAACCCCTATTTCAAGGAGGCGGCATCCATCAATCCGGGACTATGCTGTACGCTCGGATTCTTGTGGGGAATCTCGAGCTTCGACGGATTACACCCGTCGAACACCGGCTACGCACTGATCGCGTCCGCGTTCATTCAGACGATCAACGCCGCCTACGGCACGCATATCCCGCAAGTTAACGTCAAAGCGGTGTACGACGGCACGCGCTGCAGCACGAAGCACTACTGCTTTCCAGATCCATACGCGCCGCCAAACGACTCACCGTACCGCCCGTAACAACAAGCGACTCACCTGATCGCTAGGCGTAGATGCCGCGGAGCTTCGACGCCTTGACCACCCGGTCGATCGCGAGCGTGTAGGCGGCGGTGCGCAGCGTCGCGTGACGCGAGTCCGCGATGTCGCGAATTGCGTGGAGGTTTGACAGGAGGAAGTCCTCGAGTTTCTCGTTGACCTCGGCTTCCTTCCAGAAGTAACCCATGCGGTCTTGGGCCCACTCGAAGTACGAAACGGTTACGCCGCCGGCGTTCGCCATGATGTCGGGGATCACGTTGATACCGCGCTCGCGGAAGATGCGGTCGGCTTCGGGCGTGGTCGGGCCATTTGCGCCCTCGACCACGAGCTTGGCCTGCACCTTGGCGGCGCTTTCCGGCGTGAACACCTTTTCGAGCGCGGCGGGAACGAGCACGTCGCATTGGCTCGAGAGCAGCTCGGAGTTGGTGATCTTCTCGCCGCCCTTGAAGCCTTCGAGCGTTCGGAACTTCGCGGTGTGCTCCATGGCGCCGCTCACGTAGATGCCTTCTTCGTTGTAGTATGCGCCGGTCACGTCGGAGATGCCGACGATCTTGCAGCCGCGCTCTTCGAAGAGCTTAGCCGCGTAGCGGCCCACGTTGCCGAATCCTTGAATCACGATCGTTGCGGTCTCCGGTCGCAAGCCCATGACGGCCATCTCGTCGAGCGCGCAGATCGTCACGCCGCGTCCGGTCGCCTCGACGCGGCCGCGCGAGCCGCCGATATCCAGCGGCTTGCCGGTCACGACGCCCGGCGTGTTTTGCCGCACGTGCATCGAGTAGGTGTCCATGAACCACGCCATCACCTGCGGCGTCGTGTTGACGTCGGGAGCCGGAACGTCTTTGTCGGGCCCGACGACTTCAACGAGCTCGGCGGCGTAGCGACGCGTGATGCGTTCAAGCTCGTTCGCCGAGAGCGTCGCGGGATCGCACGTGACGCCGCCCTTTCCACCGCCGAAGGGCAGATCCACTACCGCGCATTTCCACGTCATCCAGAACGCGAGCGCCGTTACTTCGTCGAGCGTCACGCCGGGATGATATCGAATGCCGCCTTTCGCCGGTCCGCGCGCGAAGTTGTACTGCACGCGATAGCCGGTATACACTTCAAACTCGCCCGAGTCGCGCTGAAACGGAATCGAGAAGATGATCTGGCGAGTCGGGTGCGTGAGAATCCGGCGCATGCCTGCATCAAGCTCGAGCAGGTCCGCGGCCTCGTTGAAGTAGGCGATCGCATCGCCGAACACCGAGACGTCGCGCACCGAGGCCTCGCGTAGCGCAGTGGTCATACCGGGGATTTGCTCGTTTCGCGCCGCAGCCCCTGGGCGCAATTACACGTTGAATCGAAAGTTGACGACATCGCCCTCTTGCATGACGTAGTCGCGGCCCTCGCTGCGGACCCGCCCGGCGCTCCGCAGCGCCTCCATCGTGCCGTATTCCACGTAATCATCGAATGAAACGATCTCCGCGCGAATGAAGCCGCGCTCCAGGTCGGAGTGGATCGTTCCCGCGGCCTGGGCGGCCTTCGTGCCGCGCGGAATCGGCCACGCGCGGGCTTCCTTCTCGCCGGCGGTCAGGAACGTCATGAGGCCGAGCAGATCGTAGGCGCCCGCAGCGAGCGCGTCGAGACCGCTGCGCTCGATGCCGAGCTCGGCGCGGAACGCGGCGGCATCGCCTTCCGAGAGGCCGGCAAGTTCCGCCTCGACTTTGCCGCTGAGAACGATCGCGCGCCCGCCCTGCGTCTGTGCGATTTTCTCGACCACGCGAACCCCCTCGTCGTGGGCGGTGACACGTTCTTCGTCCACGTTGGCGACGTACAGCACCGGCTTGGCCGTCAGTAAGAACGACTCCGCGGCCACGCGAGCCTCCAGCGATCCGGCCGGAAATATCCGTGCCGGGCTCGCGTCTTCCAGCGCCGCCGTCACTCGATACGACGCCGCCAGGTACTCGCGCAAGGCGGCGTTGGCGCGCGTCTCCCGTTCCAGTTTCGCGACGCGCCGGCGCATGGAGGCCAAATCCGCTAACGCGAGCTCGATCCCAACGATTTCGGCATCACGCTGGGGGTTCGGGTGTCCTTCCACGTGAGTGACGTCTTCGTCTTCGAAGCACCGCAGCACCATCGCGATTGCGTCGGTCTCACGGATATGGCTCAAGAACGCGTTGCCGAGGCCCTCGCCGGAACTCGCGCCGCGCACGAGGCCGGCAATGTCCACGAAGCGGACGGTCGCCGGAACCACGCGTTTGGCTTTCGCAAGCTGCGCGAGGACCGGTAGTCGCTCGTCGGGTACCGCGACTTCGCCGACGTTCGGCTCGATCGTCGCGAAGGGATATTTTGCCGCCAGCGCCTTGGTGCTGCGCGTGAGCGCGTTGAAAATGGTGGATTTCCCAACGTTGGGCAGCCCGACGATTCCGCACGAGAGTGGCATACTGCAGCGCGCCCGTTCGGCTGCTCGTCCTACTCGCCCTTGGGCGAAGGCCTATGGCGGCGAGGCGGCAAGAGAATCCCCGAGACGTGTCGGATACGTCCGGCATATGCGCCAGATGAAGGTCGACAAACTCGGCATCGACCTGCTGACCCATGATCCGGTGGTCATCCTCAAGGACATGGAGGGCTCGCATTACCTCCCGATACTCATCGGACCATTCGAAGCGACGGCGATCGCGCTCGCACTCGAAGGGGCGCCCGTGCCGCGCCCACTGTCACACGACCTGATGCGCAACATCCTCGACTCGCTGAATGCGAATCTCGAGCAGGTCGTGATCCACGACATCAAAGACTCCACGTTCTTTGCGAAACTGATCGTCCGAACTAACGGCGAGCTGCAAGAAATCGACGCGCGCCCATCCGACGGCATCGCCCTCGCACTACGCGTGCCGGCGCCGATTTTCGTCTCGGATAAGATCGTGCTCGAAGAAGCGACCGCCGAGAAGAAGCCTGTCAACGACACCGAAATGGCGCGCTTCAAAAAATTCCTGGAAGACTTAAAGCCCTCCGACTTTAACCGCTAAATTAGCGAAGCGCCGCATTGCTGCGGCGCCTCGTGCGTTTCGATGTGGTAACCAGTCTGACCCGCGACTACCATACGACTTCGAGGAACGCTTCGCAACGCTACCTCCGTGCGAAGGATTACGTCATGCGTTTCTAGAGCATAGGGAGCATGGCGGCTGGCTTGCAAGCAGAGATCGGAGTTTTCGGCGGATCGGGATTCTATTCGCTCATGGAACATGCGCGCGAGCATTGGATCGAAACGCCCTACGGCATAGCGAGCGATAAGGTTGCGCTCGGAGAGATCGCCGGGCGCGCGGTGGCCTTTCTTCCGCGCCACGGGAAGGACCATCGTTTTCCTCCGCAGTCCATCAACTATCGGGCAAATCTCTATGCGATGAAAAGCCTCGGCGTCAAATGGATCATCGGTCCGACGGCCTGCGGCTCGCTAAAAAAGAGCGTGAAGCCGGGCTCGATGGTCGTCTGCGATCAACTGGTCGATCGCACGAGCGGCCGCAAGGATACGTTTTACGACGGGCCCATCACGACGCACGTCAGCTTTGCCGACGCGTACTGTCCCACGCTGCGTCCAATCGCGATCGACGCGTTGCGGTCGCTGGATATTGATACGCACGAGCGGGGCACCGTCGTCGTGATCCAGGGGCCGCGCTTCTCGACGCGCTCGGAATCGAAGTGGTTTCAAAGCCAGGGCTGGGAAGTGATCAACATGACGCAGTATCCCGAGGCGTATCTCGCGCGAGAGCTCGAGATGTGTTACGTGAACATCTCGCTGATCACCGACTACGACGTCGGTCTCGAGGGCATGCCGCCGGTATCGCACCATGAAGTGATCCAGGTCTTTCAGCGGAACAACGACCGGGTGAAGGCCGCGATCGGCAAGATCGTCGCGGGCATCCCGGTCGCTGCGGACTGCTCCTGCCGGCACGCGCTCGAGGGCGCGCGCCTTTAGCTCGATGCGGCGCGCCCCGCGAGTGGATCTGTTCATGTACGCGCGCGCCGTGCCGCTGCTGCTGCGCCATCCCGCGGTCTTCGTCATGCCGTTGCTCGCCGCCGTCGTCGAGCTGCTCGTGAATCAGCTTTCCAACCTCGTGACGGATCCCGTCGGCGGCCTCGGATCGAGCATCTTCGGAATGCTCGTGCAGCTGATCTATCTCTGGGCCTTCGGCGTAACGATCATCCAGGCGAATAATATTTGGCGGCGAGGCCGCGGCACGTTCGACGAGGCGTGGGAAGAGGGCCGATTGAAGTTCGGCGCAATCGCGCTCGCCGCGATCGGGTTTCAATTCGTCGTGTGGGCCGCCAGTTACATCGGATCGTTCTTCGGTGCCGGCATGATCGGTCTCGCGCTCGGCGCGCTAGCGGCGTTCTTCTTGATCTACACGATCCCCGCGGCCGCCATTGGGGGCATCCCCGGCACGCTCGCGCTTTCGGTCTCGATTCGCAACGTGCGCGCGCAACCGCTCGGTTCGCTGATTCTCGCGCTCGTCTTCTTCCTGATTTGGTACGTCGCTGTCCCGCTCGGGTTGCCCTCGCTGCTGGTCCATGTGTCGCCGAGCATCTGGAGCCTCATTACCGCCGCAGTGCGCGCCGTCGCCCTCGCGTATCTGGCTTTTCCGTTTGCCAAACAGTACGACGACATCGCGTTTAGCGGCTACTGGTAAGGTTCATCCGGACGAAGTCTGCCACGAAGTTAGGCAGCACGTTGGTTCGCGCCAGCCGCGCGGCGACGTCGAGCTTGGTGAGCAGCGCCGCTGCGGCATCGCCCTTCAGCGCCGGAAGCTTGCGCAGGCGGCTCTCCTGATCGGCGCAGAGCAACGGATTACTGTCGAGGTTCGCAACGATCCAATCTCGCACGAGCATCTTTACGATCTCTAGGCCCTCGCCGAGCGACTCGCGCGTGGCCCACGACTCTTGCGGAAGCTTCCCCGCAACGACCGTGAAGAACCATTCGATCACCACGGCTCGCAGCGACTCATCTTCGGGAGCCAGCGCCGCCACCGCGCGCCGCACGCTTCCGCCGCCGACCGATACGCCGAGCTTTACCGCTTTCGCGCCGTAACCCAGTCCTTTGAGAATCTCCGCTAACTCGTCTTTCGACAGCAGCGGAAAACGAACGTCAATGAGGCGCGACCTGATCGTGTCGAGCAAGCGCCCCGGCGTCGCCGTCGTGACGACGATCACGAGCCCGCTCGGCGGCTCCTCCAGCAGCTTCAAGAGCGCGTTCGCGGCCTCGTGCGTCGCGAAGTCGGCGTCGCCGAGCAGCAGCACCCGCATTCCGCCGGAGTACGACTGTAGCGAGAGCTGGCGAATGAGGTCGCGCGCGGAGAGCTCTTCGCTCTCGTGAAAGCCGAGCGGTGAGTCGGCATCGCCGATGCGCAACGCGCCGACGTGCTCGAGAAAATCCGGATGGCGTGTGTGCTCGCGTGCGAAGAGCGCGCACGACGAACAGTCGCCGTCGTAGCCGAGAACGCCGTCCTTCGGGGCCAAGCAGAGCAGCGACTGCGCCAGCCGCCGCGCAAACGTTTTCTTGCCGACTCCGGCCGGACCGGTGAAACAGTACCCGTGCGCGAGCTGCTCCTTCATCAGCAAGGCGAAGTACCGCTTCGGTCCCTCGGCGCCGACGACGTCGAACCGCAGCTCGCTCACGAAATCGCGTTCCTAGCGGAACAGCAGATCTGAAACGCTCGCTCTGCCAACTCTTCGGCCGCGATAGTCGCGTCGAGCAGCACGTGATCCGGCGACCGAGCGAGTTCCACGAATCCCACCCTCACGCGCTCGTGAAAAGCGTCGTCCTCGTTCTCCACGCGGTCCGCCGCGCCGGCACGTTCCCGTAAACGCTCTCGCGCGGCCTGCCATGGCAGATCCAGCACGACGACCAAACTGGGCTTCAATCCGCCGACGGCGAGATCGCATATCTCGCGCAGCAATCCGAGATCCAATCCACGCCCATAGCCCTGATACGCGAGCGTCGAGTCGACGAACCGATCGCACAGCACCGCGCGTCCCGACGACAACGCGGGGAGAATGACTCCTTCAACGTGCTGCGCGCGCGCAGCGTTGACCAATAAGGCCTCCGTCAGCGGCGCGATCGTCATGCTCCTATCCAAGAAGATTCGGCGGATCGCATCGCCCACGGCCGTTCCGCCGGGCTCGCGCGTCATCACGACGCTTTGCCCCGCAGCTTCTAGCCGCCGCGCCAACCCGCCAATCAGCGTGCTCTTCCCGCTACCCTCGATCCCTTCGACGACGACGAACAAGGAAACTAGGAATCGGTGGTCTTGTAGATGCGGACGCGGCGGTTCGGCTCCATCCCCGTGCTGCGGGA
>JAFAXS010000139.1 GCA_019240755.1 Vulcanimicrobiota bacterium
CACATGCATCCCGACCATTTCTTCGATCTGGTCGCGCTGCGCCACGGGCTGAAATATGCCAACGCCGTCGGGAGAGAACGAATGCCGCTCTGGCTGCCGCCGGGAGGAATCGAGATTTTGTCAACGCTCAGCACGCTCATCAGCGAAGGCGCCCGCCGTTCTTTTTTCGACGACGCCTATGCGATCCACGAATACGAGCCGGCCGTACCCCTGTTCGTCGGCGGATTGCGCATAACGTTCGCGCGCACGCAGCACTTCATTTCCGCCTACGCGATTCGCGTGGAGCACGACGGCAAGTCTGTTGCCTATTCGGCGGACACCGCGCCGTGCGATGCGGTGATCGAGCACGCCCGGGACACGGATTTATTTCTGTGCGAGGCCGCACTCGGCTTAGAGGCCGAGCAGGGCGGACGAGGCCACTCCAACGCGTACGAAGCCGGTGAAATGGCCGCCCGCGCCGGCGCGAAACGTTTGGTGCTGACGCACTACCCGGCGAAATTTTCAGCCGCGGAGCTCATCGCCGCGGCGCGTGCGCGCTTCAACGGACCTATCGAAGTCGCAAACGACGGTATAGAGGTGTCACTAGAAGCTTAGTTATGCGTTTGTGGGGTATCGCGAGGAAGGGAGAATGCGATCAGCGCGCGCACCGGCGCGAGGCCGCGGCTGACCACGGCGTAGGGCGTCACCTCTAAGCCCAGTTCTCGGAGGCGCGCGGCGGCGGCCAGGAGCTCGTGGCCGCTCGTGACGACGTCCTCGAGCAACAGTACGTGCTGTCCGGTTTCATAGGGCCCCTCGACGTACTCGTTCGCGAACGCGCCGTAGGCTTTTGGTTTCTTGCGAACTGCGAGCAACGGTAGGCCGGAGAGCTGCGAGACCGCGGTGGCGATCACGACGCCGCCGAGCTCCGTGCCCGCGATGAGGTCGGGATTCACCTCCGCGACGATCGGCGTGAAGAGCCGGGCGATGCGCCGCAAGACTTGCGGATCGGAGAACAAGCGAAACTTGTCGATGTAATAGTCGCTGCGCGCGCCGCCGGCAAGGACGTAATCGCCGCGCGTGAGCGCGCGTTCGGCGATGATCTTGCGGAGCCACGCGACGTCAGAGAGGCCTAGATGCTCCACTGCCAGGCGTTCCAGGATTCCAAGACCGGATTGGGATCGAAGCCTTTGAAATCCACGCTAATCGGCTCCATCTGCCGGCGCCACCAAAAGTAGATCTCGGGATTGTATTGCGCGAGCACTCGCTGAACTTGCGAGTAGGCCGCCTTGCGACTGGCACGGTCGTAGTGGGTGAGGGCGGCGGCCTGTGCGGCCTCCATCAGAGGATTGCAGAACCGCGTGTAGTTGTAGCCGCCGGGTGGAAAGTTGCGGCACAGGAACTGCGAGCTGTCGTCCGGATCGATGCCGGCATACCACCCGTTGATCGAGAGATCGTACTTGCCCAACTGGAGGATTCCGCCCATGCCGGCCGGCGCGAACAGGATGGCGCCGGGGTACGACTTCACCTCGACTGCGATTCCCACGGCGTGTAGCATGGACTGCAACTCGACGGCGGCCTGACGGCGCGTCACGTTCGAATTATTTGTCACCAGCACGAGCGACATCGTCTGGCCGTTCTTGCGCAGGATCCCATCGGGCCCCGGCGTCCAACCGGCCTGCCGCAACAGCGTCCGCGCCTTGACCGGGTCGTAAGGATAGCTGCGGACGTTGGGATCGAAGGCCCATAGCCAGTCGGGAATGTCTTCCGTCGCCGCCTTCATCTGACCGTAGGTCAGCGTGTCGACGAGCCGCGTCTTGTCGGTCGCGTACGCGATCGCGAGGCGAACGTTGGGGTCGGCGAGATACGGCTTGGCGGTGTTGATCTGTACGCGCTCGTAGCCGTTCACGTTCACGAAGACCAGGCGAATGTCGGGGACCGATTTGAGCGCCGGATACGTCTCCGGCGACGCCTGGAACATGAAGTCTATCGCGTGCGTCTTGAGAAGATTGACGGTCGTATTTTCATCGGGCACGATGCGGATGTCGATGCGGTCCAAGCCCGGTTTGCCCATGAAGAAGCCGTCGTTGCGCAGCAACGTGATGTGGTCGCCGTGCGACCATTGAGCGAAGCGAAACGGTCCGTCGCTGACGGTCGGCTCGTTGTTGAACGAGATCTGATTGAGGTCGGGATACTTGGCCAGCACGTGCGCGGGCGCGACCGGCATCGGCTGGTCGCTCATCGCGAAGAACGTATTGACGAAGGGCGAGAACCTCTCTTTGAGATGGACGACCGCGGTCCAATCGTCCGGTGTATCGATGCTGCGTATGTAGTCGTACCCGTGGCGGGAGACGATGTTGTTGGCCGAATTCATGATCGCTTGCCACGACCACTTCACGTCTTTGGACGTAACGCGCGCGCCGTCGGTCCACTTGGCGTCCTTGCGAAGGTGATACGTCACGGTCAGCCCATCACGACTGATGCCGCCGTTCTCTATGCTGGGAACGGCAGTGACCAAGATCGGCACCGGGTCGCCCTTGGCGTCGGCCGCGAGCAGCGGCTCGAACATCAGATCCGCGACGAACCCGTCGGTCGTATTGGAGTTCAGCAACGGATTGAGCGTCTTGACGTCGCTTTGAATCGCCACGCGAAGCATACCGGGACGCGTCCACGAGTGGCGCGCTCCGGCGGTGCCGTTCGAGATCTTTGTACAGGCGATAACCGCCAGCGTCAGCCCGAGCGCGGCTGCCACGCCGGCACGCGATAGGTTCACACGGCCGCCTTCGGCGCGACGCGATTGCCCGGCAGGGGGTCGTAGCGCTCGTGCCGCCAGCTGTACGTGGCCAGCCCCTGCGTCGCCGTGCGAAGCTCGGTAATGTACCGCGAAAGCTCGACGGCCGGCACGAATGCTTCGACGACGTCGAAGCCGGGGCGCTCCGCGGGATTCATTCCGAGAATCTGGCCGCGCTTACCGGTCAACTGTTGAATCACCGTGGACGTGTAGTTCGACGGTACCGTGACTTTCACGGACGCGATCGGCTCCAGCACCACGGGATTGCACTTGGGGAGCGCCTCGCGCACGCCCATGCCCGCCGCCGTCTTGAACGACTGTTCGCTCGAGTCCACGTCGTGGTATTGGCCGTCGTACAGCGTCACGTGCAAGTCGGTCACCGGATAGCCGTTCGGTCCGTGGGCCAGTGCCTCGCGCACGCCTTTCTCCACCGCCGGGATGAACTGACGCGGCACGACGCCTCCCACGATTTTCTCTTCGAAGCTGACGCCGGCGCCGCGGTCGCGCGGCTCGAAGCGGAGCCAAACGTCGCCGAACTGACCGTGGCCGCCCGTCTGATGCTTGTAGCGCGAATGGATTTCGGTCGATGAGGTGATCGTCTCTTGATACGGAATCGTCGCGGCGGCCGTCGCGACCTCCACCTTATACTTGCGCGCCAGCCGCTCGACCGCAATCGAAACGTGCTGTTCGCCGCTTCCCAAGAGCAGCAGCTCGTGCGTCACGTCGGCGCGCTCCAGGCGCAGCGCCGGATCTTCGTCCACGATGCGCGCAAGCATCTGCGAGATCTTCGCTTCGTCGATGCGCTCCTTGGGCTTGATCGCGACGGCAAAGACGGGCTCCGCGACGCCCGCCCGCGGTAAGAGCACCTTGTGTCCGTTGGACGTCAACGTGTCTCCCGTCGAAACCGACTCCAACCGGCCCAAAGCGACGATCGCGCCCGGACCCGCTTCGGTGATGGGCTCCTGTTTTTTGCCTTGCAGCCGGAAGAGACCGCCGAGGCGCACTTTTTCGCCGCTCTTGGTCGCGTTCGTCAGCGTCGAGTCGGCACGAATCGTTCCCGACAAGATTCGTGCGATCGACAGCTTCCCGCTCTGCGGATGGATGGACGTCTTGATGATGCGCGCGACGACGGGCGCGCTCGGATCTGGCGCGATCGGACGGCCTTCGGCATCGGTCTGCGGCGCTTGCGCCGGCGATGGAAACCACTGCTCGATCGCGCGAACCAGCGCGGGGACGCCGGCGCCGGATGCCCCGGACGCCACGAGCACCGGAACGACTTGGTCGTGCGCGCACTCGGTGCAAAGATCCCGATCGATCTCGTCGGCGGGCGGCTCGATGCCCTCGAGGAGCTCTTCCATTAAATGGTCGTCGAAGTCGGCCATCGCCTCGAGCAACTCTCCGTGGCGCGCGCGCGCCGTCGCCTCCAAATCGCTTGGAAGGTCGGTCTCCGTTTCAACGCTCGCTGTGCCGCCCGACACCCCGAACGTGTACGCCTTGAGGTGCGCGAGATCCACGTAGCCGTGAAACTGGTCGGCGCTTCCGATCGGCCACTGCTCGGCGACGAGGTGACGGCCGTAGGCCTGCTGCAGCGCACCGAGCGTCGCTGCAAAATCGGCACCGGGCCGGTCCAACTTATTGATCACGAAGACGTGCGGCACGCGCGTTGCTTCGAGATGGTCAACGATCGTTTGCGTCTGAACGATGCGCGCGGGATCGGCTTCCACGACGATCACGGCGGCGTCGACCCCGGCCAGTGCCTGTTTCGTCTCTTCGAAGAAGTCGACGAATCCCGGCGTGTCGACGATCGTGATGTCGATTCCGTCGGCGGTGGTGTGCGCGAAGGCGGCCGCCGTGGACTGCAGGTGCGAGATCTCTTCGGGCTCGTGATCCGTGACGGTCGAGCCTTCACCGACGGAGCCTCGCCGTCCGATCGCTCCGGTGTGGGCGAGGATCGCTTCGATGAGCGTCGTTTTTCCGCTGTGATGCGGACCGACGAATGCGATATTCCGGAGGCGTTCGATATCCGCCAATGCTTTAGTTCCTTTGTCGAGAGAGTGCTGTACGAGACTTAGCGCCGCTTCGCCGCGCTCTTTTTCTTTTTGACGGCTTTCTTCGCGGACCCGGCCGCGCGCCGCTTCGGCTTGGCCGGACGCCGTGCGGCAGGCTTCTTGCCAGTGCCCTTCTTGGCTTTGGCGGCGACGGCTTTTCGCGCCGTCTTCTTGACGCCTCGGCGCGCCGGCCGCTGCTTCGCGCGAACGCTGCGGGAACGTGGCGCCGAGCTCTTGCGGCTTTTTTTCGTTCGGGCCGCGGGTGCTTTTTTGCGCTTGGGCGAGCTGCTCGTCGTCTTCTTCTTTGCGGGCTTCGCCGGGCGAGCCGCTTTGGAGACCCGCGCGGCTTTCGCCTTGGTCGCCGAGGACGCCGATTCCGCAGTCCGTTTCGACGTACTCGCGGTTGCCGACGCTGCGGCACGCTTCCTCGGGCCGGCTCCTCGACCGGTCCGCGACAGCTCCGCGCGTCCTTCGGCCTCCTCGGGAAGGCCTAGTTCGGCGCGACCGTACCCGGTGATGCTGCTGCCGGGAGCGACCGGTTGACGCCGCGCCTTCGCATGCGCCTCGAGATGCTCGCGGGTCGCGCGTAATGCGACTCGTGCGAGCCGGCCGCCCACCGGAAAGACGATCTCGTTAATCTTCGCGTCATCGAGCAGCTTCAGCGCCTGATCGAAGCCGCCGCCTTGGTCTTTTGGGCTGTGCGCATCCGAGCCGATCGCGATCCCCACGCCCCGCGCTTTGGCTTTGCGGATCAGGCGCGCGTTCGCGTCGAGATATTTTTTGCGGCGATCGTCGGGCTGTCCGCGGTACAAAAGGCGAGTGTTGACCTCCACGGCCAAACTGCGTCGATGGGCCACGTCGAGCATCCGGTCTTCGTACTCTTCGAGCTTCTTTTGCGCCGGCCAACGTCCGAGCGCGGCGGGGACATAAAAATGGCCGATGACGTGCGCGGGGAGCTTCTCGAGATCGTCGAGCAGCTTCGCCATGTAGAGCTCCCAAAGTTTGTCGGGTCCGATGACGTCGTGCAGCTGGGCGAACTCCGCATTGTCGAACGCCCACGGCCAATCGGTCCCTTTCTCGGGGTGCGTGATCGAAACGAAATGCACCGATCGGATGATTCCGTCGGGACGCATCGCGTCAACGATGTTCTGCGCATCCGGCCTCGCCCGGGGGTCGTTGTCCATCTCGGCGCCGATCGAAAAGCGCATCCCTCGGCGCAACCCCTCTGAGACGAGGGCAGCGTGCGCGATGTCCACGCCGGCCGTCTCTGCGGCGCCGAGCAGATCGCCGGCTTGGGCTAAGTTGAGGGCCCTGCGGACCGTATTGACTGCACCCGGATCTTCGAAGGTCAGATAGTTCGAGTGATCCGCGACCATCAAGAACCGCGGGAAGCCACGACGGCACGCATGGTAGAACCAAAGGAAAAGCATGCGCGCCGAATACGCAATCGGCCGCTCCTCGCTATACGGGCGGTGTTCCCCTTTGGCATGACCATGAACGTCGGGAATCGCCGCAGTGCGGGGGTCGCTCATGCCAAAGCGTGGTTGGCGTCTAGCGGCGGTAGCCCTCCATTTTCAGAAGACGCGCTTTCATTTCGCGGCCGTAAAAGTAATCGTGAAGATCGCCCGACGAATCGACGACTCGGTGGCACGGAAAGAGCAACGGCAAAGGATTGCGCGCCATCACGCGCCCGACGGCGCGTGCCGCGCGTGGCTTACCGATTTGCATCGCCACCCACGCGTAGGAGCGCACTTCGCCGGGCGGTATCCGTGCCGCCGCGCGCAGCACGGCCTGTTCGAACGGCGTTAGGTCGCTGATATCCACGATGGCGTCGTCCACTTGCCACGTCGTGAAGAAACGGTCGAGAGCTTTGCGCAGCCACCCGGGCGCTTCGCCCACGACGACCGGGCGATGGAGCCTGCGCGCCGCGCGGGTCACCACCTCTTCGAGCGGCTCTCCGGTATCCAGGCTCAGATACGCCATTCTGTTCTGCTTGACGCCGACGAAGAGCGTGCCGAGCGGCGTTGTTATGGACGCCAGGACGATCGGCTGCTGGATCTTGCCGCGCAGCGCGGCGATGTGTGTAACGACCTTTTTCGCCAGGTCGCACGACGGTTCGGGAGGCGGCAAACTGGAGAGACAATACGCGACGCCTTCGTACTGCTCGTACATGTCCTGGCACGAGGGGCACGCCCGCAGATGAACGTGGACCGTATCCTTGAGCGTGGCTTGGCATTCGCCTCGCAGCTCGTCCCAGAGCGCTTCGACCTCACGACAACGCATGTACTCCAACTCCTTCCGGAACGAATCGCCCAATCTGGGGACCCAGAATACGCCGCAGAATTCGAACGGCGCGGTGCACGTGGGATTTGACCGTGCCGATCGGTTGATTCAGAATTTCGGCAATTTCCGGGTGGCTGCGGCCCTCGATAAATCGAAGGGTCGCCGCGGCGCGAAGATGCATCGGGAGCTGCAAGAGTGCCCGCTCGACCAGCGCGATCTCGGTGTTCTGTTCGACGATCTTCTCGGGCTGGGGCGGCCCCTCGTGCGACTCGCGTAAGATCGCGTCGGGGTCGGCCAGAGCATCCAGCGCGACGTTCGTGGGGCGCTTGCTCCGCAGGCGGTTGCGCGTAACGTTCAGCGTGATCGTGTAGAGCCAGGGCTGCAGCCGAAGGTCGGCTCGCTGCTCCGGCGACATCTTGCCGAGCGCGCGGTATGCGCGGACGAACGCGTCCTGAACGATCTCCTCAGCGTCTTCCCGATTTCCCGTCATGCGCAAAGCAAAGCCGTAGAGGCGGCGCTGATAGTCATCGACGATCGCCTCGAAACTCTCGACGGTGGGTGCGGAGCCGTCCCGCGGCAAGTTCACCGCGGTGCGTCCCGACGTTGTCGCTGATGGCACGAATACTCCCGTACTCCAGTGGTGCGAGCGCGCCCATATAGAGCCCCGGACCACCCTTGCTAGCCCCGAGGTTTCACGCTCGTCCTTAAAAACTCCTCAGACGCTCCGGGCGAGCGGTACGTCGGGGCAGGGGTTTCGAGCAGCGTTCCTAAAGCCTCGCTATGCCGCAAGCTTTCGAGCCGACTGAAGTCTCGCTTGACGCGTACACCATCTGTAGTTTTTTGCCGAAGATCGATAGTGCACGAGCGCTACCGCTCGTCTTAATCGGTTACCGCCGCACCGAAGATCCGTGGTTTCTCTGGCTCATTCCGGCCGAAGGCGTAGATCCGCAAGGACTCACCGACGATCCCTATTACGCGAAGGTCCTGCGCGATCCGAAGGCCTATTTTAAGAAAAAACTCGCGAAGTATATCGACGAAACCGGATCGGTGAAGCGCGGAATCGAGATGCTGATCGACTGCCATCAAAACCATCTCGCGTTCACGCCGCTGACCGCGCTGCACGAGCAGCCGTTTAGGCATCCTCTCCAAGTCGAACTCGTCGGCGCCTTCTAAATTTAAAGCGAGGCGCGCATCGAGCGGCGGTAGACGATGCGCACCGGAACTTGGGCTGCCGGCCGGTGTTGACGCAAACGGGCGTCGATCGTCATGGTGACCGTCAGACCCAATAACAGCCCGCCGTCGGCAGAATAGTATGCGACGCCGTCCATTCGCAGCGTCCCCGCGACGGTCGCGTCTTCGTGGCCGGGAAGCGTTCCGGTCATCAACCCCGAGGCGTCGAACTGCACCGCGGTCGTTGGCCGACCGCCGATCGGTCCCGACGTTCCAGGCCGCAAGAAGCCGCGTAACAGTGCGGCGCCGCCGAGGGGCGACGTGGCTTCAAACGGCACTGCGGAACGCAACCCGCGGATGTCGCGCAACGTCGAACGGTCGAGCCGGACGGCAAACGGCTGGTTCAAGATCGTGAGAAACTCGGGATCCTCGTCGAGCCGATCTTCGAAGCCGCCTTCAGAAGAGAACGTTTGAACGAAGTGCGCGTGCGCGGTGCTCTTGCCGTCGGGCGCCTCGCGCACGTAAGTCGCTTGCGCGTCGAAGCGCCATGCGTCTCCGGCGTGCGTGATCGTTAGCCGCTGGGACCCCGCATAGCGAACGCGCGAGTACGTTTGGGCCGATTCAATTCGATAGACGTCCTCACCGGCGGTTTGGTACTGCAGGGAGGCGTACGGGGAGACCGGCGCGGCGGTGAGCGCCGCGAGAAGAACAACGCCGAGAAGAATGGTGTGCTCCGTGTGTTAGCGTGCTGTCTTTCGAGTTCGGTGGAGTGCGGCGCGCCGCCGGTGCGCGAGAAAGAATCGAACGTCGGCGCTGCGCTCGCAGACAACCACGGCGTCGGCGTCCGTGAAGGACCTTCCGTCGATATCAATGATGAAGTCGCCGGCCGCTAAGCCCGCGAGCGTGCGCGCGACGCTGCGCGAGAATTTGTCGGCCGGTGCGCGTTGCCCGATCGCTTCGCGAACCGCGAAGCGAAGCAGGTCCGCGATGCGTAGCGGCGTCGCCCACGCAAAGGCGCTCGAGCCGCCGGCAGCGACGGCATGGAGATCGAGCGGGACCTTCACGCGGATCATCGTGCGAGCAATTTCTGCTGCATCGAGGAGCCGCCTGCCATCGGGAATAAATGATTGGGTCAATGTCCTTCGGGAATGTCCCGGCCGGGATTCTGGCGGGCACGGTCGAGAAGCTTCTTGCCAAGACAGACGAAGACGATCTCGCTGCTTTCTATGAAAGCGAGCTGTCAAAGATGCCGTCGGACGTCTTTGCCGCTTTCCTGGAAGCGATCTTCGCGGCGTTCCGCGAGCGCGGCGAATCGTCCGAGGATGCGGCCGAGGGCGCCCGAACGACGCTCGATCGAATAGCGGCGCGTGAGGATGGCGCGGCGCGCGCGCTGCTTGCGTACGCTCGCACTAATCCGGATCTCATTCGCGAGGCGACCGCGCTTCTCGTCGCGCGCCGGCCCGACCTCATCGGCATCCTTCCATCCGCGTTGCAGACCGCGTTGGCGGAGCGGCTGACGCAACCGACCGCGTAGGAAACGCACGATGTCCGAACCGCCTCGGCGGCGTCGCGTCGACGAGGAACGCGGAGAGGGACGCGGCGAGGGAGGTTTACCGCTCTTCCCGCTCGTCGTAGTCGTAATCTTAGCGGGACTGCTGCTCGGCGGCGTGCTGGCGCACTTCTTCGGCGGATCGAATCGCGCGCCGACCCCCGCGACGCGCGTCGCGGTCGCGCCGGCAACGCAGGCGCCGACCGTTGCGCCGACTCCGAGCGCCGCCCCGAGTGCGACGCCCTCGCCCGCGGCCGGCTCGCCAACCGCAATCCCGTCGCCGACGCCGGCGCGACGTGCTACGCCCAAAGCCGCCGTTTCACCGGCCGCTCGGCCGACGGTCAAAGCGACGGCTGTCGCGCCGACGCCTACGCCCGCCGTCATCACTCCAGCGCCGCGCCGTTCGGCGGCACCGTTACCGCGCGCGACGCCGCCGCCCGCGGCGACGCTGCATCCCGCGGCGACGCTGCACCCCGCGGCCCCACGTCCGGTCGCGACGGCACCGGCGCCTTCCGTCGCAAGCGATCCTTCCGGCGTGGTGCGCGCCTACCTTGGCGCACTGGCGCGCGGCGATCGGCAGGCGGCATCGGGCTATCTTTCGCACGGTGCGCCGACGGAGAGCTTCATGACCGCCGATGCGCGCATCGCGGCAATTCGATCGGCCGCCATCGGTTCGCAACAGTACCGCGTCACCGCCGACGTTCAAACCGGCAGCGGCGAATACTACGTGACGTTTACGGTTGCACCGGGGCCAGGGGGCCTACAGATCACCGACCACTACGCGATAAAAACGCAGTAGCGTCACTCTTCATCGGGCCACGCCGCCAGCCGTCCAATCGCAGCGCTCTTCAAGACGCGCAAGCCGAGCATCGCGCACTTCATCCGGGTCGGACTGATGCCGATCCCGACGTTTTCCAGGACCGTGTCCTTGGAGAGCTTGGCGACGTCGGAAAGCTTCATGCCCTTCACCATCTCGCTCAACATCGAAGCCGATGCCTGGCTGATCGCGCAGCCTTTACCGGAGAAGCGCACGTCCTGCACGACGCCGTCGTCGAGCTGGAGCTGCATTCGGATCTCGTCGCCGCATAGCGGGTTGAGGTCTTCGGCTTCGACGTCGGCACGCTCCAGCGTCCCGAAGTTTCGCGGATTGCGATAGTGATCCAGAATGTAGTCGCGGTAGAAGTCGTCCATGAGGAACTTAGCGGTTAAAGACCGACGCCGCCTTTTCCAAGCCCGTGCAGAGCACGTCTACGTCGGCCGGCGTGTTGTAAATGTAGAACGACGCTCGCGCCGTCGCCGACCACCCCATCTTCTCCATGAGCGGCATCGTACAGTGGTGCCCGGCGCGCACGCAGACGCCTTCGGTATCGAGTATTGATGCCAGATCGTGCGCGTGGATGTCGGCAAAGTTGAACGAGATGACGCCGGAGATGCGGTCGGGATCGCGCGGCCCGTAAATCGCGAGTCCCCGCCCTTCGAACTCGCCGAGACGCTCGAGGGCGTACGCGGTCAGGGAACGCTCGTGCTCGCGCACCCACGTCATGCCCACCTTCTCGAGATACTCGACCGCCGTACCGAAAGCGATCGCGTCTGCGATGTTACCCGTCCCCGCTTCGAACCGGCGCGGCGGGTCGTTGAAGACCGTGCTCTCATAGCGCACGCGACGGATCATGTCGCCGCCCGAAAAGAACGGCGGCATCGTTTCCAGCAGCGCTTTCTTACCGTAGAGCGCCCCAATGCCGGTAGGTCCGAGCATCTTGTGTCCGCTGAACGCGTAGAAATCGGCGTCCAGCGCGTGAACGTCGAGCGGCAGATGGGGAGCACCCTGCGCGCCGTCTACGACGACGATGGCGCCGGCGGCATGCGCGCGCGAAACGATCGTTGAAATCGGCGCGATCGTTCCGAGCGTGTTGCTGACGTGCCCGAGCGCAACGAGCTTGCAGGCGTCGAGCAACGCGTCCAAATCGTCGAGAACGTGAATTCCGCGATCGTCGACGGGAAGAAAGCGCAGGTGCGCGCCGGACCGCTCGGCCAAGCGCTGCCACGGCACCAGATCCGAGTGATGCTCGAGCTCCGTGAGCAGGATGGCGTCGCCCGCACGCAGATGCTGCGCGCCCCACGAGTATGCGATCAAATTGATGGCTTCGGTCGTGTTGCGTACCCAGACGATTTCCGACGGGTCGGCGCCGACGAACCGCGCCACCTTGACTCGGGCGCGCTCGTACTCGTCGGTCGCGCGCGCGGCGATCTCGTAGACGCCGCGATGAATGTTGGCGTTGTACTGCTCGTAATATTCGACCAACGCGTCGATGACGCAGCGCGGCTTCTGCGACGTCGCCGCCGAATCGAGATAGACCAGCCGCTTTCCGCGCGACGTCGGCCGCGCGAGTATCGGGAAGTCCGCGATGATCCGTTGGACCTTCGACTCGGCGCTACGCGCAGCTCGTGCTTCGTCCCTCGACTCCGCTCGGGATGACAATGCCTGGTGAATCACGACAATTTGGCGGCGAGCTGGGCTCGGAGCTCCGCGCGCATGGCGTCGGTGGGAAAACGTTCGATCGCCGGCTCGAAAAAGCCGAGCGCGATCATGCGTTCCGCGGATTGGCGTTCGATGCCGCGGCTTTCCATATAGAAGATCTGGTCGGCGTCAATGGCCCCGACGGTCGCGCCGTGGTACGCCTTGACGTCGTTCGCGCCGATCTCCAGCGCCGGAACGGAATCGATGTGCGCGCGCCGGGAGAGCAGCAACGCGTCGTCGCGCAGACGCGCGTCGCTGCCTTGCGCGTGCGGCGCGATCCGAATGTTGCCCAAGAAGCGAGCTTGACCATCCCCAAGCGCGGCCGATTTCACGAGCGTCTCCGAGGTTGCTTCGCCCGCGCGATGGTCGACGGTGCTGACGACGTCAACGTGTTGGCTCGCTGAGGGAAAGAACAGCGAGGTGATCTCGGCGTTGGCTCCGGGCGCGTCAATGCGCACGCTGATCTCGGAAGCGGCGAGGTCGGCGCCCAGCTCCGCCGACGCCCATGCCACCGACGCGTCGCGTCCGGGCAGCGCGATGCGGTGACTCAAGACGCGGCTCCCCGGGCCGGAATTTTGGATGACGGCGTACGTGACGGCGGCATTCTCGGCGGTAACGATTTCGGTAACGCCGCAGATAAAGGCGCCGGCGCCGCCGCTCACCTTTTCGATCACGGCGACGCGAGCGCCGCGCTCCACCAGCACGACGTTCCAAGGAAAGATCGCCTCGCCGTCGGCGGCACCGCAGTGAATCGAAATCGGTTCGTCGCACGCGCGATCCGCCGGAACGTAGACGAACGCGCCGCCGTTCGCGAACGCCGCGGCAAGCGCGCCAAACTTACCGTCGCCTGCCCCACTCCGTCCAAACGCGCGAGCGAACAGCTCGGGATGGCGTTGCGCGGCGTCCGTCAGATTCGTCACGATGCAACCGGGGCCGCCGCCCTCGACGGTGACGGTCGCGGCGGAGCGGATCGCGTTGGGCTCCGGAACGATGCGCTCGAAATCAATGCGCCAAAAGCGCCCGGGTTTCTCGCGGCCGCTGCGCGTGGCTAAGAAGCGCTCCAGCGCGTCGCGCCGTTTCGCCGGCGACAGCACCGCCGCGTCGAGCTGCAGCGAATCGAGCCGCGCGAAGAGCTCCCGCCCGTCCTCCGTAGCCGCGGACGGCGATTGGACCGCGCTAGACAACGGCGCTCGTTCGCAGCGCGTCGTAGCCTTCCCGTTCGATTCTATGGGCCAGCTCGTGATCGCCCGTCGTCACGATGCGTCCGTCAATCATCACGTGAACGACGTCCGGCACGACGTACTGCAAGATCCGCGGATAGTGCGTGATGATCAGGAATCCGGTTGCGCGCCCTTCGTCGGAGGCACGCAACGCCGCGATCGATTCACCGACTGCCCTGAGCGCGTCGATGTCGAGACCTGAATCCGTCTCGTCCAGCACCGCATATTTCGGCGCGAGCACCGCGAGCTGCAGCATCTCCAGGCGCTTTTTCTCACCGCCGGAAAAGCCATCGTTGAGGTAGCGCCCCATGAACGACGGCTCGATGCCGAGCTGCTCCATCTTCTCGAGCAGCAACGCGCGAAACTTGGCGGGCGGAAGATCGCCGGGGCGCTCCGCCTGACGCGCGGCGTGCAGGAAGTTCGCGACTTTTACGCCCGGAATCGCCGCGGGATATTGAAAGGATAGGAACAGGCCTGCGCGAGCCCGCTTGTCGGGCGAGAGGGCCAGCAGATCTTGACCGTCGAGCTCGACGCTCCCGGTCACTTCGTATTGGGGGTGCCCCGTCAGCGAAAAGGCGAGCGTTGACTTGCCGCTGCCGTTCGGCCCCATGAGGGCTGCGACGCGCCCCGATTCGACGTTCAGGTCAATCCCCTTCAGAATTTCATTGCCGGCGACGCGGCAGCGGAGATCGCGGATATGAAGGCCTTGCTGGGACATGGCTTCCATCGTAGCCGAGGCTCTCTTAGAAAGTCAAGGAAAAACTTTACTATCTCGGCGATCTCGTGGTACGATAGCGCGCAGATGCAGGTCGATCGCTTTTTTCAAACGACGCGGGGAAAGATCGTCAGCGAGTTACGCCGTCGCGGCTCCGCGACGGCGGCCGAGCTCGCGCGTTCGTTCGGCCTCTCTCCGAACGCCGTACGTCAGCAACTGACGATTCTCGAACGCGACGGCCTCGTCGCCGAGCAATCCGTGCGGCGCGGTCCAACGAAGCCTACCTACGAGTTCTCGCTGACCGCCGACGCGGACCGGCTCTTTCCACACAACTACGACCGTCTGCTGAGCGCGGTGCTGCGCGAGGTGCGCGATCAGTTCGGCGCGTCGGCCATCGGCCAGATCTTCGATGGCCTGTCGCGTCGCGCCGTCGAGCACGCACGCCGCGAAATCACCGCGACGCAACCGGAGCAGCGGGTGTCGCAGCTCACGCAGATGTTGCAGCGCAACGGCGTCCTGGCCGAATACAGTCTGATCGACGGCGGCTTCGCCTTGCACGAGCACACCTGCCCGTACTCGAGCACGGCGAAGGAGCATCCCGAAATCTGCAACGTGATCCATCACGTGATGGACGAGACGCTCGGCGGCAATCACGTTCAGACGGAGTCGCTCGCCCGCGGCGGCAAGGAGTGCCGCTTCGAACTACATCCGACGCAGAAGGAGTTGGTTGGATAGATGAACTTTCCGAAGTTTCAGCGCCTCGTCGAGGAGCGCAGCGGATTTCGTACCATGGAATCGCCGACGGCGAGCGGCGAGTACTTCAGCGATTCCTGCGGCGACATGTATAACTTTTTCTTGAAGGTCGGCCCCGGCGCGGTAATCGACGACATCTCCTACTTTACGACGGGATGCGGCTTCGGCACCGCGACGTGCAGTTTGGTCGTTGAGCTTGCCAAGGGCAAGACCATTGACGAGGCCGCGGCCATTACGGCGGGCGACATCGAGGCGCAGCTCGATGGTTATCCGGAGAAGAAGAAAGACTATCCCGAGCGCGCGCTCGAGGCGCTGCACGTTGCGCTCGATGACTATCGCGGGAAGGTCGCTTCCGGCGCCGTCGCAGACTACGGAGCGATGCCGCGCGTTGAGGCGCCGAGCGCAGAGCCTGCGGCCGCCGCGCCTTCCGGCAACGGGCAACCGGAGAGAGTCGTCATCAGCCTGCGCTAAACGCCGAAGAGAGCGCGGCCACCGCTTGCGGCTCGACCGGCAGCGAAGTGTCCTGATAACCTCGTAAGATTGCCGCCTGCGACGACACGTCGGGCGCGTGTTTCAGAACGTGGTTCATTCCCGGCACGATAACGAGCTTGGCCGAAGGGGCCGCGCGTTTGAGCGCTTGCGCATCCTCGACGCCGACTTGCACGTCGGCGGTGCCCTGCACGATCGTTATGGGTATCCGCAGCCGTGCGATCTCGGCGGCGGGGTCGTACTTGAACCACGCGATGAGGTAGGGTTGCACCGACGGGCGCAAAAGGACGGCCAGTTCTTGCGGAACGTTCGGCACCAGGTGCCCCTGCTCGAGCCGTGCGATGATCTCGTCGCATCGCGCGTAGAGCGCGGGCGTTAGTCTTGGTTTGAGCTGTTCGCGCAGCAATACCGGCGCCGGCCGTCCGGCGCCTTCGAGGCTGACGAACGCATCCGCCGGCGCGCGATCGGCGGCGATCATCCCGATCAGCGATCCTTCGCTATGGCCTGCTACGATCAGCGCGGAGAACCGCGGATCCTTGCGCAGCAGACGCAGCCAGGCCGCCGCGTCGTCAACGTAATCGTCGAAGCGCAGCGCTGACTCGGACGTCAATGCGCCGCTGCTGGCGGCAACTCCCCGCTTGTCGTAACGAACGGACGCGATGCCCCGCTGCCTCAGAGCTTCGGCGAGCAGCGCGTAGGTGTTCGGCCGAATGCCAAGTCCGGAGTTGCCGTTGCGATCCGTCGGCCCCGACCCCGCGATGATGAGCACGAGCGGCGTGGCGCCTGCCGCCGCGGTCGTCAGGCTGCCGTGGATCGTGTCGGTCGCGGTTAGCAGCGCAACGTCTACGTCGCCGTCCGCTCGAGCATTACCGCGAATCGTTAGCGCGCCCGCGCTCATCGCCGCGCTCGTGAGAAAGGCTTTACGCTTCACGGCCGAGCCGTACTGTGTCGAGCGCGATATAGCGCGACGTATTGCGCGCCATGTCCGGCCGCGATTCGAAGAGCGTAAGGGCACCGACGCGCAGAGTTATCGCCGCGAACTCGATCGCCGGGAGCGGTCGTACCGGAGGCTTCACTCGCGCGATCGTGACGTGGGCAATGGGATCGTCGCGGAAAGCGAACCCGAGCGACGCGTACCGCGCGCGCACGCCGGCGGCAAGCCGTCGGAACGCGGCGCCTTGCTCGCGCGCGCCGACGTATACGACCCGCGGCTTGCGCTCGTGCGGAAAAGCCCCGACTTTGTCGAGCACGACGCCGAACTCCGACGCGCTGCGCGACGCTGCCTGCAGGGCGTAGAGAATCTCATCGAGGCGTGGCGGTTCGACGTACCCTAAGAACGCGAGCGTGACGTGCAACTTTTCGGGAAGCTCGTATCTCGCCGCATAGCCGGTCTTCGAAAGCTGCGCCGCGACGGCGGTGCAGGCAGTGCGCGCGTCGTCGTCGAGCTCGATTCCTACGAAGAGCCTGCGTTTGCGCTCAGGACCGCCGCTCACTGAAGGTAGGGGTTCGTGCGCCGCTCGGCTCCGATCGTCGTGAAGGGACCATGTCCCGGAATGACCGGCGTCGGATCGGCGAACGGCATGAGCTTCGCGTGAATGGAGGCGACGATGTCGTCCATGGACGTGCCGCCAAGGTCCCAGCGGCCGATGGACCCCGCGAAGAGCGTGTCGCCGCTCAAGAGCGTGACGTTCGCTTCATTCCCGACGGCGAAGCAGACGCTTCCAGGTGTATGCCCCGGCGTGTGGAGGACCTCGACGTGCACCCCGCCGATGGCAATGCGCTCGCCGTCGCGCAAACCGCCGTCGAGCGCTACGACGTCCGGCGCCGCGGGCAACCCGAGCCATCCAGCCTGCAGCGCCAGCGTTTCATACAGAGGGAGATCGGCGGGATGCAGGCGGGCGGCCGCGCCGGTGCTCTCCCGCAGGCGGCCCACGTCGCCGATGTGATCGATGTGCGCGTGCGTGTGCAACAAGAGCTTCGCGCGCCAACCCTTCCGTTCGAGATGCGCGACGACTTGATCGACGCCGTCGCCCCCGTCCACGACGATCGCCTCGCCGCTGCGTTCGTCGGCAAGAATGGTGCAGTTGCACGCGAGCGGCCCCACGGCAAATGTTTCGCGAATCAATCGACGTAGATCCCGAAGTCGTGAAAGCCGCCGTTGAAATAGCCGAGCGGTGAGCCGGGTCGTGCGCCGGCACCGACGACGTGGCCGATCAAGATCGAATGCGACCCGAAGTGGTACTCGTGCGCAACTTCGCAATCGAAGTGCGCAATCGTGCCGTGCAAGACCGGTGCGCCCGTCGCGTCCGTGCCGTAAGCGATGTCCGCGAACTGACGCTCGCGGACCCTGCCGGAGAAGTGCTCGGCGAGACGCCGCTGATTGCCCGCGAGAACGTTGACGCAAAAGATGCGCGACGTCGAGATGAAGAGATAGCTGCGCGCCTCTCGATTGATGCAGATCAATAGCGACGGCGGATCGAGGGAGACGCTGGCGAGGGCGTTGACGGTGATGCCGCGCGGCTCGCCATCTTTCAAGCTGGTCACTACAGTAACGCCGGTCGGGACGTGGCGCATCGCGGTGCGAAACGCCGTTGGATCGATCATCGCCGGCGCGCGCCTAGGGCCGCACCTGCGCCGATCGGCAAGAGCGTCGCATCGAGCGACGGATGCTCCAGGAAACGCCGCGTGAAACGAGCGTCGCGGACACAGTCGTTGAAAATTACCAGCCCGGAAAGCTTGAGCATCGGTATGACGAGGTCGAGATAATCATCGTATCGCGCATCGTCGCCTGCAGCGAAAACGATGTCGAGGTTACGCTGCGGAAAGTTTTCGAGCAGATCGTACGCGGGCGTGGTAAAAACTTCGATGTAATCGTCCTCCGCCGCCCGGCGGAAAAAGTCCAGCGCAACGCCGGCGCGGGCCGCTTCGTGCTCGATCGTCCAAATGCGGCCCGCCGGCGGCTGAGCGAGCGCCATCCAGAGCGTGGAGTAGCCGTAGGCCGTGCCAACTTCCAAAATGCGATTGGCCTGCATCGCCGTGACGACCGTCGAGAGAAAACGCCCCATCGGCCGGGAGATCAACGCGACGCGGTCGGCGGCGGCGCGCTCTTCAATTTCCACGAGCACCGGATGCGGCGGCCGCTGCAGCGCCTCCAGGTCGGGCGTCATTCCGCCGCCTTCACCACGTTGCGCAGCAGCGCGACGTTCGTGACCGGCCCTACGCCGCCCGGCACCGGGGTAATCGCGCCGGCTACCCGCACGGCGCTCTCGAAGTCCACGTCGCCTTTGAGCACGCCGTCAACCAGCGTCGTGCCCACGTCGATGACCGTCGCGCCCGGCATCAGGTCGTCGCCGCGAACGAGTCCCGGCACGCCGGCCGCAACGACGACGACCTCCGAGAGCTTGACGTACGGTTGCAGCCCTCCGGATAAGCGATGCAGTATCGTGACGGTCGCGTCTTGCGCCAGCATGAGCATCGCGACGGGAGCGCCGACGACGACCGAACGGCCGATCATCACCGCACGGCGTCCGCGCAGGGGCCAGTGCGGACTACGTCCCAGCAAGAGCATTACCGCGGCCGGCGTCGCCGGGACGTATTGCGTGCCGCTGCCGAATGCCAGCTGGCCTTGATTCGTCGGATGCGAGCCGTCAACGTCCTTGTGCGGCGGAATCGCATCGGCGATCTCGCGAATCGAGAGATGCGCGGGCAACGGCTGCTGCAATAGCACGCCGTGCGTGTGCGGATCGCGACCGAGCCGCTCGAGGCACGAGCGAACCTCTTGCGTGCCGGCGCTTCGGTCCAATCGTTCTACCGCTACGACGATGCCGAGACGCTCGCCCGTGCGCGCGAGATTGCGCACGTACGCAAGACTGGACTCATCTTCTCCGATGAAGACGATGGCCAATCGCGGTACGATTCCCCGTTCCCTCAACGCCGCGGTGCGCGCGCGAAGTTCGGTGCGCAGGTCGGCTGCGAGGCTTCGTCCATCGAGAATTTGGGCGGCCACGCCGACGGCGTTTCGGGCTCGAAGGAACGGAACCTGGACCCTCGCGCGGAAGCAGAGCGGTCCAGCGATGTACCGTTATCTTCCGTGGCTCGTCTTGGCGGTCGGCGTCACTCTGATTGCGACCGTGTTCGAGCCGATGTTCGCGACGCGCGCCGTCAAGTCGGGGCCGCAGGGCTTCGCGGGGCAGGCGGCGCCCGTTTTCGCGTTGCAGGACGATCGCGGATCCACCGTCTCGTTGGACGCGTATCGTCACCGCATCGTCGTGATGAACCTTTGGGCATCGTGGTGTCCGCCGTGCCGCGAAGAGATGCCCGATCTGCAACGCCTGGCGGAACGCTACGGCGCGCGCGGCGTCGCCGTCGTCGGCGTGAACGAAGGCGAATCGGTCGAACGGGCGCGTGCCTTCGCGGCGTCGCTGCGCATTCGTTTTCCCATTTGGATCGACTCCGCGGAGCGGTATGGTCGCGTGTACGGCGCTCTGGGACTTCCCACGACGGTCATCTTGAACGGTGAAGGCGTGGTGATCCGCGGCTTCGATGGACCGTTGACGTTCGATCAAATGGAAGCCGCTGCGTCTGCGGCGCTTCACGGTTCGTGACGCTCTGCACGGTCGCCGCTCTGGCGACGATAGTCTTGGTCGGCGCGCAGATCGTTCTTCCCGGCAAAGCGCTCTATCACTACGGATGGTATAACGTCGCAATCGCGGGTATGGCGGTCATCGTGGTCGTGGCGGCGCGCGCACCGCTGCGCTCCGCGCGTACGCGCGCCTTACGGGCCGGCATTGCCGCCATTGTCTTCGGGTCGGCGATCGCCGCAGTGGCCGGCATCGCGAGCGGATTGTTCGGTCCGGAGAATCAGCAGGTCATCGGATCGCCGGCCCAACGAGTCTCCGTCGAGGGCCTCGGCACGCTGGTCTTTCCCCTCGGCGTCGCTACGGCGGGAGACGATGCCGGCGTGCAACTTTTGCGACCGCTGCACGCGCCGCTCGAGATCTCGACCCGCTCGGGCAATCTCGGAAATTTCGTAGCACGCTCGATCGTGCGGACGGTCGTCGAGATCGACGCCCAAGACGCGTTCGGCAATCGGCTCACCATCACGCAGCCGTCGGGACGCAGCTTTCTTTCGCCGGTCCTCTTGATGGAACACCGACAAACGATCGCGGGGTTTGCACTGCCCTTCGACTCGTTCAACCTGCCCGCCGCGCATCGCATCGTCAAGGCGGTGCTCTTTTCGGCTGCCGAGGCCGCGATGTTTCAACGCGGAACGGAAGCACCCGCCGTTCTCTTCGCGGTTGACGACGAAAACGATCGGCCTCTGCCGCACGGCATCGGCTTGGCTGCAAGCGGCCGTCGCATACGCCTCGGCGGCTTACAGCTGCGGGCGGTCGTGGGGGCGTTTCCGGCCGTCGAGCTCGTCTCCGCGCCAAACCTGGTCGCGTCCATCGCGGGCGCGTTACTGGTCGTCGGCTCGACGACCCTCATTGCCCTGCAACGACGGCGCGCACGTTACGGATGACGACGCTTCCCTCCGATAGCTCGATGCCTTTTAAAGGAAGAACGTAGAGCGAGAACAGCCGCGCAGCGTCGGTGTCGGGCGGGAATCGAACGGTGACGGTTCGCCATCCCGGCTCGCCAAGTTGCGTCGCATCGAGGAGAACGTCTTCGTTGATCTGGTTGCGGACGTCTATGCGCAACCGGGCAGCGCTGCCGTCATCGCGCACGTCGAACGTGACGCCGAGCGTATCCGGCGGAAGCGGCAGATCGGAAACCGCATACGCGCCGCGCTCGCCGCCGGAGAACGAGAACGTGAGCGCAACGCAGCTCCCGCACCCGTAGCCCTTGACCAGTGATCCCGCGCCGCCGGAGGGATGCGTCAGGAACCGTGCGTGTGACGCGAACGCGAGCGCAACGTCGTGTGAGCCGACGGTGAGCGCAGTGCTTGCAACGGAGTTTCCGATGCGCACGCCGATGCGGGCGTCGCGTCCCGTCGCGCGATACACCCCGCGGCCATCAATGGAGCCGACAGTCGCGCTCCACCGCAACGCCGGCGGCAGGGCGAGCGGATAGCCGTCGCGGTCATAGGCTCGAGCCGTCAGCGCGATCGTCCCGTTCGGATTGACGTTCGGCCGTGCCGGAAAAATTTCGATGCGCGCCGGCGCGGCTGCGATCTCGAGTCCGACTTCGCCGCGCAATCGGCGATCTCGCAGCAGCACACGTCCCCAGCCCGGATTTCCCGCAACGAACGAGCCGTTGCGAAGCTCGCCTAACGAGGCGGGCGTGACGCGCGCCGCGATCGGGCCGAAACCGCCCACGACGTGATTCGCCGCATCCACCGCCGCGACGCGCAACGGCACTTCCGCTCCGGGAACCGCGCGCACGGTAAAGGGCCGAGCCACAAGGCGCACGGGCGGCCCGGTCTTGGCAAGGCTGTAAACGAAGATTCCATCGGCGACCGGGCGCTCGCGACCGTCGGAGGGCGAGTTGAGGACGCCGGCCTCAGCTTCTCCCAGGCGGCGCGCGACGATCGTCGACGATCCGCCTCCGTCAAAGAGCAGCCCCTCCTCGGCGCCGAGCGAGCGCATCAGTGCGGAAAACTCGCGCCGCGTTACTCCGACGCTCACGTCGGGTTGCCGTCCATCCACCTCGATCAGGTACAGCAGGCCGCCGCTCGTTATGGCCGTTCCCGAACACGGCATCCGTTTTTCGTTTTCGGCGCGGTACGGCGCGTCGCGGTCGTCGTACCACCGGCCGTCGTGAAGGATCAGCGCGCCGCCCCCGATTGCCTCCGTCAGCCGGTCGAGCCCGAACGGCTGCAGGTCGCCCGTCACGGTGATGAGATCGTTGACCTCGGGAACGTTGATGTAGCTGTAGTCGCTCGGTCCGATCGCGACGTAATATCCGGGCGGCTGCTGCGCGGTATTGTCGGCGACGCCGGCAACCCGATAGCGGCCGAGCGGCGGCGCTTCGCCCAGCGGTTGCACTTTGACGAGCGTGACGTTCTCTTCGGGCGGCACTCGCCCGTAGAGCGGTGTGATCAGGGAGAGACCGCCGTTGGGAGGCATTTCGTCGATGCCTTCGAGCGGCATCGTCCGGGCGTCAATTTGGATCTCGCCCGAGAACGAGAACTCCGCGAAGTGCGGTGCTCCGTCCCGCGTGATCGCCAATGCGTAGCGCTTGTACGGCAACTGCAGCAGTGCGCCGTCGCGCACGACCATGCCGATCGGGCGATTCGTGTTGCCGATGTCAAAAAAATCTCCGTTCAGTCCACCCACAGCGCGATCGCGTCGCGCCATCGAGCCGACGGTCTCTCCTTTGGAGATCAGCGCATCGTCGGCCAAGATCACGCCGAGCTTCACGTCGGTCCTCGCCGTCTGCACGACGATGACATGCACCGACAACGGGCCCGCGACCGTCCGAAGGCGGTAGTCGCCGTAATCGACGCCCGGCGCGACGTTTTCTATTGTCGGCGCCTGCGCGACGATCGCGGGGAAGGGAGCCGGCGGATCGAGCCGGTCGGGAAGCGTGGCCGCCCGCGCGGCGCTGCCGAGGCACGCGACGGCCGCGAAAACGAGAAGCGACGCTAGCCGGATCGTGAATGCCATATCGCGACGGCGAGAGGATACCCACCCGTACGAAACGGCGCACCGGCGACGCGCCTGAGGGTCCCACCGTCAAAGACGTCGATCCGGTCCGCGCCGGCGCAAGGAACGTAGAGGCGCCGCGCAACCGAATCGTAGGTCGGCTTCCACGGGGTCTGGCAGGTTTGCAGCGGCGCCCGCTGCTCGCGCAGCGTCCGGGCATCCAACACGTAGACCTCGGCGAGGGCTTCGTCCGTGACGAAGAGACGCTGCGAACGCGAATCGAGTGCCGCGCCGAGCGGAAACGTCAGGGCGGCGCTATGCGCGACCACGCGCGGCATTCGCGCGCGCAGGTCGATCGCGACCGCCCGCCCCGGAGCACCAAAGGGCGAGCTCGTGCTTTGATTGGCGATTGCGTACAGCCGAGTGCCGTCGGGCGACAGCACCAGAGAAAATACTCGTGGTACCGCGTTGAAGCGGCGCGCGCGTCGCATGGAGGCCTGATCGACGACGGCGACGGTGCCGTCGTTGGTATTGGCAACGTACACGAGCCGGCGTGCCTGGTCGATCGCCAAGCCTTCGGCGGTCGCGCCGGTAACGACGCGCGCGGTTGCGCCGTCCGGCGCGATCCGCGTCAGGCCGCCGCTTCCGTCGAGGTCGCGATTGGTCACGAAGACGTTATGGTTTGCGCCGTCGATGGCAACGTCGTCGCCGAAGATAACGCCGTCCACGCGCACGACGCCCCAGGGCGATAGCGTCGCGAGCAACAGCTGCGAGCCTTGCGTATCGGTCGCGGCGATTCGGCCGAGGTCGTCCACGGCGGCGTCGCTTGGGGCTCCGCCGGTCGTCAGCACTCCGAGTACGGAAAAATCGCGCGAGTCGTGCACGACGATTCCGTCGTCGTACGACGCGACGATCAGCAGTCCGCGGCGTGGGTCGGGAGGTGCGGCGATGCGCAGCCGCGCCGCGGCCAGGCCGTCGGCGTTGCCGGCGACCAAAAAGGCGCCCACCGCATCGGTTTGACGTGGAATTTCATAGCTGCCGCTCGAGGCGAGGCTTCCGGGACCGAGCAGCGCGACGTGATAAGGCGCCGAGAATCCGGAGACGCGTACCGGCACGATGCTGCCCGGCAGGTACGGCCACGCAACCGTCGCGATCGTTCCGCTGGCGACGCGGTGCGCGGGCGGGCGCGCTATCGCCGCGATGGAGAGTACGGCTGCGGCGAGCGCGGCAGCAGATTTGCAGAACGTCGGAAAGCGGAGAATCTCGCTATCCTCCTTGCGCCAATCCCATCGCGAGCAGCGCGAGGCCCAGCGTGCCGAGAATGCCGACTATCGGCAGAAGGTAGCGCGCCGCAACGAGCGCCGAGATCGAAACGAGCACGATCGCTATTTGAAACGACGCCGCCGCGTACTGCAGCATCTCGTAGGATTTCATCACCGACTGCGAGCGCTCGTCTTCGCTTGCGGCCTGGCGCTCTAACAGTTTCGCTTGCTCCAGCACTGAGGGAGCGGATTCCGTTTCCGTTGCCGCAGCGCCCTCCAGCTGTTTACGGATCTTGGCGTCGCGAACCAAGTCGGTCGAGATCAGCGCGCGATAGATGTTGAAGCGAATCTGCTTCGCCTCGTAGGCGTTGTACGTGTCCGTCGCGCGAGACTGCAGCAGAATCGCTTGATTCTTCGACGCGAGCGCCGTGATCGAGCGATGATGCGCAAACAGCGTTCCCAATGCCGCCAGCACGGCGAGAATGGCGGCCGCGAGCGAGATCAGCCGGTTGGCGCCCCGCGCTTGCGGCCAGTGACTCATCGCAGCGCCTCGACGCGCTCTAAGGCTCGCGCGACGTCGCTTCCCGGCGCCACGGACGTCTCCGTCGTCTTGCGCCGGTCGAACGAAAAACTTGCGATGGCGAAGCCGCCGAACGTGCCGGCGATCACGCTGCCGTCGGGGTCGACGGCGAACGCGCGCTTGGCCCTGCGATCGAAAGCGATGACGTACAGACGTAACTCCAGAGCGCGAGCGCGAGCGAATCGTTCGACCCAAGTCGGTTCGAGATCGCTGGCCCACGCGACGAGCGCAACTCCGGCTTGCCGCAGCGGCACCAATCCCGCCGGATCGAGAACGACCTCGTCGCCGGCGACGAATGCTCCAATCCCCTGGGCTAGCGTGGAAAGGCGCGGCTCATCGTCGGGCGCAACGGCGTATCGGGCGTCCAAAACTTCGAGACGCTCGTCGATATCCGGCGGCAGAGGGGCAAACGAGATCGCGATGCGCAGCGGCTCGCAGTCCCGTCTCGTGTTTGCCGGCAGCCTGCGAAGAGGCGCGCGGTGAGGCTGGGGGTGCTCCGGCAGATCAATGCGCGCGCGCAGCGTCTCAGCCCGCCGCTCGCCGGCAATTGCAACGATCTCTCCATGGGCGTCAACGATCTGGCTCTTGCCGCAGTACGCGACCATGCCGAGCTCGCTTCCGCACTTGTTGGCGGCGATGAAGGGGACCCGGTTCTCGTAGGCGCGCACTCGTGCCAACAGGTCCGCCTGGACGTTGTCCAAGGCGGTCGGATTTCGTCCGCTGGTCACCCACGCGGTCGGCATCACCAGCGCGACGGCGCCGCGGTCGACCAGCGTGCTCGCAATGGTCGGGATTCGTCCGTCCGCGCAGATGAGAATGCCGAGGGTGCCCACGCTCGTCCGTATAGGCGCCAACCGTTGGCCGCGCGCGAACCAGCGCCGGTCGAAGTGCCACAAGAACAGCTTATCCGCGCGCCCCGCAATCGACCCGTCGCTGTCCACCACGATGGCGCTGTTGCGCACCGTTCCATCGGCGCGCGCCGCCGCGCCCGCGACGATCACCGTTTCGGTGGTGCGTGCGATCTCGCGCAGTCGTTCGACGGCGGCGTCTACGGGCGCCCAATCGAGCGGCGCAGAGCCGAGCACGTAGGCGGGAAGCGAGCCTTCCGGAAGAACGACGAGATCGGCATCCGCGGCCGCGTCGCAGACGGCAGTAACGATAGCGTCAACGCGGCGAGCAAAGTCGGCGCGATCGTGTGCCTCTAGTTGAACGGCGGCAACGCGAATGGAACGGCTCACGCGGGCGCTCATTCGTGCTACGATTAAACCGGCCCTTACGAGATCACGAGCGGGAAGGCCGGCGCGCGCGGGACGCGGAAACTAATTCACCCCAAAGGGCTGTATCGCGCTGTAGCGATACCCGAAGGGAGATTTTTCGCACGTGAAACGTACGTTACCGACGTTATCGCTTGCGGTTGTGATCGCCGGAACCGCGCTGTTGTCTCAAGCTCCGGCTCATCCTGCGCCGTCCGCCGCAGCGACACCAAAGCCAAGCTCCGTACCGGCGAACGTTGGTCAAGCTGTTTCGAAAGACGTTTGCGCCTCGACCAAGAGCAAGTGGGCGCATCTTCAATGCGAGCAGTACAACAGCTCTGCCCCGGGCGACGAGTATTTCGGCCGGATGAAGATGAGTTATCTGGGCATCGACAATACGTATAAGGACGGCGCGATCAGCGCCGGCGACTACTCGACCGATCCGCGTCTCATTTCGAAGCTGGATTTCGCAACCGACGCGTTGCGGCGCTGGGCCTCGAAGTATCCGCACGACCCGCAACTCGCGCGCGCGTACTTCTTGGGCGTGATGGTTCTCAGGAAGGTCTACACCCAACCGGAGCAAGACACTGCGTGGCAGTTCATCCAAACGCTCGTCTCGCAGTATTCCGGCACCTATTTCGGCAGAGTGATGAAAAACAGCCTCGCCAAGGGCTTTACCGAGCACTTAATGGCGACGGCACAGGTCTGCCCGACTCCGCTTCCGATCGGCGTGGGCGTTATGCCCGAGGTGACGCCCGACGTCACCCCGACGCCGTCGCCTGCGCCGGGACATCCCGCGATCGTGGTCATCACGCCGCCGTGCGTGCCAACGAAAGCGGCGTCCTTGTAGGGATTGATTCGCGGTCTGGCCGTCGCACCTAGGGATATGCCACCCTCGCTAATTCTCAGATTAATCGCTCGGGTGGCATACCCGCTCGGCGCTCGCGGCCAGACGCCGCGAAATAAAATGAAGAGGGCCTCTGCCGATGCAGAAGCCCTCTCGCGTTGTAGTTTGCCCTAGATCGTCTAGATCTTCAGGCCGATGCCCGCGTACGGACCGTATTCGGAGATTCCGATCGGCGCTGCATTGTACGCCCATCCACGATCGCCAAGGAAGCCGACTTCGATGAAGAGCGGGAACCCAGGGAACGTGTACGACACGCCAATGTCATACTTGAGCATGTTGTAGCCAACGTTGTACGTGCAGCTGGAACCCGTCGGGTTTCCGCACGCCAGCGGTGTGCTCGTGTAGTTGCCGTTGATTCCGAAGTAGTAGAGCGCGCTACCGTACCACGAGAAGACGCGGTCGAGGTCGGGCAGTTTTTCAAGTCCGACACCCGCGCCGGTCTCCTTGGGATAACCGTAGTTGTTGCCCCGCCACATGTAACCGCCCACGAGATAGATGCGCGGCTTGAGGATTCGAAGTCCGAGTCGCGCATCGAAATCGTAGTCTCGGCCTATGAACGCCGGCTGGAAGTACTGGCCGAGCCCACCGATGGTGGTCACGTAGCATTCCGGATCGTTCTTACCGGCACAGTTGTGCTGCCAGTTCCACTGACGGTAATCGACTTCGACCATGAACGGTAGCGCCATGATCGGAATCTCAATTGCGCCGTGCAACCGGTACGAGAAACCGCCGTTGTTGTTCGTGCTGGTGTTGCCCGGTACGAATTCGTTGTACACCTTTGGTGAGAATATATAGTCACCGGCGACATAGAAGTCGTAGTATGGAGCGGGCGGCGGCGGTGGCGGCGGGGGCGGTGGCGGCATGGCCGACGGCGGCGGTGGTGCCGGAGGCGGCGGCGGCGTCGCCGGAATGTACCGAACGACGACCAAGTGACGATCGGGCACCCACTGCACGTATGCGCCCATGCCTTCCGAAATTACGCGGACCGGGACGAGTACCGTACCCTGATAAATCACGGGCGGTACGTCGAGCGGCCGGGTTTCGCCGTTGATGACGACTTCCGGCTTGCCGACGGTCACTTTGACTTCGGCGCCGGCTTTGCTGACCGTCGCCGTCTTGCTGCCCGCGTCATACGATACGGTCGCGCCCATCTGCTCGAACATCGAGCGCAACGGAATCAAAAGCGTTCCGCCGCGAACGAGTGCTGCGAGCACGCGACCCTGCTTGAGGATGTCGGGCTTGGTGTAGACGTGATGGTCATTGTAGAGAATTGGGATCTGTCCTGACGGCGGAGAACCGAAGTTCGCCGGCGGAGGAGAGGCCGGACCCTGATCCTGTGCGACCGCGTTGGTTCCAATGTTGCCATGCGATCCACCGGGATGGGCCGCGACCGCGGTGAATCCTACGCCCACTGTCATCAGCAGGGCGAGGACTCCGGTGCTCAGTCGCTTCAATGTGTCCTCCTAGTTGAACAATTGAGACTTTAGGCTTGCCATCCGCTGGCCCAAATCGGACAGCCGGCAACGCCTTTGGCGTCCTCTTCGGGAGGAAACGATTGCCTCCCCTGCACTAAGAGCCGCTTTAGGCCAGCTTTTCTTGGAGTTTTGCCAAGAATTTGGCCCTGTCGATGATGTATCGCTCGTGGCTCCCTTCGGCGACGGCTTCTTGCTCGTCGAAGACCTGCACGGCGAAACTGACGCGAGGGCCATCGAGCATGACGACCTCGACTTCGGTGCGCACGATGAATCCGACCGGAACCGGCTTACGATGCTCCAAATCGATGTGCGTTCCCAACGTGATTTGGCCGCCGCGCAGAATCGGCTCGACGCACGCGATCGCCGCGCTCTCGACCAGCTGGACGAGCATCGAGGTCGAGAGCACGTCCACGCCTTTGTTCCCGGCCTTCTCGGCCGTCATCCACTCTTCGACCCGGCTTTGGAGGCTGTACGAGCGCCCGATGTCGAGTTTCACGCTCATGCCCGGGGGAGATACGCCCTGCAGCCAAAGACCTCATGCCGGGGTTACTGAATCAAAAGGCGCGTCGTACCGTATATCACTAGCGTGAGGCTTGCCTCGTAAGGACTGCCTGAGAAGGAATAATGCTGAGGATGACTTCGTGTTCGCCCCAACTGCGGGTGAGATTTTTGATGCTGGCCGTCGCACTCGCCACGGCGACGGGCGCCGGCTGCGGCAAAAAGCCCGACCAGGGGCCTATGCCGCTGACGGTCGATGCCGCCGCCGCGACGCGTCAGACGCTCGCGACGTACGTGACGCTCGACGGCCAAATCGCTCCGCTGGAGCAATCGACGCTGGCGTTTCAGCAAAGTGGTACGATCAACCATATCGCCGTCAACATCGGCGACATGGTCCATCGCGGCGACCTCTTGGCGACGATCGATCCATCCACGCTGCAAGCGCAGCTCTCGCAAGCGCAAGCGCAGGCGGCGCAATACTCCGCCTCGGCGCAAGGCGCGGTCGTGGGGTATCCCGTGCAGGTTCAGGCGAATCAGGCCGCCGTGCAAACCTCGAAGGCATCGCTGGACAATGCGCGCCTCGTCTACGAACAGAACGAGCAGCTCTACAAACAGGGCTACGTGTCCGAGACGCAGCTGCAGCAATCCCGATCGAACTACGTGCAGGCACAGCAAACCTACAACAACTCCGTCGTGGCCCTGCGCAACAATCAAGTCAGCGCGCAGAACGTACGAGCCCAAGAGGCTCAAGCCGCCGCCGCCGGCGCACAGGCGCACGTGATCAGCACGCAGTTGTCGCAGACCTATCTGTACGCACCGTACGACGCCGTCGTCGCGAACCGGCTCGTCGATCCGGGCGCCTTTGCGTCGCCGTCGCAGCCGGTGTTGCAAGTGGCGCGAATCGATCGCGTCTGGATCAACGTCAACGTCCCGGATGAAGACCTCGCGTACGTGCATCCGGGCACGCAGGTGACGTTCCAGTCCACGTCGTTGCCGGGACGGACGCTTCACGCCGCCATCCAGACCGTCAACTCCGTGCCGACGTCGGGAACGCTCTCCTACCTCGCGCGCATCGAGCTGCAGAACCCCGGCTACGCGCTACGTGGCGGGATGCTGGTCTCGGTCACGCTGACGAAGTCGCGTGCCGTTGGGGCGATCGTCGTCCCCCGCAGCGCCGTCGCGCAAACGCCCAACGGCGACATGGTCTACACGATCGCCGACAACAAGGCGCAGGCGGTACCGGTGAAGGTCGGCGTCCAGACCGACACGATGGCGCAGGTGATCAGCCCCCGCGTCCACCCCGGAACGATGGTGATCACGACACGTCCCGACGCGCTGAAGGACGGCAGCCTCGTGGCCATCGCAGGCGCGAGCGGACCCAACGCGGGCACGGTGCATTAGAAGATGAAGCGACGGATGCTCCCGGCGCGAGGGCTTCTCACCGCACTCGCGCTCGGTTCCCTCATGACCGGCGTGGCGTTGGCTCAGAACGTTCCGCCGCCGAGTTCCATGCAGCCGGTGCCCGGCGTCCAAATGCCGTCGCCATTGCCGCAACCCACGGTCAGCGGCACGCCGATTCCGTATCCGGCGTATGGAGTTCCCGCGCCCGACGTCGTCCAGTTAACGCCGAAGAAGGGCGTTCCGCAGTCGATTTCGCTGGCTGACGCCATCCGGATCGCGGTCGCGCTGTCGCCGACCTTCGCTCTGCAAAATGCACAGTGGGCGGCGATCCATGCCAAATACGAGTCGTCGAAGCAGGCATATTACCCGAGCGTCAGCGGGAACGCGACGCTAGGGAAGTCGTACAGCAATGGAACGACGGCGTCAACCGGCGGTGCGGGCAGCCCGAGCGCGACGCCGAGCCCCGCAATCGTTCCGAATGCCGCATTCGGCTTGGCGACGCCCGCGGCGTACTCGCAAGCGACGGTGACGAACGAGTCGGCTACCATTACCGTTACTCAGCTGATCTACGACGGTGGCCGAACCATCGCGGCGATTCGTGCGGCCAAGGCCGCCGACATCGCCGGTCGGGCAACGCTTCTGCGGCAGCTGCAGACGCTGGCCTTGACCGTGGCTAACGCGTACTACGCCGTCCTGGAAGACAACGCGACTGTGGCCGCCGACGCCCAACTGGTCCGCGAGTTCGAAATCAACGTGGCGTCAGTGGCGGCCCAGATCCGCAACGGGGCGGCGGCGCGCTCCGACATCGCGGCCGCGCAGTTTCAGGTGGCGCAGGCCCGCGGTCAGCTGGTAACCGCTCAAGGGACCGCAATCGGGGCTCAGGCAACGTTCGCTACGACGCTCGGTCTCGATGCCGACTCTGAAGTCGTACCCAAGTCACGGATCGCGCAGCCGGCCGCCCCAAATCTGTCGTATGCAGGCGCACTGAAGCGCGCGCTCGTCATGCGCCCCGACTATATCTCTGCGGCCTATAACGTTCAGTCTGCTCGCGAGAACTTGCGCTACGCCAAACTGGCCCGGTTCCCGGTTCTCGCGGCGGGTGCCACCGACGGCATCAGCCGGCAGTTCATCAACTGCTTTTCAACCACAACGACCGTCAAGAATGGCAATGTCATCGGAATCTCCGAATGCCCGGGACCGCAGAGCTGGTCGAACAGCAAGACGCTGGGCCTCAGTCTTAGCGTCCCGATTTACGACCAGGGAGTCACGAATTACAACATCGCGGTCGCGCAGTCGCAGTTGGACCAGGCCAACGCGACGCTCAACTCGACGCGCCTGACCGTTGAATCCGACGTTCGCTCGGCGCTGGCGACCTTGATTTCGGCTCGTGCATCGCTCGTACAGGCCGGCTTAGAGCTGCGGTCGGCGCAGGTCACGCTGGACGCAACCCAGGCACAGTATAAGGTAGGAGCGACGACCATCCTTAACGTCGTTACGGCGGAGGCAAACCTTTCGACCGCCCAATCCGCCTACATTACCGCGCTCTATAGCGTCCAGACGGCGCAACAGAACTACCTCTACGCGACGGGGCTCAGCGACGTTCAAATCTAACTAGCCTAAATGGTGGGCCAATCGGCGCCGCTGCCTGCTACGGTCTCCGACCCGATCAATTCCGCGATCCTGGCCGTCTCGGAGGATCGGCTGAGCGGTTTTCAGATCGATCCGTTCGGCGAGATAGCCGCGCGCGCGGGCATCGACGCGCAAACCGTCATCGACCGCGTTCGCGCCATGCTTGCCGCCGGCACGATCCGCCGCGTGCGTCAGACGCTGCTCGCGACGAACTTGGCGGCTGGCGCGCTCTGCGCGTGGGAAGTTCTGCCGGCGCGTTTAGATTTAGCCTTCGACTTTATGTTCCGCGTCGATCCGTTCTCGGGACACGTCGTCATCCGGACGGCGGATGCGGCGACGGCGGGAAGCTCGTACCGCTTGTGGACGACGCTGAAGGTTCCACAAGGATTCTCGTTGCGCAAGCACGCGCAGTGGCTCGCCGCCCAAGTCGGGGCCGATCGTTTCCGCCTGATGCCTGCGAAGATGCTCTTCGCGCTCGGCGTTGGACACGTCCGTCGGCGCGGTTTGCCCCCCGGGGCGCGCGCCGCCGAACCGGCACGGCCGCTACCTGCCGGGATCGTGGAGCTTTCTACGCTCGAATGGCGAGCGTTGACCGCGCTCAAGCGCGAGTTTCGCTCCGAGGAACTCGTGCGCGACCTTTGGCGAGCGCGCGCGGCCGAAGCGGGCCTCGACCTCGATAGGTTCGTCGCAATCGCGCGAACGCTGCAGGAGCGAGGGGTGATCGGGCGATTCTCGACCTTCCTCGAGCACGTGAAGCCGACGGCGGGCAACGAGCGCGTGACGCGATATAACGCGCTCTTTCATTGGGCCGTTCCGCCCGGGATGGAGGTTGCCGCGGGTTGCGAGGTCGGCCGCCACTACGCGATCACCCACGCATACTGGCGCGAGGGCGGTCCCGAGTTTCGCGACGTCAA